>JBFWRL010000022.1:0-46563 GCA_050248915.1 Candidatus Sericytochromatia bacterium
ATGTCTGCTGAGGAATAAATCTGGAGCTGTTTTTCCATTCTGAAAACGTAATTAACTCCCAAATGTTTGAATGGGGAGAAAGATAATCTTTTATGGCTCCGGCTGGCTTGGGCAATAAAGCTTTTTCCAGTAATGCTTTTAGATTAAATTCACAGCCTTCAGAAGTATGTCTTGAAGCCTCTTCAAAAGAATAGGCTTCCAATTTAATCAGATGGTTTCCCGGTGGAACGAGTTTTTGAAGCGCAGAATAAGCCCAATGTGTTGAATATTCTACCATCTGAGTCGCATAAATACTTGCTACGTTAAAATTATCTTTAGATGGTAACATCTCACTAATTTCTGAAGCATATTTCCATTCCAGTAATTGGGAGAGGTTGTCATAATTGCCTAGAACCAGAAAGACCAAATTTGGGGCCTTTGCCCTGCGTGTTAAATCTAGGAGGTCTAAAAATCGTTGTGGATTTAAATCAGCATCATCGACAGGCAAAACAAACAATGGTTTTAATGAGAGATTGTAAGTTGTTTTATAAAATTCTCCAAGGTTAGATAGAATTTCTGGAAAATGATCCAATTGCATTCTCGCACGTTCCACTCTAAGAACTTCAGAGGAATAGGTGTCAGGGTCAACCTCTTTGCGCTCCTGTAGATTTGTTTTCCAACCCAAGGCAAAGCTATTCATGAGATCAGAAAATTTTCGCCACGCATCTCTTTCTTTTTTCCCAACCAGTTGGCTTGTATAAAACGGAGTGTTGGTACTATTTTTAAATGTCTCTTCGATTCTCACACATAATGAAGCAAGTAGATTTGTTGGTTCAGGCAACATCTCTAAATCAAGCGTGTTAAGCCAACAAATGGATTTCAGCTGACCAGCTGAAATATCAAGCACTTCTCTTTCAAGGGCATTTGAAGTATCTAAGTCCTGAGAAAACTCTTTCCATCTTTCGGCTTCTTCTGTCGTGTAAATCAGGGTGGTCAATACACTGGTTTTTCCTGTGCCTCTTTTTCCATCAATAAAGATGATTTGAGCTCTGTGGTGTTTTTGAATCTTGGTTTTTTCGGAACTGGATTTTTTTTGCGCATTGACTGTATAATCATTGAGCAAAATAACGGCCTTTGCCAAAGCTTCTTTTTGAGATTGATCAAGTTCAGACCATTTAAAGGCCTGAGCTTCACGTCTGGGTGCAATTTTTACTCTGTGCATGTATAAACCTCAATCAGAAAAAGTTATGATTCAACCAACCCACGCAGCAACAGAAAATTATTCACGACTTTTGGCCCAATGCCTTTGATAGGCAGTAAGATCTTTTCAATCGCCTGAATATTTTTGCCTTGCAAAACAGTTTCTACCTGAGCCATCCCCACCTGCTCAAAGGTTTGGGCTACAGCCTGTATCCGAGGAATAAAAATACCCAGCAAATTGCCCCGGTCGTAGCCTGACTTAACCAGGGCATTGTAGACCTCTTCATGAGACATCTGAGCAACTTTGCTGGGAGATGTAAGGCCTGCTTGCTTAAATGCGGGAACCAGGCTATCCACTTTTTCCAGGCTTGGGCCATAAATGGCTAAAAGTGAGATCAAGACATCTGTCCAGACATCGGCTTGAATTGTTTTGGAGGTCATTTCTTGCTCCTTATGGATTCAAATTTTGCACATTTGCAGCTTTAAACAGGAAGCTAAATTTAACCTGCTAAAGCAAGCTCTTGGCGAACAGTTTTGCCGAGGCTTTGTTCTACATCAAAGTTTTCTTTTGATACACGAGAATGGAAATAAACCGACTGACCTGTATCAAAGCGAACTTGAAAGACGCGGGTTTCATAATCTGTCCGATTGGCAATGGGGTAAATGGCTTTGGTCAGCAGACGTCCCATACCTAATGTTGGGTGGGAAATCATATCCCCTTGATTAAGCAAGTCCCAAAAAAGCTCATGCAAGCCCATTTCCCAGGATAAAACAATTTTAAGCGATTCTTTTTTATCTGGTTTAATCTGTTCTTCTTTTTCAAAGAGACTTTCTTGTGGCATGGAATGAGCGATCTCAAACAGATATTTCCCCAAATTGGATAGGTATTTATAATCTTGAATTTGATGGCTTAATGATGCCAATTCGGGGGACAGTCGATCTCCAAGCTGAAGACCGACCAAACCACCCACCATACTGGCAATCGTATCAGTATCACTGCCCACCAGATTAGCTGCTGCAAAAATGGCTTCTTCAGGCTGGGAGCGAAACTGAAAGTAGAGAAAGAGAGCACCAGCGACGGTTGCTGTTCCAGAACCTTTGGTTTCTGGAGCCAAACAACCAATTTTTTGAAAATAATGTTGTGAAGCTTGGTTTAAATATTCAGGAATCAGACGCAACATTGCCAGCATTTCTTCCAGAGTATTCAGGCATATTTCCAGATAATGCATGGGGCGTGCCTGCCACCAAGCTAAAAGTTCCTCAGACCAGTGAGATTTTTCCTTGAAAAATGAGTCAAGGGTGTGTTTCACAAACTGGCCAAAGGTCTTATAGTGCAATTGGGAATCTTGAATGAGTTGGTAATGGGCACAGGCCAAAACCAAAGTACCCACGATGCCCCTGGGGTGTCCGTGGGTGATCAACGCTTGGCTAAGTGTATCTGTTAACAATGCATCTAAATCATGGGCGCGTGCAAGGGAAATGGGCAGGGTGCGCATGGCAGCCCCATTGCCGCCAGCAGAGTCATAATTTGTTTTATCTGAGCCAAAAATATTTTGAGACCAAAGGGTCTTGTATTTGAGTAGGTTTCTGGCTGCTTGTTTGGTGGCTCGGCCCCCACCCCGCTCGTAATGAAGCCAGAGCGGCAATTCCAGGTAGGCAAAGTATTCGGGCCAGAAAGCACGGTCAGGTAAGATACTGCGAGCAATGGCTAACATCAATTGGGTGTCATCAGAATACTCTCCGGTCTGAATCGGATCCTGATAGGCCCAATATTTGCCTCCACTGCTTTTTTTCCAAGAGACAAACTGTCTGAGTTGAGCACCTGAACTGTAGCGTTTAAATTCTTGGGGCCAGCCCAGGGCATCCCCCAACGCTGAAAGTGAAAGAGCTGCCTGAAAATGGTTGGCTGTCGCTTCCATCTCTATTTCACCTCGCATTTTAGCCAGCAGATTTTGTTAATAAAAACCCTCAATGTGCCTTGTTGTCGATTTAATTGTAACACCTTTGGACAGGTTTGCATGCCCGAACTTTGGAAGGTGTGATCAAGCATTAGCTCACGTTCCAGATAAACTCTCAAGCGTGCACCAAGGGTTGCATGAACCTCAAAACCGACCCTCATGTTTTGGTTAACAGGCCAATAAGGTGCACTGCCCTGAGCCCAGCAAAAACTGTCTGCATTCAAATCTTTAATCCCGTCATCGGTCATGTACTTCATGCGGTTGACAAAAGGGAAGGCAAATTGTTGGCCAAAATTATCTTTGAAGATGTTGGGTTGAACAATGATTTTCTCAAACGCTTCTTCAAAACTGATTTCAGCATAAAGCTTGCTGATCGGGCTAACCGTGTACAGCGCTTTGAGATAATCGGGGCTCACCATTTCAGGGATCAGTACTTCCGCTTGCACAAACTCTCGCCAGTCTTTAGAAAAAGTTTGATTGGGTTTAAAATAATTGAACTGAACTTCGTTGAGTCCTGCAATGCCTGGTTTGCGGGTGGTTCCGTTGAGCTTTTTGAGGGCATTTTTGTTGGTGAATATAACGCCCTCAAAACAAGCTACTGCTGGATCAATCTCCCAATAAACCAGGTGGTTTGCTTGTTTGGTATGGTAAAACATCGGGGTGGAGGGGGTATAGGCCAAAGAAACCAGATTCCAATTCCCTCTTTGCCGATCTGCCTCGATGGATTCTTGATTGCCACCCGTAATGACCTGAGAAAAAAGTTCTTCTGTCTCCAGCTTTTGCTTGCTATACAAGCCCCGGCCTTTGATCAGGGGGAGATTTTTGATACTGGTAAAATGCCAGAGATTTTCGATGCCTTCTTGAGCCAAACGGGTCTGGATGTGCAAAGCATCAGGCGACAAGCTCATTCGCAGAGTCTGTCCCAGGCTTCGAGTACCAGTCGGCCTGTACGGTATTCGCCATACTCCTTGATTTCCCTATTTTTCAGCACCCGGAAGGTCTCAGAAGGGTAGTCTTTTCCCAGCACATCAGATGGGTCGAGAATATAACGCAAGTCATCGCGACTCAGCCCGTAGAGGCGCGCATAATAGGCGTCCAACTCGGCGCGCAGCAAGGCCCGGCGTTCAGGATTAAACCCAAACGGCTCACCTTCGTAACCAAGTTCTTGTGCCCAGCCTTTCAAGGAATAAGAGGTATAAGTGAGTTCAAGGATGCGGGGGAGGATAAATTGTATGTCTGACTCATTGTATTTGTCGGGAGATAAAGTGGTAAGTTGTTTTTTGACATGATATTTGAGGTGGGTACCGCCTACCTTCTGGCGAGCAATAAAATCATGGACTAAACTATTTTGATCGCCTAAAAGACATGAATATAGTCTTTTATCCTGAATTTTAGGGAACATAAGCAAAAATGTATCACCTGTACCCCAAACAGGAACAACAGAAGCTATCACAGTTCGTTCATCTGTGGCCCGACAAATATCTCGCCAACCCATTAGCCACTTTGGGCTGCGCTGACGTATCAGATGCTCCAAGGCGGAGGCCAGATCATCTGTTTGAGCCAAATGGTCGAGTTCTACCGCTGTCAGCGCTTGTCCCAGAGCTTCTTTTTGCTGTTTTTCATCCTGCCAATGAGGCAACAGCACTTTAAATAATGGCCACGTCTGCCAGGTTTGCGGAGCTTCAAAGAGGGGGCCTCCAACAGATTCCCTCTGACTGGCAGCCACCCAATTGGCCAGGGCATGTAATTGCTGATGCTCATCTTGAGCGAGCCAGGCTTTGAGCAGGCTGCGAGGTGCTTGTGCCAATCGGGCCAGGACTTCGCGTTCTGGCACCCAATAGCGGGGCGTGACTTCGAAGTTGGGATCCGCTTTTTCTGTCTGGGTAACATCTTTTGAAACGGGTGGGGTTTGCTGATGATCATAGCTGGCCCAACGGTGATCAAATTGATGCACCATTTTGGCTTCGTAAAGAGGCACACTGTCTGGCGTTGGTTGAAAGGCAAATAAATGGCTGTCGTTGGACATATCCAGCATACGCATAAACGAGATGCCCCAGGGATTCTGCTCAGGCTGTTCCTCCCGTTCTTCTTGAATCAGGACGGGGGCATTCCGGTAAATTTTTCGGGTCAGTTCAGCATCAAAACGACTGCGGAACACCGGGCAGGTTAAGGTATTGGGATTGATCAGGGCAAAATCTTCAGCGCTTAAACTAAAGCGGCGGTCGGAATCACGCAGTTGCTCTGTCTGGGCCAAATAAAAAGCAAATTCAGCTTCTTGAGCTTTTCCCAATGAAAGCAAACAGAATTTATAACTGCGATGTACACCGGGAAAAACAGCTTCACGATTCTCAAAATCAAAAAGGCTGATCAATTGTCTGTGCTGGGTGAGGTGGGCAAAAAACGCTTTGGTCGAATCATCTGTGGCAATCCCGGTCGGCACAATAAACCCGGCCCGCCCGGTCTCTTTGACCCACTGGCTGATGGTTTCGGCAAACAGGGCGTAGGTATTCACGTCGCCCACACCTGTCAGGGGGTAGCGGCCCCCATCCTCAGCTTTAATATGGGCAAAGATACTGGTGGCCTCGGCCAGACGGCGGGTAAGCAGAAAGTCCTGGTAAAGCAGGATCTCGTCACTGGCAGGCTCTGCGGATTGGGCAGTCTGGGGATAGAGCTTGTGCATCAGCAGGCCTTGGGCCAGCCATTCGATGCGTTGGCCGCGCTCGGCTTTGTTGCGGGCAGCAGCAATCAGGGTGTGCCGATTGGCAAAGAATTCTTCTTCTTGTAGCTTGATGCGCTCCCAGGGCGGATTGCCCAGAATGCAGTCAAAGCCCCCTTCGGCAAAGATCTTGGGGAAGGCCAGCGGCCAGTGCAGCACGCGCCCTTTTTCGCAGATCGAGCGGGCTGCTTGCAACACTTCCAAATGGGCTTCATCGCGTTCATCTCCAAACAGCTCAACGGCCAGGGCCGCAGTGGTGGGGATCTGGCTTTCGTCCTCGGGGGCTGCCTGTTTGGGAGTCAAAAAAGCCCCCACAAACAAATCCGCAGCATGGGCCAGAGTGCTATTCTGGGCCTGCTCTAAAAAGGCCTTCCAGGCAGCTTCTTTCTGGGCAATCTCTGCCAGTGAAAGATCGGGCAGATTTTCCAATTTTTGGCGCTGCTCCAACAGGTTGTGTTGGCTGATGCTGGTAAACAGATCCCCTTTGTTGGCGAGGCGCTTTTCCAGCGCTTTGCGCTCTTGTTTGTTGCTGGCTCTGAGGCGGGCACACAGGGCTTTGTCATCGCCAGACAGGTTTTTAAAAGCCTCATCGGGAATGCCTTTTGCAAGCTGCTTGATCCAGGTCAGGCCCAGCAGGGCATCTCCACAGACCAGATGGTGATCCAAAAACGACAAGGGCCTTCCGGGCTCAAAACCTTCGATCCAGAGTGCAATTCGGGCCAATTCCAGCGCCATGGGATTGCGGTCAATGCCATAAATGCAGTGGCTGATCACTTCGCGCAGGGCATGGCGGTAGGCTTCGGGCTGCACGGCCCCTTCGGGCGAACGCAACTGGGCCAATTGCTCCGCCAGCCGACGGGCTGCCGCCAGCAAAAAGTGGCCGCTGCCGCAGGCTGGATCCACCACCGAAATCGAGAGCAAGGCTTGGCTGGGGTTGTCTGACTGTCGGGCCAGGCGTTCGGCAATCACCGGATCCAGGGCCGACTTGATCAATTCTTGTACCAGCGAATCAGGGGTATAATAACTGCCCGAAAGCTTGCGGGCATTGCCTTTGGTGGCCTCATCATTCAATCCGACAAAGTCAAAGCTGCGGCTTTGCCAAGAGACGTCGGGCACCAACTCCAAGAGACTTTCATACACCGAGCCCAGTTCTTCGGGGCCCATATTGCGGTAATCGACAGGGGTCAAAGAGCCACTGGCCATCGACCAACGCAACGAAAACTGGGCTTCGAGCCAGGCCCGGTTATTTAAGGCACAGGCATCGATATAAGGGCATTGTCCGGCCTCAAAAATGCCGCCCAAGGCGGGCAGGGCGAGGTGGTCTTCTCCTTGGGCCAGACTTCGAAAGACAATCTGCTGGGCTTGCCAGAGATCTTCATAGCCATCAGCCACCGGATAAGCCAGAGAGGGCTGGCGCAAGCGGCGCAGACTGTAGCCTGCTGCGTAAATCGCTCTGGCCTGACGCTCTGCTGGGCTGCTGTTCTCTCTCAATGGCGTGTGCAGCAATTCGCGTTCTTCGGCGGTATACAGAAACAGACAACGGTAGACCAGCCGCAGCAGCTCTTGGTAATACCCTTCTTTGCTCAAAGCGCCTGTGCGCAGGGCTTCGAGCAGGGCCTGATTATTCGGATGCTGCAAAAACCCCTGACCCAGCACGCGCAGGGCCTGGGTGACGCCTTTGCTCAAATCTTCGCGCACACGGGTGCCCTGTTGCAGCCCTTCTAAGCGCCACTGCTCCCAGATTGTGGGGCTGCCGCTGGCCCGGCTGGCGTGCAGCAAACGCCACAGCGCCGAGAAATCTGGGTAGCGCAAGTCTCTTAAGATCAGCTGAAGATCAAATTCCAAAAAGCTCGGACGGGTCATGCTGGCCGCATGCCGCATCAGCCGAAGCTGTAAACCATTACAAACCAATCCCCACGTGCCTTCTGGGCTGGCGTTGAGATATTCCTGCAAGAGCTGTGCCGCACTCTTTTTGCGTGTGCCGCTGATTGCAAAGCGCGGATCGGGGGTGTCCAGGCCCACATCATGGGGGGCCAGTACTACTGGCAATTGTCCTGCACGAAAGCCGATCGGATAGACGCGGCCCTGTAACTCCTGAGGTTCTGCCGGGCTCAGGTCATGGTAGCCCAGGGTATCGCGCAAAAACTCCACCACAAAGGTCTCTGTCACTGCCTGCGGGATGAGATCCTTGCGGTTGCTTTGTTCGACAAAGGCTTTCCACTGGGCCTGGGCAATTAAAAAAGCGCGGCCATATTCATCTTGGAGCTTTAGCCCCCGTGGCACAGCATAGTCTGCTTCGCTCTGACGGTTGAATTCTCCATGGGCGGCTTTGGCCAGAATCTCAGCCACAAACAGGTTGCCTTCAAGGCGCTGGCTGTCAAAAATCAGGATATCTGGGTGTTTCTTTTTCATGGCCTGGCTCACAATTCATCCGGTAACAAAACATACACACCCATCACATCGACGGGCAAACAGGGCCGCACGCTATAAGAACCGAGATCTTTGGCCGCTTCGCGCACCCGGCGGTGATCCGCCAGCAGGGCTTCAGCCCGGCTCTGGGCGATGGCATCGAGGCGTTCGCGTTGGCTGTCTAAGAATTCCAAGGCTGCCTGGGCTTCGCGCACCGAGGCTTCAGCCGACAAATTGGCGCTGGGCGTCACGGCCAGCAGACTCAAGACATCGGCTTCTTCCAGCCAGCGGGGCTGGGCGCGGCCCTCGACGGCCAGCGCAAGGGTTTCTTCTGCCATCAGGGTTCGGCGCTGATTCTGGCGCAAAAAAGTTAGCTGGTGGCGAATGCGCAGCAAATAAATCTGGGTGATCACATCCACGTCTGCTGTAATGGTCACGGCGGTTCGGGCTGTGAGTTGGCTGTCTCCCGCCAGGGCCGTTTCTAGCAAATAATCGGCCAGATAGCCCACCAGGGGATGGCTGCGATGCACATACATCGCGCCTGGCACGGGTGGAAATTGAAAATCCAAATTCAGGGTTTTATCCAGCTGGACCTGAGCCAGACGGGCTTTGAGGGCCTGGGGCAAATGGGCGGTGAGCAAGCGCTCGCCATGTCGTTTGCTCGGCTCCAACGGCGCGTTTAAGCGGGCACAGGCATTGTGCACAAAGCGGCGAACATCGGCCTCCCCGCCCAATACGGCCAATTGTTTGCGCCATTCCGGCAGCACTTCTTCGGGTTTGATACGCCGCTGTGCAAAGATTGTGCGATTGGCTTTGGCCTTTTCCATGGCATCTTGCCAGTCGCTCTCGACCGCTTTGAGTTCGGGCGCAAGCGCTTCAAGAAAATCCAACTGCTGGGCTTGACCTTTGCCAGGCTTGCGTTTCAGTAAAGCAGCTTTGATCAGGGCCTGATTGATACGCTGCGAGTCCTCGGGCATGGGCACCAGCACGCCCAATTCACGGCGAATGGCTTCTGCTTTGCGCAGAATCACATTGAGGATAAAGCCATCAACAGGATTGTCCTGCCCATACAACATGGTACAGCGCACTTCGGGCGACTTTTGCCCGAAGCGATCCACCCTGCCTTCGCGCTGCTCATGCCGCGTCGGATTCCAGGCCAGATCATAGTGAATCACGGCATTAAAATGGTGCTGTAAATTGACCCCTTCTGACAAACAATCGGTAGCCACCAAAATGGGCAATTCAGATTCACCCAATGTTTCCACCCGCACTTCTCGCTCATCTGGGGTGTATTCGCCCGTGATCACATCCACCGTCCGCTTGGGGAAGGCTTTGCGCAGATGTTCACCCAAATAATGGGCGGTGGCGATATAACGGCAGAAAATCACAGGCCTAAAGTCTTCTTTGAGCAATTCCTGAAGATGGGCGATCAGCACATCCAATTTGGGATCGTGGTCTTTGCCACTCAGCTTGCGAGCGGAATGTATCAGATTTTTGAGTTGGCTGGCTTCCTCAATCGCTGCTGCGGGTTCCAAGTCATCCACAAGCAGGTCATCGGCTTGGCCGTCAAAGAGATGGGGATCTTCTTCAAAATGGAGGGTCTCATCTTGACCCTGCAAACGTGTGGTCAGGGCTTTTTCTGCCGCTGCTGGGGATGATGCCACACAGCGCAGCATCGCCAGGGTGGCGTACCAAATCATCGAAGACAGGTGCTGTTCTCGTTCTTTGCGTTGTGCCAAATCGAGACAATAGTCTTGCACGGCGTCAAAAAACTCGCCCCAAGCGCCACTCAATGAATAGGTGATCTCTCGGGTTTTGCGGCGGGGAAAGAGTTTGCCTTCTTGCCATTCTTCGATATCCTTGCGGCGGCGCTGAACAAAATGATTTGAAAGCTGTTCACGCAGGCGTTTCTGCTCAGCCAGTGAGGCTTCGGGTAATTTTCCAAATATTGGATCCAGCAAAGACAAGAGATTGTAAAAAGCACTGTCTTTGCCCGAATGCGGGGTGGCCGTCAACAAAACCATATGCCGATCCGGATCGGCAGCGAGCCGCTGCAAGAGTTCAAAACGCAATTGTCGCCCTTGGCCCTGTGTGGTACAGGTATGTGCTTCATCGACAATGACACATTCCGGGGCCATTGCCAAAAAGTGCTCTCTGTGCCGTTCCGACTTGATATAATCCAGGCTCACAATCACAATCGGGTGTTGCTCAAACAGCGAACTGCCCGAAGGCAATTGTTTCTCAATGCGTGCCACCGAAGAAGATGTTAAAGCCGTGGCCCGAAAATGAAAGCGCTCCAATAACTCTTTCTGCCATTGTTCCACCAAATGCGGAGGGCACAACACAGCGATCTGGCGAATCTCACCCCGATCCCACAATTCGCGAACAATCAGGCCCGCTTCGATGGTTTTGCCAATCCCGACATCGTCGGCAATCAATAGGCGCACAGTGGGCTGGCGCAGAGCCATCAGCAAGGGCACCAACTGATAGGCCCTTGGTTCAACGGCGATATTGCCAAAGGAGCGAAAGGGACCAGCGCCATTGCGCAGCTTGAGTTGCAAGGCATCGCGCAAGAGCAAAGCCGCATCGTGGTTGCCTGGCTTGTGGGGATCTGGCCACGGAAACGTGGCTGGCTCAGGGGGCTTAAATTCAAGTGTGGTCAAGAGAGTCACCGTTTCAGCTTCTGTTCCCCCAAAAGGGCGCAGACAAAGCACATCCCCTTCTGATCCGGGTTGAACGACCCATTCTCGACCCCTGGCCCGAATCAGGGCCCCTGGCAGAAATTGCTGACTCACAGAAACCACCTTCTTAAAATTGCACAAAAGCGTTGAAATGCCGTATCAGAGCAGTGTTTAAAGCTCACCGTTTCGGCGATGTTTTTGTAAATGGAAGACGAACGAGGCTTTCGCAAAAATCTGAGTGTTTTTTCAAGGGCTTTTTTGGGATCGGAGGGCTTTGCTTGATTTTGAGTCCAGAGTTGTTGAGACTCCAGCCATGACCTAAGATCTTCTCCTACTGGCCAGCCTAAAACCTGGGGCAATTGCGCTGAAGATGTCCAGACCCAATTTTCCAGCTCTGGGCGAATGACCACGGCTTCAGCGCGCGGGGAACCCAGCAAATCTTCTCCCGTAAACACCCAGCCATCTTGGATTAATTGCGTCTGAATGTTAGCTTCAATTTGGGCGGGGATCTGATGTTCCTGGCCAGACCCCTCAAAATCCAGCATCACCAAAGCAAATTTGTGGGTTTTAAGGTAACCATGTAAATAACCCACACAACTGTGAATACATCCGGGGTCGTTTGTTCCTGCCGCCTTGATAATTTCTGCATCAATCGACTGAATTCCCAAGGCCTGATGTCGCTTTAAAAGACTTCTCACAGCTGACTCCATATTTCCATCGGCCACAAGGACGATCAAATCGTGTCTAAAGGTCATCCCAGTACTCCAGAGGCAAAGAGGTTACCCAGGCTAATATCCCCTTTCCAGTCACGCAACTGGGGGTGCTCATTGCCTTGAACCATGTCTACATAGCCATCTGCGGTTTTGGCAAAACAGAGTATTTGCTCAGGTTCAGCCAGACTCAGAATAACAGGAGAATGTGTTGCCATGAGAATCTGAGCGTCATAAACAGATGAAAGGGATTGAAATACTGTTTCAACCGCTTTCGGATGCACACCATTTTCGGGCTCTTCGATCAGATAAATGCCGTGGGTCGAAGAATCGACCACATTCAAATAAGCCGGTAATGTCAGAGCGAGCAAGCGAAGCGTGCCATCCGATGCCGTCCAAGAGGGAATTTCCAGGCCATTATCGTATTTCACCATCAGATAAGCATGCCGATCTTCGGGGCGCACCACCGTGCGCACATCCATCAGATCGGGTAAGGCAGAACGTACGTGCTCGATCCAGGCATCCTTCTGTTCCGGGGCTTTTTCAGCCAGTTCCTTAACAACCCAGGGCAGATTCGAGCCATCGGGCTTGAATTTTAAGGCTTGACCGGGAGGGGAGGCCACTCTAATAAATTGACTATTCAGAATAAAAGGCTGTACACCCCGAGCCAGGGTTTCAAGCAACCAGGTTGAGACCGGAAATTTTTCGGGGTCATCAATTAAATTGCCCAGGGCGGATTTTTTCGGACCCAGCCGGAAAGACGGAGCCCATCCCTTGCCAGAAGATTTGTAGACCTCTGAATAAAAGTTATCGTTTCCCCCAGAAACCTTGTTCACAATGGTTCGTGTCTTTTGACCGCGATTACTTTCTTGGAGTGTCTTTTGTTCAGGAAGTAATTCCGGGAATTGCAACTTTAATTGAGGCTCTGAAGCTGTTTTTTGCTTTAATAAGACTGTTTCTGCAAGAATGAGTGGTATGTCAGAGTCTTTTTCAGGGCCAATTTTCACCTGATACCTGACTGTGTCCAGATGGGGGTCAAAGAGTGACGCTCTCAGTGTCTCTGGAATGTCTAGTTCCAGCGCCAACTCAAATGGTTTTAATTGCCGCTGCCAGACCAAGTCCTGGAAATTCTCAGTTCTTTTGCCAATCGCGCCATCGGGACCCTCCGCGACCAAATCTCCCAAAAAGCCAACCACATCCAGAAAGGTTGTTTTTCCACTGGCATTGGGTCCAACAAGCACATGAAAGGCATTTAAAGAAATATCGATGGATTTCAGGCATCGATAGTTTAAGGCTTGGATACGGGTAATCATACGCTAATACCAAATATGGCCTGATATTGTGCGAACACTTCAGGCCACTGGGCTTCAGAGCCAAAGATCACCACTTGGTAACCCCGATCTGCGGCATAATCCAAGACGTCTTTCGTGGGTTCTGTCAGAAAAACCAGGGCGCGGGCCGACTTGTATTGGGCATCCGCCTGGGCCTGTCCTTGCATCAGCGAGACATTCAGCATATCTGGCTGTTTCAGCTGGTTTTGTTCCAATGCCTGAATCCAAGCTTGGAGGCTGTCTTTGGGCTCTTCCTGGGCGAGCGGTGACATGATCGGTCGAACATTTGCATTTGCCAAAGCTACCAACACCTTGAGAACCTCTTCATCTTGCCGATTAATCAACACATGATCTGGCTGATTATAGTAGGATAACAGACAGAGATAGCAACCGGCCTCACACAGCTTTTCACCTGTGGGGGTTTTGAGTTCTTGCTGGGCCAGGTGTTCAAATACCCAAGCGCCTTCTGGGGCCGCAAAGTGCATGAGTTTTAGGGCCTGGCTGGCCACTGCCGCCAATTGTTCAGGTTCATTCGCCAATCGGGTCAAAACACCGGCTCCCCCTTCAGCTGCTTCATAAAACAAGAACCGACGCCGATGGTCCGTATTGGGCAGGGGTTCACAAGCCAGCTCACCGTCTTCTATCTGGAAGGTCTGCTCAATGCCGCGCTTCAAGGCCGCTTGCAAGGTTGCCATGGCCGATTCTGTCAGTTCCTGCTCGGGTGAAAGAATCAACACATTGCGAAAATCTTCCACAAAAGGCACAATCCGTTGATTGGGAACCCGCCGCAGGGCTTTGTCCTCAGCACTTTCGCTCTGATCGGCATCGTCTGGATTGTCTTGTTTGCTCCAACTGCCTGTAATGGGGTTAATAAAGAATCCGAGCTGGCGCTTATCTTTGCGTCTGCGCCAACCGCGATTGATTCGCCAGATTTGTGCGGCAGGAGCATACGAAAGCTCGGCTAAAATTTCATCCTGCCAGCAGACATGTGATTGCTGGAGCTGAATCCGGCCATCTGGCCCCGGTAAAAAACGGTAGGTGGTTTGCAGTTCATAGCCCTGGCGCTGGCGTTCTTCATCGTTGATTGAAATGCGTTCTACCTGAACGGTTTCAACTGTTTCAATCCGATACAGATGATTGACCCGGTCCGAATCCGTTAAAGGGGTTTGACAGTGTTCACAGACATTGGCCGTCGGCTCGGGCTCAGACTCCACACCTAAGTGACCATAGCCACAGGCCGAACAAATCCGAGCCCCCAAGGTGGCCAAGGCTCCGCCCGGAGAAACCTGATCCCCAGAAGACAGATTCAGCTTGGCCCGAACCACGCGGAAGGTGCGCCCTTCGTGATAAATCAGGCTGCGCGGGCCAAATTCAGACAAGGCCAGAAAACGCGAACGGCTGACCATATTGCCTTCTTTCGTTTTGCCATTGCTGCCGCCACGGGCTGGAATCCAGGCCATCAGAGGCAGACGCGGAAAATTATAACCGGGTAAAAACCCCTGGCTGGCAAGATAACGGTAGGTGTAAAAGTCTGAATTCTGTGCTCCACTGCTTTTCTCAAGAGAGTTGCGCTGATTGGCCGCGTCATTATAGCGGAGTCTGGCATTTTCACGTTCATCCGGCGAAGTGGCATGACTGCGAACCACTGTATCAGCCATTTCCATTTGTTGTAGTGTTGCTTCTAATAATTTTCGCCAGCGGCCCAGAGCCGCATCAAAGGCGATGGGTGCATTTTGAAGGCTCTGACTTGCGTACTCTGCATGAAACCAGGGGGCTTTCTCGGGAGTTAACTCCTGCGACAATTTCAGCAATACCTGTTGGGCCTGTTCCAAAGCCTGTTCAGAAGTTTGCGCTTCTTCGAAATAGGAGTGTAATTCTGCCTTTACAGGTTTATCAGGTTTTTCTAAATCCAGTAAACCCGCAATACTGCTATTCAATGGGCATTCTACCTGAGACAACCAGATCGCATGCAGATGGCTGTCGATTAAATCACGGTTGCTCAAATCCAGTGTGGGGGCTTTGACCACACCATAAACCATGTCGTTTTTGTGTTGAAAAAACCATTGGTCATGTGGACTCATTGCTGCGCAGTAGGTGACCACCAAGGCTGCTTGCCCCGAACGGCCTGCCCGACCGCTTCTTTGCGCATAATTGGCGGGTGTGGGGGGTACATTGCGTAAATAAACTGTATTCAGGCTCGAAATATCCACGCCCAATTCCATCGTCGGTGAGCAATACATAATGGGTAAGCGCCTGAGTGGGGTTTCAGAAGCCGATAATACGGCCCAATTGTCTTTGTCTTGCTGAGTATACCGAAACCTCGATTCCAACATTTGACGTTTATTGGCTTCCACCTGGGCTGTATGTTCGTGGGCTTCAAAGGCAAAAAGGGGATGGCTCTCTGAATCAAGCAGTGCGGCAGTTGAAAGATAGAGTTGGCGAAAAAACGGATTGGGATTACTTTCTTCGGCTTCTTTTAATTTCCATTGCATCGCTGATGATTTGAGTCGCCAGGCCTCAGTCTGAGCATCTATTATTTGCTTTTGGACATAACCATAATTGCTTGCAGCTTCAAGCAAGGCTTGGACAATTTCTGTCAGTTCTTGTCCTCTCCAGTTTCGGACTTGATCCGCGAAATCGGTCTCTTTCCAAAAATCAGCGAATTTTAGGAGTCGAACCAAACGTGAACGCGGCCCACCGCTGACCAAATCTAATCTGACGCGTCCCTGTTTATCAGGCTTGGAGCCGAGTACCAAATATCGCGAAGTGGCAAGTTTTTCATCGGTTGCAAAAGCCCAGCGCTCGTTGAGATAGCTATAAGCTGTATTGCGGGCACGATCCTGTTCTACCGAATCCAGGTAGCGAGATTCCAAACAAAGGTTGCGCCGCAGTTCGTCAAAGACCAGACACGCCAACTGAATACGGCTCTTGGGGGATAGGCGTTGAAGGACGCGATGACTTTCGCTAAACAGGGATTCTTCCTGGGCAAATTCATTCAAACTGAGATAGTCAATTTGAAGCAATCCCAGCTGATCCAGATTGGGATTATTGTAACGCCACCCTTTGCGTAAGTCTCTCAATAAGCGATAGCCCAAAACAAAACGCAGGGAGCGTTGGGCTTCTTGTCGTGCCAATCCCATTAATTTGGGGGTTTGCAAATATTCAGACAAAACACCCGTATCTTGTCCATGAAACCCCAAGGCCCTAAAAACTTCATCAGCCAAATTTTCTTCTTGCAATAAACCACCGTTTTTTTGCAAAGCGTGAATTAAACCTGAGCGCAAAGTCAAAAGATGAATGAAGTCATTAAAATGACCTGCTTGCAAGGCGGCATCCTGGCGGTTGTCACTAAAGCCCAGTAGCTTTCGCGGATCGGGCATGTCTTCAGGCCAATCTGAGCCAAACAACTGCCGTAAAAGACTCAACGTCAACATGGTTGTGGCAGAAGAACGACCTTCTCCAGAAAGGCTTGATAGCCGATTGACATCTTTGCCATGCGCCTCATGCAAAAACAAACAATTCAGACAAAACCGAAATTTACCGGGAATATACCAAAACTCTTCGCCCCGGCCAATCTCCCCATTGGGCTGAACATACATAGTTTGAGGAACCCACTTGCGGTTTGCACTTTTGATACGCGGATCAGACTTGGAAAAATCCATCCAGCTTTCTGGCAAATCGATTTCTCCATGGTATTGCATCCCTGCGTCTTTTAAGGCCAAAAATCCAAAGGAAACATCTTCCTCTTCAGACGTTACATCATCAATTTCCCGTGGAGCAAACAGATTGAGGGGGCCTGACTCATGCCAGACCGGGTGATACTCCTGCCCACAATCTCTGCAGAAATGCGCAGAATACAGAAGCACCCCCTCCTTTTGCCGACCTGGAGCAAAGCGCTGGCCATCTAATGTGACAAGCCGTTGGTTGACGGGCTCTAAGGTCACATAGACCTTTCCAGGGCCGCTGATAAATTGATGCAGCTTAAACGCAAAGGGCTGTTTATCTTGCGGCGTTCTTACCTGATTGCTGGCGAGTAAAAAATTCTTTAAGGCTTCTTGAGCTTCCTCTTGGGTGACTTTTGCATCTTGGGATAATTTTTCAACTGCTTTTTTTAGGGTTAGGGGGCGGGCTCGGCTGAGTTTTTCTAAACCGATCATACTAATTCCGAGCGTCAGTTCGACCCAAACGGCCAATGGGTCTCGACAGAAATCTTGATAGCTATTCCATTGAAAATGATTGGCGCGAATCACTTTCCCTAGCTCCGATCTTATCGCGTCAATGGTTAACGCATCATCTGTTAGACGCTCCAGGTCTTCGTCTACGACTTGGTGGGACTGAATGGTTTGGCCGAAGAGTTTACTGGAAACCTCGGCAACTGTTAATTTTTGATCAGATGCCGTGCCCGTACTCGACATTGTCGCAGATGTGCCAATGCAAATCATATTTTGGGCATTTAAGCGCTCCCTTAAACGCCGCACCAGCATGGCGACATCCGCACCTTGCCGACCTCGATAGGTATGCAGTTCATCTAAAACCAAAAATTCAAGCCCCTGACAATGCTCTACCACCCGCCGGTCAATGGATTCATACCTTGTCAAAATTAATTCCAACATCATGAAGTTGGTCAATAAAATATCTGGAGGATTCGTCGCGATATTTTCGCGCTCAGCCTGTTTTTCTTGGCCTGTATATCTCTTTACAGTGAAAGGTTTGCCGTCTTCAGCGTAACCATGAAGAAATTTATTCAGTTCTTCTAATTGACTGTTCGCAAGTGCATTCATGGGATATATAACAATGGCTCTGGTTTTGGGGGTGGGATCTTTTGACTTCGCTTTTAAAATCCGATCAATGATCGGTAAAAAGAAAGTCATTGATTTACCAGATCCCGTTCCGGTAGTGACAATATAACTTTTGTTTTTATGAGCTAAGGCCAAAGCATCGACTTGATGTTTATACAAAGTCAGGGGAGTTGGCTTACCTTCGTTTTTACCCGCTAAAAATATCTGTGCACATTCTGGGTGCAGCAAGCCTTGTTGCACCAATTCCTGAACTGTATTGCTTCGTTTATAATTCGGATTAATTTGAATGAGCGGTTCTGGCCAGTAGCGGCCATTATTGTATTCGCTCTCAACAGCATTAAAAATATCTTGAGAACGAATGGTTGTAAAGCTGCGGGAAAAGGAACTGTAATCTTCAATTAGCTTTTCACTGAATGAAAAAACATCAAGCATATTCATTACACGTTTCCATTTAAATTTCTATCATTTTATCCTGGTTTTGAAGGCTTCGAAAGACAGGCTTCTTTTGCCTGGATACGGTCTTTTGCTTTCTCTCATTGAGCGAATAGTCAAATAGTGAGCCCAAGATCAGACTCTCCACGCTTTCTCAACACCTAAAACCTAAAACCTCCCACGGGGTGTATACTGTCAAAAACCGTTAGCCAATTAAAAGGAGCTCCCCATGTCAGAAGCCCTGATTCCGATTTTCCCCCTGGGGATTGTGCCCCTGCCCGGTGAACCTGTCCCCCTGCATATCTTTGAACCCCGTTACAAACAAATGGTCAGCGATTGTGCGCCGCGTCCGGGCAGCAATGGCTATTTGCCGATTGGCATCAACTTCAGCAAAGAGCATCATTTGCACGAAGTGGGCTGCACGGTGGTGATCCACCAAATTTTACACAAATACGCCGATGGCCAACTCGATCTGATGACCCTCGGCACCCAGCGCTACCGCCTGCTCAAAATGCACGAAGACCAGCCCTATTTAAAGGCCGAAGTGGTCTTTTTTAACGACCACGATCCCGCTGAGCAGCCCGAGCCAACGCTCAAAGCAACCGTGCTGGCGGGCTTTGCTGAATTTCTCAAGTTGATTGGCTCCGACAGTGCCATCGAAGCCCCGGAGCAAGGGCTGAGTTTTCATTTGGGCAGTTTGCTCAGCCTTGAGATCGAAGCGCGCTTGGCGCTGATTGAGCTGCAAAGCGAAAATGAACGCCTGAAAAAGTTGGAGAGCTATCTGGCTGAATTGCTGCCACGCCTGCAAAAAGCCCATGAGTTTAAGCGCCGGGTGCGCTCCAATGGCCATTTTAAACCCAAGTCTTAGCCTTTAAAGGGTGATTTTGACAGAAATATTGCGCTCGCGCAGGGTGGCCAGTGGCTGTTGCAGCAGGTGCTGAATCGGGCCATTGCTGGCAATAATTTCCCCGGAGAGTGGGTCCAAGGCCTCTCCGTCATAATTGCCGACCACGCCGCCCGCGACTTCGACCAGCACGGCCCCAGCGCAGATATCCCAGGCATTGAGGTGGCGTTCCCAGAAGCCATCAAAGCGGCCACAGGCCACATAGGCCAAATCCAGTGCCGCTGATCCCGGTCGGCGAATGTCTTGGGTCTGATCGGCAAAATAGCAAAATTCAGCATAATTATTGTCGCTTAATTCGGCTTTGCGGTAGGGAAAGCCCGTGGCCAAAAAGCTTTGGCGCAGGCTGTCGGTCTGAGAGACCTGGATCGGCTGATCGTTGAGCCAAGCGCCGCCGCCTTGATAGGCCCAAAAGAGTTCATCCAGCACAGGGGCGTAGATCACGCCCAGCACGGGTTTGAGTTGGAACATCAGGCCAATGGAGACACAGAAAAATGGCAGGTTGTGGGCATAGTTTAAGGTGCCATCGAGGGGGTCTATGGCCCAGAGCCAATCGCTGTCTGTCTCCTGTTTGCCCGATTCTTCAGCCAGGATGGCGTGTTCGGGCAGGTGGGTCTTAAAATGTGTCAGAATGGCAGCTTCTGAGGCCAGATCTGCTTCGGTGACCAGATCTCCGCTGCTGCTTTTGCTGCGAATCTGGGCCAGTTTGCCCCGATGTGCCAAAAGCTGAGAGCCGCCCAACTGGGCGGCTTGCTGAGCAATGGGGAGAAAGTTCCCCAAGTGTTCTTTGTTCAAAGATTTAACCTTTGCTGAATTTCACGACCTGGGAGGTCTTGTGATCGCTGCCGGAATCGGCGACGTACACGCCACCGCTGGAATCAGCGAAGATGGCTTTGGGAGCAGTGAAATCGCCGGAGCCAAAGCTGCCTTGGGATTCACCTTTGTTGTTGTAAAATTTGACGCTGTCGCTCATCAGAACGAAGATATTGCCGTTGCTGTCAACGGAGACGTCGAGGGCACCGCTGACATCTTTGACAATTTCAGAGGCATTGCCGCTGCCGTCAATTTTCTGAATCGCACTGCCAGCCACGGCGTAGATATTGCCTTGGCTGTCGCGGCCCAGACCACCGCTGGGGGTGATCGAACCAAAGGCCGAACCTGCAGCGAGAGAGGAATCAAATTTTTGAATGCCAGTTGAGGTGGCGACGAAGATATTGCTACCGCTGCTAACCACGTCCAGGGCGCTGGCCAGGGCTGCTTTCACGGTGGTCACGCTGTATTTGGGGGTATCCATGCGGAAGAGCTGGTCGTTGCTGTCGCTGATAATTAAATTCCCTGAGTCATCCATGGCCAGACCTTGAATGGTTTTGGTCATTTTATAACCGGTGGCACCCAGGGTGATGGTGGAGAGAAAGGATTTGCCGAGGTCTTTCCAAGCGCCGCCAGAGGTATCCATCTGAATCACGGTGCCTTTGGTTGGGGTTTTGACATCGACGGCAGCCACATAGAGATTGGAACCATCGGAAATTACGTTCACGGCTTGCCATTGGTTAAAGGTGTCTTGGTCGACTTTGAAACTGCCTTCAGCGGCGTAGCTGCTGCCACCACCGAGGCTGCTGCCAGAGGGCACATAAGGTGAGCCGACATCCAAATCGGGGACGGCGTCGAGATCTTTGGGTTCTTCTTCAGTGGGAGCGGCTGTTTCTTCAGCGGGAGCGGCTTCTGTGGGGGCTTCCTCAGCAGGTGCAGCCACTTCGGGGGCGACTTCGGGAGCGGCTTCAGCTGCGGGAGCTTCTTCAACAGGGACTGTTTCTTCAACGGGAGCGGCTTCTGCGGGAGTTTCTTCTTCCAGGCTCTCGATCGGGGTAATACCTGAACCACCGCTGGGGGTGCTCAAAGATGTGGACAGCGAAGAGACGGCACCTGAAGTGGGGGAGTTGACGCTGCCGCCGCAGGCGGTCAGGCTCAGGGCCAGGGTCAAGGTGGACAAAATTGTGACTTTTTTCATTTTTCGCTTTTCCTCTTTTGGATCTCTCTCGATGATCTGATTGTCGGCCCAAACCCAGCGCGGCTGACGTTATCAAGTTAAAAACAAGGTTAATCTACTTGTAACTCTAGATTAAATCTTGAAAATGTTTTGCCTGACTTTGGGGACATGTATTCTGTTGACTTTATGAAACTAATGTTTACAATAAGTAAACATTCTGCTAGACTCAATTTTAGAACCCGCGAAATTTTTTTCACTACCCCCCAAGGAGATTTGAATTCCATGCCTAAATTCTTGCCTTTTGCTTTATTGGCCTTGAGCTTAAATGTCTGTTTAAACGCCTGCCAAGCCCCGCTCGTCAATTCCCCGAATAACACGTCCAATTCAACCTCTGGCAAAACCCCCCCCGCTATTCCCAAATTCCCCTCTCAGGGAGCGGTGCCCAGCCCTGATGGGGTCGCTGGGGGCAGCGGTGGCGGTGGAGGTGGTGGCAGTGCTGCTCTGTCTCCTGCCGCTCCAGGTTCAGCCCCTGCTTTGGCAGAAAGTACGTCCGCTGATAGCAGCAGCGGAGCCGCCTTTGCACCCGCACCTGCGGCTGCTCCAGCTCTGAGTACAAGCCCAACCAGCAGTACTGGCAGTAAATCATCAGGCGCCTCTTCTGGCAGCACAGGCAGTATCGGCAGCGATCTGGCCCGGCCTGGCCTCGTGGCGCCTGAGCCCTTTCCCATGAAACCCGGCCCCCAACCCCAGGCCGGGCTGCTCACGGCCGGGGAATGGAATGACCTGAAAAATTGGAACTTTTGGCTGGAACTGATGCAAGATCAACAGTGGTCAGGCATGCCAGGCATCTGGGGGATTTATAACCAAAAGCGGATTCAAGTCACAGTGACGGGGCCTTCTGGGGCCTTGGCTGACCTGCCGGTGCAGGTCTATGCCAGTGACAAACTTGTGTTTGAAGGCCGCACCAATGTTCTGGGCCAAGCGGATCTCTTTCCGGCAATTGGCAGCAGCAGTTTGGTGCCACCGGTTCAAACCCAACAAGATCAACAGAATCAACAAAGCCCAATTTTGCTGAAAGAACCCTCGCTCTCGAACGTTGAGGTTCGCGTCAATCTCGGTCAAGAAACCCTCAAACAAGCACTGAGCCTGAGTGGCAATGGCTTGCAAACCCTGAATTTTAAAGCCGAAACAGCCTTGGAACCCGCTGTGAATGCCGACCTGATGCTGGTGGTGGATACCACCGGTTCGATGGGCGACGAACTGGAATACCTCAAAAGTGAGCTCAAAAACGTGGCCAGCCAGATTTCGTCCCAAAATCGCCAAGATCTCAAGCTGCGCCTGAGCACCAATTTTTACAAAGACCTCAGCGATGAATATGTCGTGCGTCCCTTTCCCTTCAGCGAAAATCCCGACACGGTGGCCCAACAATTGAGCCAACAATCCGCCAATGGGGGCGGCGATTTCCCCGAAGCGGTGGATGCGGCCTTGCAAGACGCTGTCGATGAACACGAATGGAGTGCCACGGCCCGCGCCCGTCTGCTCTTTTTGGTCCTCGACGCCCCGCCCCACCAAGACCCCAAAAATCTCACCCGTCTGCGTACCAGCTTGATGCGCGCGGCCGCCAAAGGCATTCGTATTATTCCTGTGGCTTCCAGTGGCATCGACAAAGAAACCGAATTTTTACTGCGCATGATGGCGATCAGTACAGGCGGACGCTACGTCTTTTTGACCGACGACAGCGGCATTGGCAGCAGCCATCTCAAACCCACGGTGGGCAGTTTTACGGTTGAAAAACTCAATGCCCTGATGGTGCGGGTGGCCAATGAATATATTTCGGGCCAAGCCAGCGCGCCGGTGCCAGCCAAAAACAACAATCAGCAGCAATAGCTGGACGCCGGCTCCCCATTTGCGCCCGATGAGCGCTTTGGCCAGTTTAAACTGGCCTTTTTTTCTGGTTAAAAAAGGTTTATTTTTTGCTTAATTTGCGTCAGAGATGGCCTTCGCTCTGCGACAACTTTTTTATCACCCGGCCCCCGATGCCGGATTATTGCGTGGAGAGAGTCGCGAATCATGAAAAAAATCTTTAAACAATTGGTTGGTTTGTCCCTTTTGCTCACAGGTTGTGCCACTTCGGCCCCGGTGATGCCCCCTCAGCAACTCATGGCCCAACAGAACCCCGCTCGTATGCAGACCATGTCGTCTGCCAATGAAGATCTCACCACCCGCATTTTGCGCAATATCTACAAAGAAAATCTCGACGACCTCGACAATGGCCGTCCGGCTGAAGTGATCAACATGCCTCGGGGCGGTTTTATCTTCGAAGGTCTGACTGCGGTTGGCTTTGTGCGCCCAGCTTTGTATTTGCTCAGCGATAAAATTATCAAAAAAGAATTTAACAAACCCGGCGTGCCCGACAATGTGCCCCGCATCGATGATGCCGGTCTCAAAGCGATGATTGCCCATCTGCAACCCGGTGATATTGTGCTGTGTGGCAATAACGACTCCTTTGTGCATTCCTTTGTCTACCTCGGCAATAACGAAATCATCCACGCTTTGGCCCAATTGGATGCCAAAGGCAATTTTATGGGCGTGATTCGCGAGACCCTGACGGGGTATATTCAGCGCATTCACCGCGATAAATTTGTCGTGCTGCGCAAACCCGGCATGACCCCCGCCGACGTTGAAAAAATGCGCGCCTACCAGACGGCCCAGATCGGCAAAAGTTATGATTCACTCTTTTTGATCAATACCGAGGATCGCTTTTATTGCACCGAGTTGGTCTGGCAGGCCCTTCGCCGAGTCAGCCAGCCGCCCCGCGTCTACCCGCATCGGGCCAAATACGGCTGGGATCTGATCAAAAACGAAGACTATATGGACAGCCCTGACTTGCAAACGGTCTGGACCTATAACTACACCCGGCCTGCCACGGGTCTGCGTCACCGCTACCAATAGGCTGCAAAGATTCCATTGGCCCCACACGCAACTTTTCTTGCCTGTGGGGCTATAATTCTCAAAAGTGATGTACTTTAACTCTACTAATAGAAAGAAGCTTGGCTGAATGATTCTTCCCTCCGACTCTTCACGCCCAGCCTTCCGGGCCACTGCTCCACGGCTTTTAGATCATGAGCTGCTCAAGGAGCAAGGCCCTGTCTCTTTTCCTACAGATCTGGTGCCACCTTCACTTTTGTTACAGAATTCACCCAAGCTCGAAGACCGCTATCAGGCTGAAAAAGGTGTTTCAGGTCAAGCCCAGCCCACGCTCAATTTGTTTGAACGCCCCACGGGTAGTTTGTATCTTCCTCAAGAATTGGCTGAAATGAAGATTCCCAGAGCGATTCCGATTGATGAAGAGACTCTCCTGCCTCTTTCAGATCCCCAACAGACTGAAGCACCCATTCCCAGAGCCATTCCAATTGACGAAGAGACCCTCTTGCCGATCGCAGAGAGTGTTAAACCGGTGCCCTCTCCTTCCCAATTGCCGCCAGCCAAGCCTTCTTCCCCCCCGTCGCTGCCTGCCACTGAGCCCAGCACAACACCCGAACCCCGCTACCAAAAATCCCCTTATCACGACCCGAAAAAATTTGTGCCCGCCTTTCCGATGATGGCCTATCACGAGTCGGGACAGTACCGAAACCGCAAAGACCCGTATGGGGTGGGGGCTATCACCTATCCCTCCCGCAAGCAGGATTCGGGCGGAAAAACCTATGGTACCTACCAATTTGAAACCTATGTCTACAAAAACGGCACCCGTGGATCTGACGCAAAAGTGGCCAATAGCACCATGATGCGCTTTCTCAAATGGGACAAAAATCCTTTTGCTGCGGAGCTCAATGCCGTGGTCAAACGCTACGGCGTTGCCAGCAGCCAATTTGACCAAGCTTGGAAAAAACTCGCTAGCGAGCAGAATTTGGCGCTGGGAAAAGCCCAAGAGGCCTTTGTCTTACACGATAAAATGAGCAAAGTAGATGCCTTCTTGGCCGAGGCCCAGCTCAGCGAAGACGTCAAAAAAGATCCGCGCATCTTTGACTTGGTGCTGGGTACCCTCAACCATGTCGACAGCTTGGCCACCCCGATTCCCAAATTGTTGGCGCGCAAACAGCGCGAAGCCGGGCGCAAATTGAGTGCCAATGAGGTTGGCAGGATCATCACCGCTTTTAAAGGCACTCAGATCAGCAATTGGTTTGTCAGTTCTCCCAAGGCCCACAAAGGCATTCGGGCCCGCTTTAAGACCGAAGCCACTGTCTTCGCCTAAAATGGCCTTTGTCAATTCGCCTTTCGAACCTTTGCTCAAAAACGCCAAACGCATTGCGGTGGTGGGTGTCTCAGATAAACCTTTTCGTGACTCTCATCGCATTGCCCGCTATTTGCAACAGGCTGGCTTTGATATGCTGCCTGTAAATCCTCTTTTAAGCGAAGTCTTGGGCCAAAAAGTCTATGCCTCGCTGGCTGAAATTCCCGAACCTGTGGATATCGTCAATGTCTTTCGCCGCTCAGAAGAGGTGCCCGATCTGGTCGAACAGGCCATTGCTGCCGGGGCCAAGGCCATCTGGCTGCAATTGGGGGTGATCCACGAAGCCGCGGCCGAAAAAGCGCGAGCCGCAGGGCTGGCTGTGGTGATGGACCGCTGTATTATGGTGGATCATGCCCGGCTTTTGCGTTAGGCTTTGACCGTGTCCCAGAAAAACGTTCGGAAAAGCCCGCTTCTCAGGTTCAGAGCTCTCCAGCTTGGCTTGGGATGTTTGTTGCTTGCGGGCTGTGCCAGCACCCGTTTTACCTCAGAACCCCCTGTCCCGCAAACCCCGCTCTGTCAATCCGCAGATCAGCCCATGGCAGGCCTGGTCTTTTGGGAGACGCGTTGGCGCCCCGATCAAAAAGATGTGCCAGATCGGGAAAAAGCCGCAGAGCAAGGCCTCGCAGCTTTTTTTAAGCAGAGTGGCTGTTTCCAATCCGTTGAGATCCAGCGGATTCAGTCCACAGACCCGCTTGCACAAGACCAGGCGGTGGCTGCGATTCAGGCCTGGGCCCGCCAACAAACACACCCGCTGCGGGTGCTTAAAATCGAGGTGCGTGAACTGGGCCCGCTGCTCAAACTCTTTGCCTCTCCTGCGCTGCTTGAGGGTGGCACCGAAGTGGTTTTGGCGATCCACCACTGGGATCCGCAGACGGCTGAAGATCTTTTGCATTTTCAGGTGCATTGGCAACATGGGGGGCCGTGGGTGCTCAAAGGCGTTGCGAGTTTGGCTGAAGATCTGCAAGCTGCTTTAAAAGCGGCATTGATGGCGTCGCACAGCCCTTAACTTGCGCAGGGGTTAGCGCATGCGGGCAAATTGCCCTTGGTCGTAGGCTCCGCCAAAATAGACTTCGAGACAGGCAATTTGTGGGCCTTTAAAGCGAAAAAATTCGGTATTGCGAAAAGACATGCCTTGGGCGGTTGCGGCCCAGTAAGTGACATAGGCCTGATCTCCATCCACCAGCAGGCGTTCGATGCGCAGTTCCTGCAGATGAGCGGCATTGGGCCAGCAGTTCGTCAAATAATGGTCGCGGTTCACGGCGTCATCGTAGGGACTGCTAAAGGTAAAATCTGCTGTGAGCAGGGCTTCTGCTGCAGCCCGATCCTGGCTATTGAAGGTGGCAAACAGGCGCAGCAAAATGTCGGTATGGGTGGGTTGCGGTGCTGTCATGCAGATCTCCTTGCCCGGTATTTTTGGTTTCAGCCAGTAGATAATACCACGGAAACGCACATCTTTTGGAAATCAACTGCTATAATATAGCCATATAGATAGCCATCTGGAGGCCGCCGATGCGATACGATCCCAGCTCTTATTCGATTGCAGAAGCCAAAAATGCCTTGCCCAGCCTCGTTCACGCGGCGGAGACAGGGCAATGCGTCCAGATTACGCGGCGCGGAAAACCCGTCGCAGTCTTGCTTTCGATGGACGATTACTCCCGCTTAACCAATCCCCAACCCACTTTTTCCGCCGCCCTACACGCCTTTTTTAAGCTTCCCCCCGCAGATCTTTCCCCCGACACCTTCTCCGACCTTCGCGATGCCTCTCCCGGCCGCAACTTTGACTGGTAAATCCCCTTCCTGTGCCCCTCCTCTACTTGCTCGATACCAATATTCTCTCTGAACCCCTCAAACCCCGCCCAGATCCCCAAATTCTCAGCCATTTGCAAAATCATGCCGAAGCCTGTGCCACCGCCAGTGTGGTTGTACATGAACTCTTTTATGGCTGCTATCGCCTGCCCCCTGGCCGCAAACGCCAATATATCGAAGACTATTTACACGATGTGGTGCTGGCAACTTTGCCAATTCTGGCCTATTCGCCCCCTGCCGCCCAGTGGCATGCAGCTGAGCGGGCCCGCTTGGAGAAAAAGGGCTTAACCCCCCCCTTTGCCGATGGCCAAATTGCAGCCATTGCCCAGGCCCATGGCCTGATTCTGGTCACCCGCAATCTGGCTGATTATGCCCATTTTCAGATTCAAAGCCAGGACTGGAGTCAGGCTTGAGCCCGCTTTAAAAAGCCCTGCATCTGCTGTTTTTTATTTTTGTCCCTGGGCTATAATTAAAATATGCAAAAAACTCTATTATTCTTTTGCTTGAGTGCGCTGATGCTGGTAAGCTGTGGCAAACGCTTGCCTGTAGAACAGACCACGGCCACGACCCAGGCCCTGATACTCTCTCCCACCCAGAACCGCTTTTTGATCTTCAATACCCTGGTGCACCGGGTCGAAACCTGGGTCGAAACCGGCCAAGTTCCCCGCGATCTGGGTGTGGGGCCCGTTGGGCTGTTTTTTAGTGCCAATCAATTGGCGAGTTCGATCTCGGTCTTTCAACGCTACGATCGCCGCACCCTCTACCGTGTGGGCAAAATTGGCACGGTCGACAAACCCCACCGCTTGGCCTATTGTGCCCCTTTTCGCGAGCTTTGGGCAGCCTCGGAGACCCTGCCCCGTTTGGCGGTCTACCGCGTGACGGGGCTGCGCCAGCCCCCGTTGAAACAATTTGTCAATTTGCCCTTGGGTACCCAAACCTCGACCTTGGCTTTGAGCAGCGATGGCAACCAGCTCTGGATCGCCGATCAAGCCAATCCCCGCCTGATCGAAGTCCGTCGCGACAGCGACAGTTACCGGGTCTCAGAATGGCTCAAATTGCCCGAAGGCAGTCGCATCTCCGATCTCTTACAGGTCGGTGACCGGCTCTTTGCCCTGGACGAATTTTTGGACCAAATGTATATTATCAACCCCAGTACGGGTCAGCTCGAAACCACCCTCGATCTGCACGAAAAGCCCGAAGACAAACGCCCACTCTTGTTGGAGCGGATGGTCGCCAACCACAGTGGCAGCAAGCTCTATCTCAGTGCCAGTGGCACCTCTGCGGTGCTGGTGGTGGATCCCAAAGCCAAGCAGCTATTGCAAACCCTTTATCTCAACGGTTCTGAGGTCAAATTTCCGGCCTACGCCCCTTTGGGGGTGGCTATCAACCGCGACGATACCCGCCTTTACGTCACGGCCCAGCAGGGTCGCAACCTGGCCCTGCTCGAAACCAGCCCCGATCCAGCCGTGGCAGACAAAATTCTCAATACAATGGGCACCACGGTTTCTGAGGCCTTATTGCCACCGCTGGGCGCAATCCGTATCATTGAACAGGTACCCGATTAAATCGTACACTTAAATCGTTCAAGCATAGAAAAGGTAAATTATGGGCATTAAAGCAGATTCCTGGATTCGCAAAATGGCGCTCGAACAGAGCATGATTGCGCCTTTTGTCGAAAAACAGGTTTCCGAAGGCATTATTTCTTATGGCCTCTCTTCGTATGGTTATGACCTGCGTGTGAGCAATCACTTCAAGATTTTTACAAATATCAACAACACGGTGGTCGATCCCAAAGCCTTTGATGCCAATTCGTTTATTGACTTCATCGGCGACGTCTGCACAATTCCTCCCAATTCGTTTGCCCTGGCCAGTTCGATCGAATATTTTAAGATTCCCGATGATGTCATCACGGTTTGCCTTGGCAAAAGCACCTATGCCCGCTGTGGGATCATTGTGAATGTCACCCCTTTTGAGCCGGGCTGGGAGGGCTATGTGACCCTGGAAATCTCCAATACCACACCTTTGCCCTGCCGGATTTATGCCAACGAAGGACTTTGTCAGGTGCTGTTTTTTCAGGGCGATGAAGCCTGTGAAACCACCTACCGCAGCCGCGAAGGCAAATACCAGGCCCAAACGGGCATTGTGTTGCCGAAAATTCGCTGATGCACCCGGCGATTCTGCAAGCGCTGCAGGAGCGGCGCTTTTTTAAATTGATCTGTGGGGCCAGCTATCGCAATGCGGACTTTGTCAGTACCCTGGCGCGGATCTTTGCCGAGGCTGGGGCCCACGCCATTGACGTCGGTGCCCGCCCCGAATTGGTGCAAGCCGCTCGCGCAGGCATCGCCGCCGCCAAGGTGCCCCAAAAGGGCTTGCCCCTGATCATGGTCAGTGTGGGTATCAACCAAGACTTGCATTTTTTGCGGGTGGAAAAAGATCTTGGTCGCTGTGATGGGCGTGGGCTCTGTGTCAACGCCTGTCCCCACGAGGTCTTTGTTGGCAGTGAAATCCGTCTGCAAAACTGCCTGGGCTGCGATCATTGTGTGATTGCCTGCCCGAGCAAGGCCCTGAGCCTGGTGGCCCGCGACCCCCTCGACGAGGTGCAAAGCCTTTTAAGACAATGTTTTGCTGCAGGTGCCACGGCCTTGGAGGTGCATACCGGCGATGGCAGTTTGCCCGAATTAGAGGCCCTGCTGGCCCAATTGGCACCCCTGCGCAAGCAAATCGAATTGCTGGCTTTTAGTCTGGGGGCCCACGGGCAATCCCCGCTTGAAATTGCCCACTTGGCCCAAACCATTCGCGCGCTGGCGGGCCCAGATATTTTGATTCAAGCCGATGGCAAACCAATCAGCGGCCGCAAAGGAGAAAAATCCACCCTGCCCTGTCTGGAACTGGCTGAAACGCTGTTTGCCCAGGGATTGGACTGTTTTGTGCAGGTCTCAGGCGGCACCAACGACCTGACCGGGCCCCTGGCACGCCGCCGCCAAAGTGGGATTCATGGGGTGGGGATGGGCAGCTTTGCGCGCAAATTTATCGATCTGAGTCCCTCGGCGCCGCTGAGTGAGGCTCTGCTGCAAGAAAAAATTGCCAAGGCGCGCATTCTGGTTGAGTCGGTGGCAATGACCCCGCTCAGCGTTTAAAAAAGCGGTGGCAACAAGCTTCCCCGGCAGAGTATACTAAAGAGAGGGTTTTGAAGGATTCCAATTGGCCTCTTTTGGAACCTGTGGCTCTGGTCTCACGTCTTCCTTTTTATCTTTTCCTCCCGCATGTGCGGGCAGTACTTTCCGCCTTAACGACTCTGTATTGCAACGAAGCCCCCCGAAAGGACACCCATGGAAGTATTTGAAAAACTGCTCACCGACAATCTCGATGAATTGCTCGCCCATTTGCCCGACTGGGTCACCGAGGCCCTCAACAAAGAGGAGCGGCTCTCAGAATTGATTGAAGTCGTCTTGGATTTGGGCCGCGAGGCAGAGGCCCGTTATCCGGGCTCCATTGCCTTTCTCGGTGAGCGCTTGGTCAGCCAAGAAGACCTCGAACACGTGACCAAAACCATCGGCAATTTTGGCGACGATAACCGCGCCGGGATTGAACGCACCCTGCACCGTATTTCCTGCATTCGCAACCGCAAAGGCAAAATTGTCGGTCTGACCTGCCGGGTCGGCCGCGCAATTCAGGGCACCATCGACATTGTTCGCGATCTGGTTGAGTCTGGCCGCAGTATTTTGTTTATGGGCCGTCCGGGTGTCGGCAAAACCACCAAATTGCGTGAAATGGCGCGGATTCTCTCTGACGACCTGCACAAACGTGTCGTGATAATCGATACCTCCAACGAAATTGCCGGTGATGGCGACATTCCCCATCCCGCCATTGGCCGCTCGCGCCGCATGCAGGTGCGCACCCCGGCTGAGCAACACGCCGTGATGATCGAAGCGGTCGAAAACCACATGCCCGAAGTGATCATTATCGACGAGATCAGCACCGAGGCCGAAGCTGATGCCGCCCGCACGATTGCCGAGCGCGGCGTGCAACTGATTGGCACAGCCCACGGCAATAGCATCGAAAATTTGATTCTCAATCCCTCTCTCAATGACCTTGTCGGTGGGATCGAAAGTGTGACCCTCGGCGACGAAGAGGCCAAGCGCCGGGGCACCCAGAAGAGTGTCTTGGAGCGCAAATCGCCCCCCACCTTCGACATCGCGATCGAAATTCAGGATCGCTACCAATTGGCGATCCACATCGATGTGGCCGATGTCGTGGATCAATACCTGCGCGGCAAAATGCCTGCCCCCGAAATCCGCATGATCGACGAACACGGCAAGGTCAAAAAGATCAAAGAGCAGAACGCCGACATGCAGCGCCACATGGTCAATGTCACCGGCGAGCGTGAGAGCGAATTGCACATTTATCCCTATGCGGTCAGCCGCAGCCAATTGGAGCGCGTGATCAAGACCATGCGTTTGCCTGTGCGCATCACCAAAAACCTCGACGAAGCCGATGTGTTGGTGCTGCTCTCCTCTTACAAAAAGCACCGCAAGATCATCGATGCGGCCGAGGCCCGGCAATTGCCTGTGCACATGGTGCGCGCCAATACGATCTACCAGATTCAGAAGGCCCTGCGCACGATCATGCAACTGGATGCACCCAGTGAAGAAGAAGAGGAAATGTTCCGCGAAATGGACGATCCCGATTTTGCCCTCAAAATGATGCACCCGGACTTTTAAGCGGTGTTTCTCAGCTTTGAAGGCGGAGAAGGTGCGGGCAAATCCACCCAGATTCAATCCCTGTTGGCTTGGCTTCAGGCCCAGGGCCATGCCGTTTTGGTCACACGCCAACCCGGTGGCACAGACTATGGCCAGCGCATTCGCCACTTGATTCTCGATCACCATCCCAGTGAAATGCTCTCACCCCGTGCTGAGTTGTTTCTCTATCTCGCTGACCGGGCCCACCATGTGGATACCGTGATTCGCCCCGCTTTGGCTGCGGGCCAGATTGTGATCTGCGATCGCTATGCCGATTCCACCCTGGCTTATCAGGGTTATGGCCGGGGGCTGGATATAAGCGAACTCAAGACCCTTAATCACTTGGCTACGGGCGGATTACAGCCAGATTTGACCTTTTGGCTCGATCTCGACCCTGCTTTGGGCCAGGCGCGGATCGGTGTGCGCCCAGGCAAAGACCGGCTTGAAAGTGAGGCGCTGGCCTTTCATCACAAGGTGCGCAGTGGCTATGCCTCACTGGCGTCAGAAGATCCTGTGCGCTGGCAAAGGGTGGATGCCAGTCTGTCCGAGTCCGAGGTGCTGGCCGAGCTGCAATCGCGCCTGGCTGCTTATTTAAATCAGCCCATGAAAGCCCTGTCATGAATCGAGACACCCTTTATCAGCAGACATGGTTCCAGCCTTTTTTGCCGCCTTTGCGGCAGCTCAAACGGGAGTTGACCAGTGCCTATTTTTTTCCCCAGCTCTGGCAAGAAGAGCAGGCCTCCCGCCATTGGCTGCAAAAACAGGGTACTTTTGCTCGTTCGGTCGAATGGGCCCTGCGGCAGGTGCGCAAAAATCAGGGCTATTTCAGTGGCTGGGCCCTGTCTCGCAGTGCTTTGCGCAGTTTGACGGGCTGTCTCTTTGCCAAAAGCGAGAGCCTGCCGCGCCTGGTCGAATTTGGTTCGGGCCAATCCACCCGCTTTTGGCAGTATTTAAGCATCCAAGTGCCGCTGAATGTGATCAGCATCGAACACCAGGACGAATGGTACCTGCGCTTAAAAAGCGAACTCAAAAATAACCCGGCGATTGCCTATCAACGGGCCCCTTTGCGGCAGATTTCCGAAGCCGAAAAAGCGGAACTCTGGCAAGAACCCCAAACGGCCCATTTAAAATTTGCCCAGATGGGCCAGCTCCTGCCCTTGGAGCAATACCCCCAGACCCGTGTGCCCCTCTGTTTTTACGACCTGGACTACGCCGCGATCTTTGAACCCAATTCTTTGGATGCTCTGCTGCTCGATGGCCCCAATGGCAGTGGGCGCTCGTTGGCCTTTGCCCTGATGTATCCCTTTCTCACATCCGAGGCCTGGATTCTCGTTGACGATTTCGACCATTACCCTTTTTTGGACGACCTGCGCGAGCTCTGCCCTTTTGAGATCAAACATATTCAAATTCAGGCGGGCAAACGCTGGTGTTTGCTGCAATTGCAAAAACCAGTGAGCTGACTACAAATCTTTTAACAGTGAGGGCAGGCCTTTGAACAGATCTGCTGTGGAGGGTTCATTGCCTTCCCCACCCGCTCCTCTGCCAGCACTGGAGAGCCCCGATTTGAGGCCCTTGGCAAAGGCGGGGTTGTCTTTACAACCTGCGGGGATCTGCGATAGATCCGCCTGACCACAATTGCTCGAACCCGAGCCCAAGCTGGCACATTTGCCAAATGCCACCCCTTTTTCATAACATTGGGGGTCTGAGGCTGTGGCATGGAGCGGCTGCATTTTGGGCAAACGGGCCAACACGACTTTTAAGCGTTGGGCGGCATCTCTGTATTTGGGTGCATAGCTGACAATGGCTGCGAAAGTCTCTTTGGCCTGGGCATAGCGGCCCTGGATTTGGGCATTGACCCCCAGTTTATAACTGGCCTCCAACCATTGTTTTCTCTGCTCAAATTCCCGACTTTGCTCGCGCACGGCCAGGTATTGGCTCACGGTGTTGAGGCGCTTTGGGGTGTCTTTGTAAGAGGGGTCTATTTCCATGACGCGTTGGTAGCTGGCTTTTGCCTGGGCAAAAAGGCCTTTGGCCTGTTGATCATAACCCTGGGCATAAGCGCTTTTGAGCTTGTCTGCCTTTTGTTTTTGCCGGTCATGCTCATGGGCTTTTTGGGCCATGGGGTAGTGTTTGGCAATCTCTTTGTATTCAGGGTTGGCTTTGTGCACCTGGGCCAAAGCGAAATAGGCGCGGGAGGGATCTTTTTCTTGCAGGGCTTTGACCCCCAATTCATACAGGGCCTCAATGGGGGCGTTGTCTGTGGCCTGCATTAAGGCCCCGATGGTTTGGTCATATCTCTCGGCCTTTTTTTCTTTGAGCCAATTCAGCTCTTCTTTGAGGCTGGCGTAACTTTTATGGAGGTTTTCTTCTTTCCAGATCTGTTTTTTGACCGTTTGCCGTAAACGGACCACCTCTGACTGGCGTGCTGAGAGGTTTAAATAGCCCCAGGCCCCCACCGCTCCCCCGATCACCAGACCCCCAGCGAGAAATACGAGCAGGCGTTCTATGAATGGTTTCATTTGCAGATTGGTCAGTGCTGGGGAGTCTTCAGCAGTGGGCTCTTTTCCCAAAAAGAGGCTTGGTACAATTTACCCTGACTTTTCCAGGCTTCACCCCATTCAAAACCGGGTTGCGAATCTTTTTTGACCAGCAATTTGGCCGCGGTCAAATGGGCCAAGGCCTCTTCTACCATTGGCAAAAAACATTCGGGGTAATGAACCACGAAGGCCTTGGGATGGGCAAATCGCAGGCCCGCCGGTTGAGCTGCCGCGGTGAGCAGTTTCGCGTAGGCCTCTTCAAGGGGTTGAAACAGGGCCTGTAAGAGGGGCAATAAGTGAGGATCGGGATGGCGTGCCGCGCGGCTGTATTGCTCAGAAAAACTATTGGTCTGGACGTGATGCTGAACAATGGGGTGATGGGGGCAATGTGCCAAGAGGTCAGGAAAAAACAGGTGCATCCACTGATAACGCAGGGTGTATTCTGTTTTGAGAGCGACCTGGGAGACCTCCAGCAGGGGGCTTTCCAGCACTGTTCCGCCGCGCGCTTGTAGGGCCTCAGTCAGGCTTTGCAGGGTCAAACCCAATTCGGGATGGTGGTGCAAAAAGGCGCGCAGATGGTAAGTGCTGACCACATAATTTTCTTGCAATTCTTTCATCACAGCGTGGCTGACGGCATGTACATCACTCTCCGGTTCCATCAAAACCGGTTCGCCACAGACCAAGTGAACCCGGCCAATTTTGATCTCGTCATGCAGCAATTGTTGCCACCATTTGATCAGCGGCCCCAGTCTCATCGCGGGTTTTGGCCCCCCCTCTAATTCTTTCAGCAAAGACGCCTCTTCGGGCACCCGATCGTAATTGATGGTGATGGGCAAAAGGGCACAGGTCACCCCCGTTTGTTGAAGCGCCCGTAGCAAACCACGTTTGGGGGGCAGGCACTGGCGGGCCCGGCTGCGGGTGCCTTCGATAAAAATTTCCAGGGTTTGCTGGGCGTCTACCAATTGCCGGAGTTGGGCATTTAATTCGGGATCGGCTTTGCCTTGCCCCCGTTTGAGGTAAAAGGCATAAGCCTGTTTGAGCAACCAACCCAAAAATGGCAATTTACCCAATTGCAGGTCTGCGGCAATATACGGAATGGAGATTTTGAGTTCGGGATGGGCAAAACAGAGATAAGAGCAGACCAAAAAATCCATCATGCTGCGGTGAGTGGGTGCCAAAACGACCAAATGACCCGGAGCAATGCGGGCCATGGCCTTTTCGAAGCTCAATTGATCAAAGGTAATGCTCGAACAGCCTTTGCGAAAGGCCTTGCGCAAGACAAATCCGAGCAGGCGAATGGCCCAATTGCCATGAGGTGCCCGAGAAACCCATTTTAGATCTGTGTAAGCATCTTGGTATTCGGCACCAGCGAGTAAAATTTCGCGATTGTTTTGCTGCATAAAATTGTGTCAGCGTCCTGACTTTGAATTAGCTTTTGAGGCAGACAGCGGGTCTGTTTCTGTTTAATTCAATATAACATTGTTGCGTGCTGACCGTTAAACGACCTTGTGATGCTTGGGGTTAAAATCTGCAAAATTGTGCTGATGTGGCTTGTCTCAGTTCAGAGCTTGTGGCTGCTTTTGTTTTAACCAGACATCCAGCTCTTTTTCAAGCTGATCAAAGGGCACAACGCCATTTTTGAGCATCAGGTCGTGAAAGCCCCTGATGTCAAAATGCGGCCCCATGGCCTTTTGCGCTTTCTTTCTCAGCTCTTTGAAGCGCAGTTCGCCAATTTTATACGCCAGGGCCTGCCCCGGCCAAGCCGTGTAACGGTCGATTTCTGATTGAATATCCAAATCGGAATTGGGGGTGTATTTGCGCATAAAATCCACGGCCTGTTGGCGGCTCCAGCGCTTGTGATGAATGCCCGTGTCCACCACCAAGCGGCAGGCCCGCCAAATTTCAAAGGTCAGGGCACCGTAATACTGGTAGAGATCTGTGTACATGCCTGTTTCATACCCCAAGCTCTCGGCATAGAGGGCCCAGCCCTCTGTAAAGGCCGTCAAACCAAAGTGTTTTCGGAAAAAAGGCAAATGTTTGCGCTCCTGGGCAATGGCGATCTGCAAGTGATGGCCAGGCACGGCTTCATGCAGGGTCAGCGCTGTCATGGTGTATGCGGGGCGAGAGGGCAAATCGTAGGCATTGACATAAAACCAGGCGGGCCTGGAGCGATCTTCGGGGGCCGAATAATAATAGGCCTGGGGAGCAGATTTGGCGCGGTATTCTTCCATTTCCTTTAATTCGCAGCGGGCCTGTGGAAGTGTGCCAAACAATTGGGGCAATTTGAGGTTCATCTGATCTAAGATTTTTTGATAACCGGCCATTAAGTCTGCTTTCTGGCTGAAGTAGAAACGGGTATCACTTTTTAAATAGTGGTTGAATGCGTCCACGGTTCCTTTGAAGCCCAATTGGTTTTTGACTTTCTCCATCTCGGCCCGAATCCGTGTCACTTCTTGCAGGCCGAGGTCATGGATCTGATCGGCGGTCATGGCGGTGCCCGTGTGGGTTTTGATCAGGTGGGCATAGCGTTTGGAACCATCCGACCAGGTCCAAATGCCGGGCATTTCAGGTGCTTGGGGCAGGTACTCCTGTTTGATAAAGGTGTAAAGCCGTTCGTAGGCTGGCATGAGTGACATTTGAATCAGGTCTTTGAGGGTGACCGAGATCTGTGCCTTTTCGGCTGCAGAGAGCCCTGAGTTGGCCCGCAAGAGTGGGGAATAAAACGGGCTTTGTTCTGGTTTTAAGGTTGTAATGCGGGAGATCTGGTCGAGCACCTGTGTGAGTATGAAGCGCGGCATCAGCCATTTTTTTGCCAGGCCCTGGCGCATATGGGCAATTTCATCTGTCACCTGCTGATCAAACCCCCGCAAGCGGGCAACGTATTTCTGGTAATCGGCCACCGTCTGCAATGGCTGACTTTCGATAATTTGGGGAAAGTCGATATGTAAGCCATGTTGCTGGGTGATTGGGGTCAAGTGAAACTGAAAAGGCACTTCTGCCAGGGACTCTGCCAGCATGGCTTTGAAAAGCGAGTGGTTGAGTTTGTTTTCTGCACTCAAGCCCTGGGTGGGAATTTTCTCTAAGAGCGACATCAGCCGGTGGAGATCCCTGATGCGGTTTTGAATCGCTTTTTCGGAATGGTCTGTCAGGCGGTCATCATAGCGGTGATCCCCTTCGTAGGTGGCCCATTCCGGGTAATGGAACATGCTGTATTCCTGATGATACTGAAAAAGTCTGGCCAATTGCTGATTGGCATCGGCAGGGGCTTGGACAAATTGTTCGACCTGAGCGGGGGGCATCAAATCTGCCTGTGCAATGGCCCCCCCCAAGAGCTGAATGCCCGTGGTCGCCAAGATTGCGAACACAATTCGTTTGGTATTTTTTTTCATGCCATGCCCCTCAAGTTTCATAAGCGTTTCTCTGAAGCGCTTTATTTCACTATAGCGAAAATTGGCCAGACTGGCAGAAATTGCGATTTTATGGCATCACCGCGGCTTGATGGCCCGGGAGGCATAAAAACTGGGGGCATTGAGTTCTTTTAAACGACCAGAGCCATTGGTGTCGTGGTAAATATCTGTGAGCACAAAACCTGCCCGCAATTGCCCGCCAATCTGCTCTTCAATGGTGTGCGAAAACTGCAGGCCCCAGTCCTTGTTCATTGATTCGGCATAGAGATCGGGGTCTTTTAAAGGATTGTGAGGCAATTTGCGGATCACCCGCTCTTCGGTCTCATCAAAGAGGTAATTAATGCCATTGTCCAGCCCTGCCAGCAAGATGCCACCCGGTTTGAGCACGCGAAAACATTGCTGCCAAATCTGCTCAATGGTTTCGACATAACAGTTTGAAACCGGGTGAAAGATCAGGTCAAAGTGTGCGTCAGCAAAGGGAAAGGGCTGTGTCATATCGGCCTTAACAGTTTCAATCGCATAGCCTTCGCGCTCAGCCACTTCAACTTCGCGTGCCAATTGCTGCTCTGAATAATCCAAAACAGTACACTGTGCGCCCTGGGCCGCAAAAATCGGCATTTGCTGGCCCCCCCCCGAGGCCAAACCCAAGACCTGGGCTCCGGCCAAGGGAATAAACCAATGGCTGGGAACAGGTTTGTTGGGGGTGAGGACCACCGACCAATCTCCGGCCTGGGCCCTGAGAAAAGTGGCGTGGTCAATCGGCACACTCCACTCCCAGCCCGTTTTTACCCAACCATTGATCACTTCTGCATTGATATCTGTATAACTCATAAACATTTCTTTCTAGAGGGGAATTCATCTGAGGTCGGAAAAATCTGCAATTTTGTTCCTTTAGGGCTCTTCAATCGCTTCAATCCCTTGGGCTTTGAGTTGTGCCAAACCCTCTTTCATGGCTGTCACTTGTGCCAGTGGATGACTCTGCCAGAGAGAGATTTCGCCAACAACCTTAAAGGGGTGTTTTGAACGATACGATTTTGTCGGATTTCCCGGATATTTTTTATCTGTTAAATTGGGATCATCTTCAATTGGGCCGGTGGGCTCGACCAAATAGATTTTTTCAGGCCCTTCGCCGCTTGCAAGCTCAGCGCCCCAGATGGCGGCATCTAAAGTCGCGGTGAGATAGATATATTTTGCTTCATTTTGGCTACCAAAATTGGATTTAAACCCAATTGAAATGAAATCACCGAGAGATAATTCGGCTTTTGTACCATGAAAAAAAGTCTGAACAAAGGGACTCTGAACCGTTTCGTTTGAATTGAGGCTCATTATACATTCTCCAAGTTTATTTTCTCGCTCATTGTCTATTTAAATTGACTGTAGGTATCCTGGGCTAAGGCCAGGGCTTTCAAAAAATAGGCTTCGAGGACCTCCATTTCACTGTCTGAAAAAGAGGCAATGATATGTTCTGACTCTTGTTGAAAGGTCTGGTAATACGGTGCCAAAAGTGCCCTGATTTTCTTTTGATTGGGCTCAATAATTACCTTTCGGCCATCCTGGTGATCATGCACGCGTTTGACAAGTTTTTTACGCTCAAACCGATTGATCAGGCCCGTCACAGCACCGGTGGTAAGCCCCGTCAAACTGGCGAGTTCACCGGCAGTTAAACTCCCTTTTTGTAAAAAAAAGCCCAAATATTTATGATCTGTTTCTGAGAAACCCGCTTTTCGGGCAATGGTCTCATGCATCTGAATCGAAGCATAAGCATATTTTTGACTCAGTTTTCTGATTTCTGTGATTTTTTCAGTTTTCATGCCTCACCTTTGTTGCTAATTATCTTAGTTACTAAGATAATTGATCGCTCCAGGTTTGTCAACGCCTTATTAGCAGCGATCTGCAATCAGATCGGGCTTGAGGCCTGCTGATTGAAACCTCGAACTGTGCGTCTGCGTTTGTAACGGGAGATGCGCTTGAATATGTTTCGATTTACAATCCCCCAAAAGTAAACTATATTGTTTCTAATTATGAACAATCGAAATAATCGCTTAAAACAAACATAAAAATAAAAAATTACAAATTTTGATCAAAGCAGCGAATAAAAATAGAAGACAAATGAGAACAAAAATATGAACATATCTGAACTTGAAAAGGAAATAATTGCCTTTAGAGACGAACGGAACTGGAAGCAATTTCACACGGTCAAAGATTTATTATTGGGCTTAAATATCGAAGTGTCTGAACTTTCGGAACTGTTTCTCTGGAAAAACGAATTGGAAGTGGCAGATGTAGACAGGCAAGCCATTGCTGATGAATTGGCAGATATCTTTGTCTTTTTAAACTATCTGGCCCAGCATTTTGAAATCGACTTAACGCAAGCCGTCGTCCAAAAATTACACAAAAACAATCTGAAATACCCCCTTGAAAAAAGTTATAATTCCAATAAAAAATACAACCAAATTTGATGCAGTGTGTGCAAACCCTTGATTGGAACCTGATTGGAAGCAGCGTGAATTTGAATGAGTGAAGAACAGACAGACCCCCTCCACAAACGGCGGATACGCTACAAGGGCAGTTACCCCAACCATTTTCATGAAAAATACAAAGAGCTCAACCCCGAACAATACCCCGAAGCGATCCAAAAAGTCATGTCCAAAGGCAATACCCCAGCAGGCATGCATCTCTCGATCTGCGTGAATGAAATCTTGGCCATTTTAAACCCCCAACCCGGCGAAGTCGGTTTAGATGCCACCTTGGGTTTTGGGGGCCATACCCAGGCACTTTTGCCGCGGGTTCGACCGGGGGGCCGCATGCTCGGCATAGATGTCGACCCGATAGAGCTGGAGCGCACCTCGGTGCGTTTGAGGGCTTTGGGGTTTGGCGAAGCAGAATGGCAATCTCAACAGCTTAATTTTGCCGGTATTTCCAAGCTTTTGCCATCTATGGATGGTGCTTTTGACTTTATTTTGGCGGATTTTGGCATCTCATCCATGCAATTGGACAATCCCGAACGGGGCTTTACGTTTAAACGCCATGGGCCGCTGGATTTGCGACTCAACCCCCATCAAGGGCAACCGGCTTCAGCGCTGATCCAAAAAATGAGTGCAGACAAACTTGAGCAGATGCTGAGAGACTACTCGGATGAGCCCTATGCACGTCTGTTGGCTCAGGCTATCTGTCAAAACAAAGAGGCGATTCAAACCACCTCAGATCTCACGCGCACCATTAAAGCGGCCTTGAAACACACCCAAGCGGATATCAATCGCTCGATTCGCAGAAGCTTTCAAGCACTCAGAATTGCTGTTAATGATGAATTTTCGGTGCTCGATCAGTTTTTGCGCAACTTGCCCTTTTGCCTGAATCCAAATGGAAGAGTGGCCCTTTTGTCCTTTCATTCAGGAGAAGACAAACGCGTCAAACAGTCTTTAGAGGCAGGATTGAAGGCCGGCATCTACGCTGAGATCAGCCAAGAACCCATCCGCCCGAGTTCGCAGGAACGTTATGCCAACCCGCGCTCCAAGAGCGCCTTGTTAAGATGGGCCATTCGCCCAGACAGCCCGTGATTGAGAGCTGAATATGTTTGGGAGGCGCTACTTGACAGCAGAAAAAACCAGGATTTATGTTATTCAATGAAACATATTCCTGTCAGAAAAATTAAGTCAGGCCCCAAAGATCAGCCTATTCCTGAAAATTTTACAATTCGGGAACTGGACAAACTGCTTGATGGAAAAGACATGGTCCAGGATTTGCACAGGCATGATTTCTTTTTAATCATGGTTTTGGAAAAGGGGGCCGGAGACCATGAGATTGACTTTATCCCCTACACCCTATGTGATCACGTTGTTTTCCTGATGCGGCCCGGTCAGGTGCACAAACATACCATCAAAGCTGGCAGCCAAGGGTATCTGATTCAGTTCAAACCGGATTTTTATCCTTCGTCAGACACACAGACACGCCTGTTTTTCCGAAGATGTTTTAATCAGAATTTTTTTCAGCTTGAAGTACACAGAATCCAAAAGCTGCTTGCTCTTTCTCGTGCCATTTTTGAAGAGGAAAAAGAAAGACAGGAGGGATACCCTGAAATGATCAAAGCAAACCTGGGTATTTTAATGATTGAACTGAGCCGGGAAAATGCCCATTTAAAGGATTCAAAGGACCATGACAAGCTGTATTCTCAAGAAATTCTAGAAGAATTTTTGGCCCTTTTAGACACCCATATTTCAGAACACAAACAGGTCTCAGAGTATGCAGAAATGCTGAATTTGTCTACGTATCAGCTCAATGCGATTACCAAAGCGACTCTGGGAAAAACCTGCTCTGACCTGATCAAAGAACACATGGTACTTGAAGCAAAAAGATACCTATTGGCAACCCCCAGCCAGGTCAAAGAAATCGCTTATCAGCTCGGTTTTGAAGATATTTCTTACTTTATTCGGTTCTTCAAAAAACAAACGGGCTTGAGCCCAGAAGCTTTCCGAAACAATTTTAAATAAGTCCTATTAAAGATCATTTCTGTCCTACCACTCAAATGCCGGTACTGGCTATATTTGAATCAGGAAGCAATGATAAAGGAGCTTATTATGAATCGAAAAGCACAGCTAATATCATCTCTCAAAATCTGGGTTGTGATTTATCCTTCCCTGACAACTTTTATTTATCTGTTTGGTGAACAGATGTCTGTTTTGCCAGTATATCTTAGAACCTTGCTCATGACACTGACGTTGGTGCCACTCATTGTCTTTATCGGGGTCCCTTTTGTCAATCTGATCCTGGGCAAAGTTTTTCCCGAACAAAGTCAGAATAGGTATTAAACCCATGAAAACACGCAACGCTTTTGACGTCATCATCATAGGTGGAAGTTACTCTGGACTGGCAGCAGCCATGGCACTGGGCAGAGCTTTAAAAACGGTGCTGGTGATCGACAGCTTTCAACCCTGTAACCTGCAAACACCTCATTCCCATAACTTTCTCACCCAGGACGGTAAACCCCCGGCTGAAATTGCTTCACTCGCAAGACAGCAAGTGGAACAGTATGATTCTGTTCATTTTTACACCGGCCTGGCTGTTAAAGGGACACAGTCAGCACACGGATTTGCGATTGAAACCGACACAGGGGAAGTCTTTGAGACCAGAAAATTAATTTTTGCCACGGGAATTAAAGATATTTTGCCTGAAATTCCTGGTTTTGCAGCGTGTTGGGGTATTTCTGCGCTGCATTGCCCCTATTGCCATGGCTATGAAGTCAAAAATCAGACCACGGGGATATTCGGCAATGGGGAATACGGCTTTGAATTTGCCATGTTGATCTCAAACTGGACACCGGATCTGACCTTATTGACCCATGGAAAATCGCGCCTGACAGAGGCACAACAGCGCAAGCTGGAAAAACATCAGATCAGGATCATTGAAACAGAGCTTGCACGCATTGAGCATGCCAATGGATTTATCCATCACGTGTATTTCAAAGATGGCTCAAACATGCCTGTCAAGGCCCTGTATACCAGACCGGATTTTGTGCAACACTGTCCGATTCCCGAAAGCCTGGGCTGTGAATTGACCTCAGAAGGCTACCTCAAAACAGATCCCCTGCAAAAAACGACCGTGGCAGGCATTTATGCCTGTGGGGACAATTGCACCCGCATGCGTACCGTTGCCAATGCGGTCGCAATGGGGACAACCGCTGGAATGATGTTAAACAAAGAACTTGTGATTGAAGCGTTTTAGCCATTTACAGATTTCCACAACGAAATTAAAACACGCTTGAAAGGAAAAAAGATGAAGACACCCCTCAATCCAACTAAGCCAACACGTGAATGGCTCATTCCTGTAGGACTGGTTCTGCTCAGTTTGGTACCTGTGATCGCTGGAATGGTGCGCCTGCATCAAATGGGAAGCGGAGCCATCACACCCGAAAATACCCGCTTCTTTGCCTCACCCTGGCCGGTTGTGATTCACATCCTCAGTGTGACGGTTTACAGTTTACTGGGTGCTTTCCAATTTTCAGCGGTCTTTCGCAGAAGGCAGCCAAAATGGCACCGCCGTGCCGGATATATATTGCTTCCGATGGCTTTTCTCACGGCCTTTAGTGGTTTATGGATGACCCTGTTTTACCCATGGCCCAAGTTTGATGGGATAGCTGTCTACAGCATGCGCCTCTTTGTGGGTATGGCCATGATGGTATTCCTGCTTTTATCGCTGGATGCCATTCGCAAAAGGAACTTTGCCTTACATGGTGCCTGGATGATACGGGCTTATGCCCTGGCCCTTGGAGCCGGAACCCAGGTATTCACCCATCTGCCCTTTGGTCTTTTTCCGAGTATCCAGAATGAAACCAGTCGGGCTGTTTGTATGGGCTCTGCCTGGCTGATCAATTACCTGGTGGCAGAATGGGTCATTTACCATCAGCAATGTTCACAAGCTAGATTTAGCAAAACCAAAGTGGCCCAGGCCTAAAAAGGAGAGAAAAAAATGAAAGCTGTTATTTACGAAAAATACGGACCAGCGGATGTCCTGAAAATTCAGGAAGTCGAAAAACCGGTGCCCCAAAACGATGAGGTATTGATTCAAATTTACGCCACTTCAGTCACCGCTGGCGATTGGCGGCTGCGCAAGGCCGATCCCTTTTTGGCCCGCATCTTTAACGGGCTTTTCAGGCCCAAAAGGGTGAAGATACTTGGCTTTGAGTTGGCCGGTGTGATCGCAGAAGTAGGAAAAGACGTTCAAAGCTTTAAAGTTGGAGATCCTGTTTTTGCATTTTGTGGCCTCAAATTTGGCGGATATGCCGAATATCGCTGTTTAAAGGAAACAGATGTCATCGCTTTAAAACCAGAAAACAGTTCGTTTGAAGAAGCTGCGACTTTCCCATTGGGCGCATTAACCGCGCTCAGCTTTTTACGCAAAGGCGGAATTCAGGAAGGCCAAAAAGTCCTCATTTATGGTGCCTCCGGGAGTGTGGGATCCTTTGCGGTTCAACTGGCCAGGCATTTTGGCGCAGACGTAACAGGCGTGTGCAGCACCCCAAACATGGAACTTGTCCAATCGCTGGGTGCCCATGAAGTCATCGATTATACCAAAGACAATCTCTCTTTGCCCCCTCAGGCCTTTGATCTGGTTTTTGATGCTGTTGGCAAAATGCCCAAATCTTTTGTCAAACAGGGTCTGAAACCCAAGGGGAAATTTGTGAGTGTGACTGGACAGGCCAAGCCCCCCAAAGCGGATTTGTTGTTTATCAAAGGCCTAATCGAAAGCGGTAAACTCACAACGATCATTGACCGAACTTACAACCTGTCCGAAATTCAGGCTGCCCATAAATATGTCGAACAGTTTCGCAAACGGGGAAATGTTTCTGTCAGGGTTGTTATGTAATCGCTTGATTCGGGTCGGGGCTCAGTCATGGTTCTCTCGGCATTCATACAGACCAAACGCGGCGCCCTGTTGATCTTCGCAGACGCTGAGGCGCGCTCCTTTGGGGCCAGGAAAGGGTTCTGTTGCCGTTCCCCCGGCATTGTGGATCAGGGTCAGGGCAGAATCGAGATCCTTGACTGCGAAGAAGAAGAGCCAATGCGGGTGAACCCCGGATCGGCCAGCGATGTCGGCAAAGGCCCCGACGTGTCCCGAGGGCTCTTCTGGCCACGAGAACCCGTAAAAAGCACCGTGGGGTCCAATTGCTGCGTTTTCATCAACAGTCCAAGCGAAGAGTTCACGGTAGTTCCTGATCGCGGCAGCAACGTCGTTGGTATTGAGGACATGCCAGGCGACAACGGGGTCTCCAAGTGGTTGAGACATGTCATTTAAGGCGATGATGGCACCGCCAGGGTCACGCATAACAAGAATGTGTCCCCGATCTGGTGTGACGAGCGTTGGGCCCAGCAGAACCGCACCACGCTCCACAAAGCTTTTCCCCATTTGTTCAAGTGCTGAATTCTCTGCGACAGAAATATAGCCAAGCCAGTGAGGCATCGCGCCACGGGCACGCGCTTGCTCATGCAGAGGCCAGATGACCACCCGTTCAGGTCCCAGTAACTGGGCATAGAATGAGCGTGCCGCATCCGGATTTGTGGTTCTTAGTTCGTAGCGCGTAAATCGGTTCAAAAGGAGGGCCTCAGTTGGGGTATATGCTCTTGGGTCGATTATACCACTGGAGACAAGTCGGGGTCTTCGGCTTACGGAGCCTGAGTGTTTCCCAAGGCTTTACGGAGGGATAGCCTGGATTCGTTCAGCCCTTGGCACGCTTGGCAGCGGCGTCTGCCTCAGCGTGGATAACTGACGGGTGAAGAGCAGTTATCGACGCAGATATCTTGCGACCGAAGGGAGTCAAGATGATCTGCTCTTGTTGGCTTTGAGTCACTTGCCCTTTTCAACTCTAACAATTGTCAAATGCAAGATCCACTGCTTTTCTGCCTGACATTTTTCAGATATTTTCATCGAGTTGATCTTGCTCACTTGATTCTTCAAGTTCATGTTGCAGTTCTGCCTCGATTTGCTCCACAGAAGGTAAGCTTGAAGCCAGTTCCGTAGGCAAAGCTCGCGTAAAGTCATAATCAGCGATTCCAATGGGTTTGTGAATATCTCTCAGGGCGTATTCAGCCAGGATACTATTTTTATTCTGACAGAGAATCAAGCCTATGGTTGGTTGATCAGATTCATACCGCAGACAATCATCAACTACAGAGCAATAAAAATTCAT
>JBFWRL010000023.1:0-46101 GCA_050248915.1 Candidatus Sericytochromatia bacterium
GCCCGGCGTCTGCTTAAATTGGCTCCAGCGGGCAGCGTGGCCCGTCAACCCCAAACGGGTTTAAGCCCATTTGTGGAGAATCCCTTTGCCACCAGCGTGGCCATCTCTGACACTGATCTCAAAAAGCGCATTTACCACTTGGCCGCTCCGGCCACAGCGGGCCGCATGACAGGCAGTCCTGGAGAAGCCCTGGCCGCAAATTATGTCGCGGAAGTCTTTCAACGTCTGGGTTTAGAGCCCGCCGGAGATAAAGGGACTTGGTTTCAGAGCTTTGAATTTACGGCAGGGGTTTCTCTGGGAGAAAAAAACCAAATCCAAACCCCAGGCTTAAAAGCACCTGTGCTCAATCAAGATTGGCGGCCACTGCCCTTTTCGCAAAGCGGTACTTTGGCCAGTGCACCCGTGGCCTTTGCGGGATATGGCTTGGTGGTGCCTGAGAGCCCCGGCCAGCCGGGTTACGACTCTTATGTGCATCTCGATGTCAAAGACAAATGGGTGGTGGTCTTTCGCTATTTGCCCGAACAGCTCAGCCCTGAGCGCCGCCAGTATTTTTCGCGTTTTTCGGGGCTGCGCTACAAAGCCATGGTGGCCCGCGAAAAAGGCGCTCGCGGCCTGATCGTGGTCAGTGGTCCGCTCAGCCAGGTGAAAGAGCAATTGGTGGCCTTTGAAGCGGGTTCTTCGATTGGCACCATGTCGTTGGGAGCCCTGAGTATTGCCGATGGGCTTGCGCAAAGCTGGCTACACATGGCTGGCAAAGATCTCAAAGGCTTGCAAACCCAGCTCGACACAGGAGAGTGGGCCCAGGGTTTTGAAATTCCGGGTCTGAAATTGGCTGCGACGGTGGATATCCGCCAGGAGAAAAAGACCAGCCGCAATGTGTTGGCCAAATTGCCCGCCAACCGTTCTGGGGCAACCCCTCATCAACTGATGATCGGTGCCCACCTCGACCATTTGGGTTATGGTGAAGGCCAATCCTCTTTGGCTGGGGGCAACGAAAAAGGCCAGATCCATCCGGGGGCCGATGACAATGCCTCTGGTTCAGCAGGTGTGCTGGAACTGGCTGAGTATTTTGCCGATCAGCGCAAACAGGGGGCCGAGTTAAAACAAGATCTGCTCTTTGCGCTTTGGTCGGGCGAAGAATTGGGGCTGCTCGGCTCAAATCACTATGTTGAAGCCCTTTCCAAAGAACAATTGGGCCGTTTTTCGACGTATTTCAATATGGACATGGTTGGGCGTTTGGACCAGGCCCTGGTGATTCAGGGGACGGGTTCCAGCTCACTCTGGCCAGAATTACTGGAGCGCGCCAATCTCAGTTTGGGGCTGCCAGTGGTGACCCAACAGACCAGCTATTTGCCCACCGATGCGACCTCGTTTTATCTCAAAGGTATTCCCATTTTGAGCGCCTTTACAGGTGCCCATGGCGAGTATCACACCCCCCGTGATACCCCTGAGAAGATCAACTATCCGGGCACCGAAAAAGTAGTACAGCTTTTGGCCAAAATGGCTGCTGAGATCAGCCGCAAAGACCTCAAACCCGATTTTATCTCGATGAAAAAGCCCGAAGGCCAAGAAAACCGGGGCGGGCTGCGGGTCTATTTGGGCAGCATTCCCGACTATGCTTCAGGCGATGTCAAAGGCCTGAAATTGGCGGGGGTCAGTGCCGGAGGCCCCGCTGAAAAGGCGGGTTTGCTGGCTGGAGATATTATTGTTTCGCTGGGGGGCCGCAAAATTGAAAATATCTACGATTATACCTATGCCATTGATACCCTCAAGGTGGGTGAAGCCACGGAAGTGGTGTTTGTGCGCAAAGGACAGACCCTCACCCTCACCCTGATACCGGGTTCCCGCAATTGAGTCGCTCCAGCCAGACCGTGATTATTGGGGGTGGTTTGGCTGGTTTGGCCTGCGCTTTAAAATTGCAACAGGCAGGCGTGGACTGGTGTTTGTTTGAGGCGGCTGATGTGCCGGGTGGACGGGTGCGCACCGATGAATACCAGGGCTTTTTATTGGATCGTGGCTTCCAGATTTTTCTGGCGGCGTATCCCGAGGCTCAAGCCTGTTTGGACTATGCTGCCTTGGCGTTTAAAGCCTTTTATCCGGGGGCACTGCTACAAACCGAAAAAGGCTTACAGCCCTTGGGAGACCCCCTGCGGCGTCCGATGGATCTCTGGGATACCCTGACCCATCCGATTGCCACACTGAGTGACAAAGCCTTGATTCTCAAACTGCGGGCCGAAGTGGCCTTGGGCCACCCAGAGCGATTGCTGACGGGGCGAGAAATGCCAATTAAAGTTTATCTGCGGCAGTTTGGCTTCTCAGAAGGTTTTATTCAGGGCTTTTTTCGGCCTTTTTTGGGCGGGGTTTTTTTTGATCCTGAATTGGAGACCAGTCATGCCCTGTTTCGCTTTCTCTTTCGCATGTTTGCCAGTGGGCAGGCCCTTGTGCCCGCCCGCGGCATGGGCCAGATTCCGCTTCAACTTTACCAGCGTCTGGATCCTGCGCGTGTCCATTTGGGGGCTCCTGTCCAAAGCCTGATGCCGGGAAAAATTTTATGCCAAGATGGAACCGAATTTCTGGCTGAGCAGATTGTTTTGGCCGTGGATCCGGCCCAGGCCGTCCGTTTACACACTGGGGTGGCCCCACGGCAGATGAGGGGCGGTCTGACCCTTTATTACCAATCGCCTGAACCGCCCGTGCAGCAGCCCATTTTGATCTTAAATGCGCAGGGAGAGGGCCCTGTGAATCATCTGCTTGTCATGAGTCTGGCCTCTGCGTTTTATGCCCCTTCGGGTCAGCATTTGCTGGCGTTGGTTGTCTTGCCGCCGGCATCCCTGAGTCCCTTGGCGTTATTGCTGCCGCAAGTAGAGAGCCAAATGAGCGACTGGTTTGGGCCTTTGGTCAAACATTGGCGCTTTTTAAAGGCCCATGCCCTCCCACAGGCTCTGCCCGACCAACGCCCACCTTTTGTACAGCCCTTGAGTCGGGGGGGGGAGATTGCCTCTGGCGTCTGGGTCTGCGGTGATTATACCGAGACGGGGAGTATCAACGGGGCATTGGCTTCCGGACGCAAAGTCGCGGAAGCCCTGCTCAAGTCGCTTTAACAGCCCGTTTTTTCCATAATGGCTGGGGTATTGGTGAGATAGGCTTTGGCAGCCACCTCTGCGCCCAATACTTTGGACATACTGGTATAAATATTCAGCAGGCCGGTCAATGTCTGGGCATTGCTGGTATCCCCTTTGGCTTTGAGGCAGGTAATGGCCTGTTGGACCCGTTCGGGGGTGGCGGCAGCTGCACCCACGGCAACACTGCCGGATGCACTGCCGGATGCACTGCTTGAACTACCTGTGCTGCTGCCAGAGCCGCTGCCTTGAGAAGTTACGTCCAGGGTGCTGTTGCTGGCGCTTTCGGGGGTGTAAATGCCCACGCAGGCATCTTGGGCATTGGCGATCAGCCAGGGGTGAGTCACAAAGGTCTGCTGGTTGTGGCTTTGGCCAGCTGCCAATTTTTTGTAGAGCTGGCGTTTGCCCTGGGCATTGAGCCAGTAGACGCTGATCTCCGCTTCGGTTTTGTTTTTAAACATCACATAGGTCGAGGCGCCCGTCGCGGATTTGATCGTGCCCTCTTCGCTGCAGTTGCTTGCTTTGAGGCCAGAGAAAGTGGCTGCTGCTGAGGCATCAATGTTTACCCCGGCTGTCACAGAGCCCGACGTGCCACTGCTTGTCGAACTATTGCTAGAAGAGCCGCTATTGCTGCCCTCTTTGACCTGGGTTGCGCGGTTGATTAAATTGGTCACAGCAGGATCAACACAGCTGCTCAGGGTGACAGCGCTTATCATCAAACTCAAGCTGAGAATCATCTTTTTCATGGGGAACTCCTTATATCAGCAGAAAATTTTACTTTAAAAAGCCTTCCTATCTTAACATGGATGGAAAGAGTGGATGCTCCCTGAGCGAAGTCGAAGGGAGCGAGGAGAGGGCCCCCTGTCAAGATGGGGACATTTCCCTTACAATAGAAATTGAATCTATCCAAAGAAAGCATCCCTATGACAACCGAGCCCACTGAAGAGGAGATTGTTCGCCAGCTGTATTCCGAGCAGGCCCGCGAAATAAAAGCGGCGCTGGATTATTTGGATCATCACACAGAGCTGGCCCGCGCCCATTTTGAGCGCCTGACCCAGCTCAAGGAATACGGTGCCCACCATGCTGGTTTGGGAGCCATTCAGGTAGAAGTGGCTGCGATTGTGCTGTGGAACCACCTCTCTCGCCGTTAAAACGGAAGGACTCTCTTTTGTTCAAAAAAAAACCGAGAGCGTAAGCTCCCGGAGAACGATGGAATTTGGATTCTACCTAATTTTTTATGTGTCGACGCCTTGGCGTCGACGGATACAGGCAGTTCAACTTCTCAGTCTGAACTGCCTGTTTGCATTTAAGCTTTGACCAGCTCTTCAGTCAGCTCTTTGGCAGACTCTTTGCCGGTTTCTTTGCCCGTTTCTTTTTTTGCACTGCTGGGCAGGGGGGCCAGGGCTTTGTCAACACGGGCCGGTAAATTGTGGTGGATGCGCACCTTGTTTTCAATTTCGAGGGTGGTATGGGGATGCTCGATCAGGTATTCTTTGGCGCGCTCCCGGCCCTGACCAATTTTTTCTCCCTGATAAGCATACCAGGAGCCACTTTTTTGAATAATGTCGAGCTGCTCAGCCAGATCGAGTACGCAACCTTCGCGAGAGATGCCTTTGCCGTAGACCATATCCACTTCGGCGGTTTTAAAGGGCGGAGCCACTTTGTTTTTGACGACTTTGACTTTGACGTTATTGCCGACCATTTCGCCTTCTTTTTTGACCGATTCAGCGCGGCGGACTTCCAGACGCAGAGAAGAATAGAAGCGCAGAGCGCGGCCACCGGGGGTGGTTTCGGGGTTGCCAAACATCACACCGACTTTTTCGCGCAATTGGTTGACGAAGACGACGACGGTGTTGGAACGAGCGGTGACGGGAGTCAGTTTGCGCAGCGCTTGAGACATCAGGCGGGCTTGCAGACCGACATGGGAGTCGCCCATCTCACCTTCAATTTCGCTTTTGGTGACCAGGGCGGCCACAGAGTCGAGCACGACAATGTCAACGGCGCCGCTGCGGATCAGCTGTTCCATGATTTCCAGGGCTTCTTCGCCGGTGCTGGGCTGGGAGACAAGCAGAGAATCAATGTCGACGCCAATGGCTTTGGCATATTCCGGGTCGAGGGCGTGTTCTACGTCGATAAAAGCAGCGATGCCACCCTGGCGCTGGGCTTCAGCGACTGCATGCAGGGCGATGGTGGTTTTACCACCGGATTCTTGACCAAAAATTTCGACGACACGGCCACGGGGCAGGCCGCCGACACCCAGGGCCACATCGAGGGCCAGTGCGCCAGTGGAAATTGCATCTACGCGGGTATTGGGTTTTTCACCCAGGCGCATAATCGAGCCTTTGCCGAAAGCCTTTTCAATATTGACAAGTGCCAGATCCAGGGCCTTGCGTTTTTCGTCGGTAATAGTGAGGGTTTTTTGACTCATGATTTATGGTTCCTTTTAGTTTTAAAAAATTCAGGGCAGATACCCCAGTATAGGCGGCGGCAAAAGGCGTGTCGATTAACAGCTTGATAACGATAACGAGTAACAGCCTGTTAACATTCAACCGTATACATTATTATAGCAGTTGTATGTTCGCGTATAAAGGGGTAAAGCGAAAAAATTTCTAAAAGTTTAAAAAAAGAGTTGCAATTGTCCCTCGCCCCCCAGTCCATAAGGGGCTGCCAGCATCAGACTGCCTTGGAGTCCCAGCGAAAAATTGGGGCCAAAGGCATAGCCAGCACCCGCCAAAAATTTGAGGCCGAAGGCTTCGGGCAGGGTTTCTCGCTCTTCTTGGCTATTTGTGTCGCCGCCAGCTGTATTTTCCTTGCTTTTACTGCTCACAATCAGCATTGGAGCCAGTCCCAAGCTATACACCCACTGCCGTTCGTAACGGCGCAGGCTGAGCCCGAGGTGCAGATCAAAAAAGAATTTCTCTGCCAGCCGGACCTGTTCGAAATTGGCCGGGATGGTCAGGCCCACCAGATAATTCCACTCCCAGCCTGTGGCCTCTTCCAGGGCCAAATCCAATTCTGAGCGCCCAGGATTCTGGGCGGCTTTTTCCTGAATGCGCTGGCGAAAGCGTTCTGCTGAAAGGGTCTCTGTGGCCCAACTGAAATCCAGGCTGAGGCTGGGGCCTGAGAGCTGGCCCGGAAAACTGTAATAACCGCCCAAAATGCTCAGATTGTTATTCCGTGAGTGGGGATCTTCTTGCAGGGTATCTCCCAATTCCAGATTGCGGGGCACAAAGACAGGTTGAACGAGCATATCGTCTTGGTAAAATCCCCGAATTCTGACCAGACCCAGGCTTTTTTTCTGCATCACCCCCTCTGTTTCAACCCACTCGACCTGTTCTAACCAATCACGGGTCTGGATTCCCAGTGAGGCCGCTGATTCTTTGTCGCCAAAACTGGCCTGTGCCCTATCTTGTGGCGGATAGAGTTCGACCACTTCAGATTTGAGCTTAAAGGCATCTTCTTGTTTTAAACGTGTGCTGAGGCTGGAAAACCAGCCTGTATCATATTTCAGTTTGCCAACAGCCTGATCCATATAAGTTTCGGTGGGTTCGACTTCCAGCATCGCTTGAAAGCGCCGGATTTTGAGCAGATAAGCCTGGTCACGGCTTTTGAGGGGATCAAATTCCTGGGGTTTGGGGGCCAGCTTGCGTGCGGCGGCCATATCTGAATGGGTGACGACATAATTATTGCCAATATACCAGCGATAGGGCCAGTTCAATTGGTGTTTGGCTGGCTCTGTGTTGAGGGCGTAAATGGCCATTTGAAAAGAGAGATCTGTTCCTGCGCCCACTTCCCAGTAGAGCAAATGACGAACCTCAACCTCTTCCTCTTTTTTGGTTTTGGGATTGTATTTTTTCTTTTTGACGATTTCTATCTGGGTATAGGCATTGTCGGGCAAATCGACTTTGAACTCGCCTTTTTCATTCTCTTGCTCGCGGCGAAGGGTGGGGCCTGTCAGGTAAACGGGCGAAAATTCCCAATGACTGCCAAAGACAAATGCGGCCTTGGCGATCTGCTGGGTTTCAGACCAAGTGACGACTTTTTCGCCAATTTTGAGCTGCCCCTGTTCGGGTGAGCTGAATTCTTTGCGCTGGCTGGTGGCCAATTCTCCTGCTTTTTCGCGCTGGTGGCGCTGAACCTGGGCCAAAAATGTTGGCAGTGAGGCCCCGATCTGGGTGCTGATCAAGTGGTAGTCAAAACGGGGCAATTGGTCTTTAAAGAGCTGCGTCAAAACCCCATTGAGCGGGAAATCAGGCTCTTCCAGGTAAAAGGAGATATGTTTACGGGTGTAATGCTCTGTTTCTGGGAGCTGTGCCGTGGTCTGAGCCCTGGCGACCTGTGGGCTTTCTGCCAGCAGCGTCGACATAAATAGGACCGCAAAAAAAAGTGTCTGCCTTCGGGTTATATTCAGGTATTTTTCCATTAAAACGCCCCCATTTTCTTTCCTCACTATTATATGTCAAACTGGCTCTGTGATACTTGATGGATAGCTTTTTTCTGCTTGATACGGATCAAGCTTTTGCCTGCATGAGCCAGCATTCTGACTTTGCACTCGGTTTGTTTGGCTGCCCCCGACATCGGCGCTCTGCGTTACAATAGGGGCAGGGAAAAAGGCCATGAGTGAGCAAAACGAAAACGCGCCCGTAGACAAGCACCCCGTCAATATTCGCGAGATTAGCCAAAAGCAGCACATCGTGTTGCGTTTGGAGCAATTGCAGCGCATGGTTGTCAAAGAGCCCCACCGCATTCATGAGCTGGATGGGGATCGCAGTCTCAACCACATTCGCCCCGAAGTCAAGGCCCTGCAGGCGCGCTTAAAGGCCGCTGGCCGCAAAGACCTGACTTTTGAGCTCAAGGTCTTAGCTGAAGCCACGGATCTGCTCAGCAATTGGGAAGAAGAAAAAGAGCTGGCCGATGTCTTGCTCTCCGATCGCCATATTCAAGAAATGTTGACCTTGCGCAACAGTGACAAATTGGATTATCCGGGCCTGCGCCAATTGAGTGATGATGTGCGTGAAGTGCGCATTAAGATGTTCAATAAATACAAGGGCTATTTTTCGAGTCTGCTCAAAGACAACGAAGACAAGCGCAAGCAAGTTGAGAAGCAGCTCAAACAGACCCAGGACAAAGCTGCTGAATACCTCGAAAAAGCCACGCAGCTTGAAGGGGTGCATGGCACTGTTTTGGGGTATCATCAGCAGGCGATGAATGCCCTGGTCGGTGGCCTGGTCATGATGCTGGCTATCGCTGGGGGTGGCTGGTGGTTTTGGCAATGGCTGGGGCTTATTCCGGGGATCTTCTTTGGTTATATGGCTTTTTCGAATATCTCGCATTTTCATGCCGAGGTCTCAGGCAAAAATATCGACACCCTCTACGCTTTTTTGCTGGATCGCTACGAGTTAAAAAACGTCAAACCTTTTTTTAAATACACCCACAAAGAAAAACCCGAATTACCTACGGCCTTTGATGCCACCCGAGGTGAGCCCCTGGCCCGCTTTATTTTCAAAGATCTGGCGCTCTATCGGCAGGGGCTCACGGTTCAGGAGCGCCGCAAAGACGAATTTATCAATTATTTGACCTATCTCGATGGTCGCACCACCTGGGTGCGCGAACAGCGCGATCGCATGGAGCGCTTGGAAAAATTGCGCATGGGTGATAAATTGCCCGAGGTGCGTTCCCGGCAATTGCCTCCGGCGCCGCCTCCGCTGCCTGGGCCCGAGCCGGATTTGGCCAGTTTGCCCAATTTGGCCACCCATTTGGGGTTGCGCCCGAGCAAGGCCCTGCTGGCGGGAGAAACGCCTGCAACGCCAGAAGGACCGGCTACAGAAGCCCCCGAAAGCAAAGAGCCCTCGCGCCCCCTGATTGTCAAACCCAGTGCTCGGCCTGAATTGGCATCATCCCAGGCTTCAGCCTTGTCCGAACCTCCCGCAGATACCTTTGCCGCGATCCCCTCGCCCCCGCCGGAAGTCTTTGCGCCGATTCCCCCACCCAAATTGGCGCAGGAACTCAAACCCAAATTTGTACCCAAGCCGATCAAGGTCTTGCGCAAGGCCTCGGGCAAAGTGGCCGAAACGCCTCCTGTCGAAGGTGAAAATACCGAGCCGAGCACTTCTGCAGAAAAGTCAGCTGCAGAAACGCCCTCTGCAACACCTCCTACCGCTTGATATGCGCCTGGTTTGCCTTTCGGATACCCATGGCCGCCACCGCGAATTACACGTTCCTGACGGCGATCTGCTTTTACATGCCGGGGATTTCTCCAAACGCGGCACCCCCGCTGAGATCCGCGATTTTAATGATTGGTTGACGGAATTACCCCACGCCCACAAAGTGCTGATTGCTGGCAACCATGACTTTCTCTTTGAACGAGAGCCTGCCTTGGCACGGGAATTGCTGAGTGCCGCCACCTATCTCGAAGACAGTGGCTGCGAAATTGCAGGTCTCAAAATCTGGGGCAGCCCTGTCTCTCCACGTTTCTTTGACTGGGCCTTTAACCGCTCCCGCGGCGCAGAAATTCGCGTCCACTGGGCCCAGATCCCGGCAGACACCGATCTCGTGTTGGTGCATGGCCCCCCGGCGGGAATTTTGGACCGCACCTGGCTGGGCCAACATGTGGGCTGTCAGGACCTCCAGCAGGTGGTGGCGGAATTACAGCCTGCCTGTGTGGTTTTTGGGCATATTCACGAAGGTTATGGCAGCTTGCGCCAGGGAGACACGCTTTATGTCAATGCCTCCTCGCTCGATCACCGCTACAGGCCAGTCAATCCGCCGCTGGTGCTGGAGTGGCGAGAGGGGCAGATGTGGGTTTGCTAAAAAATTGGGAAACCTGCTGTGAGCATGGGGGTTGGTCTGTTTAGTCTGCTTTGCCCAACAAGAGCCCATACAGCTCATTGCGGCTGAGCCCAAAGCGCTCCTGCAGCGTCTCTTGCACTTCTTTTTTGTTCAGGCCCAGGGCCTGCAATTCCCGCCAGGCGCTTTGCACACTTTCACTGTCGGCCACTTCAGCGGGCGCATCCACTTCTTCTGACGGGGCAATTACCAACGTGATCTCACCTCGGGGGGGGTGATGGGAAAAATAGGCCCGCAATTCGGGCAGGGGAAAGCGAATCACCTCTTCGTGGATTTTGGTCAATTCGCGGCAGACAGCCACTTCGCGGCTGCCGAGCACGGCTTCGAGATCGGCCAGGGTGGAGCTGAGCCGGTGGGGAGATTCAAAACAGATCAGTGGCAGGGCCATGCGGCTGTATTGTTCGAGCAGTTCCAGGCGCTGCTTCGAGGCCCGTGGCAAAAAGCCAATAAAGCCAAAGCCTGTGCCCGATGCCATTCCCGACAGCAGCAGCGCGGTGGTAACCGCTGAGGGGCCGGGCAAAACCGTGACCGGATAACCCTGTTCTCGCACGGCTTTGATCAGCTCTGCGCCGGGATCCGACACCGCAGGCAGGCCCGCATCACTCACCAGGGCCAAAGAGGCCCCGCCCGCCAACTCCGCCAGCAGGGCCGGGATTTGCTCATATTCGTTGTGCTCGTGTAACGAGCGCAGAGGGGTGTTGATCTCAAAATGGGTGAGCAATTTGCGTGTGTGGCGCGTGTCTTCGGCCAGAATCAGATCCACCTCTTTGAGTGCGCCAAGCACCCGCAGGGTGATATCCTGCAGATTGCCAATCGGCGTGGCGCAGACGTACAGGCCGCTTTGCATCAGTTGGAGAGGGTCAGAATTTCTGCGCCGGTGTCGGTCACGACCAGGGTGTGTTCAAACTGGGCCGAGATCTTGCCGTCGTTGGTGATCGCTGTCCAGCCATCGGAGAGCACGTGCAGGTCGGGCTTGCCGAGATTGATCATGGGTTCGATCGTAAAGGTCATGCCTTTGCGGATTTTGGGGCCTTTGCCAGGGTTGCCATAGTGGGGAATCGAAGGGGCTTCGTGGAAGCCGCGGCCAATCCCGTGGCCAGTAAACTCCCGCACCACACCATAACCTTCGGCTTCGGCGCGGGTTTGGATCAAATGGCCAATATCTCCGACATGGATGCCGGGTTTGACAATGCCAATGGCCTCATGCAGCACCTTTTCGGTGAATTCCACCAATTTGCGGGCCTCGTCTGAGGGGGTGCCAACATAATAGGTGCGGTTGGTATCGCCGTGAAAGCCTTCGAGCAGAGCGGTGACATCGACATTGACGATATCTCCGTCTTTGAGGATGTGTTTTTTGTTGGGAATGCCGTGGCAGACAACGTCGTTGACCGAGGTGCAGATGCTCTTGGGAAAGCCCTTGTAGTTCAAGGGGGCGGGGTAGGCACCGTGGGAGACAATGAAGTCGTGGCAGAGGGTGTTGAGTTCTTCTGTCGACACGCCGGGTTTGATATGTTCGGCGATCATGTCCAGGGTTTGGGCCGCAAGTCGGCCGCTTTTGCGCATCAATTCAATTTCGCGCGCGCTTTTAATCGTGATCATGGCAGGTGATTCCTTCTGTGTGAGTCTGTCATCAATATACCACCACTCCGCTCAGGGCAAACCCTATTTGTTCCGCTTGGGTTTATACACGTGGGTGCTCTGCCCAAAGTACATCTCTGCAGCTTCCATAAAGGTTTCTGAGAGGGTGGGGTGGGCGTGAATCGTGAGTTTGACGTCGGTCACCAGAGCGGCCATTTCTACGGCCAGGGTGGCTTCGGCGATCAGTTCTCCTGCGCCCTTGCCAACAATGCCCACGCCGAGAATGCGCTCAGTTTCGGGGTCGACAATTAACTTGGTCAGGCCTTCGGTGCGATCGAGGGTCAAAGCCCGGCCCGAAGCGGCCCAGGGGTATTTGACGACTTCGACCTTGCGGCCTTGGGCCTGGGCTTCGCGCTCAGTTAACCCACACCAGGCGACCTCGGGGTCGGTAAAGACCACGGCAGGGATCGCGTAAGGTTCAAAGGCCACTTTGTGTCCGGCAATCGCTTCCACGGCCACTCGGCCTTCGTGGGAGGCTTTGTGGGCCAACATCGGCTGCCCGACCACATCACCAATGGCGTAGATCGAGGGTTCGACGGTTTGCAATTGCAAATTGACGGGAATAAAACCCTGTTTGTCGAGTTCAATTTGGGTGTTTTCGAGGCCAATGCCACGCCCTTTGGGGCGGCGACCGACCGAGACCAGAATCCGGTCAAAGGTCTGTTCAAAGTGTTTGCCATCGGGTCCTTCAAAGCTGACCAGCAGCTCCTCACCCTGTTCTTTGGCGCCCGTAACTTTAGTTTTGAGCAGAATTGCGGCCAGTTTTTTCTCGATGCGCTTTTGCAGGGGTTTGACCAGATCGGCGTCGGCCCCCGCCAAGAGCGAGTCGAGCATTTCAACCACGGTCACTTTGGAGCCCAAAGCGGCGTAAAACGTGGCCATTTCCAGACCAATATACCCACCCCCAAGCACCAGCAGGCGCTCAGGGATATCTGGCAATTCCAGGGCAGCGGTGGAGTCCATCACGCGCGGAGATTTGGGTAAAAATGGCAACACAATTGGGCTCGAACCGGTTGCCACAACCAGATGTTCAAAATGCAGGGTCTGTGGGCCTTCGGCAGTTTCGACCTGTAAGTGGTGGGCATCTTGGATGGTGCCTGTGCCTTGGATAAACTTGACTTTGCGGGCTTTGGCCAATTGGCCCAGACCGCCGGTCAGGCCTTTGACGACTTTGGTGTCTTTCCAGGCCCGCAGCTTGTCGATGTCGATTTTGGGCGGGGCAAATTCAATTCCCCACTCGGCAGCGTGTTGGCTTTCGTTGATCAGTTCCGCTGCGTGCAAAAAGGCCTTGGAGGGAATGCAGCCCTCAAACAGGCAGACCCCACCGGGATTGACGCGTTTTTCGACCAGGGCGACTTTCATGCCTAAGTCGGCGGCCAGAAAGGCAGCTGCATAGCCACCGGGGCCACCCCCTAAGACAATCACTTGATACGATTCTTGACTATTCATTTTACAGATCTCCTTCCATCAGCAGCATCAGCGGGGTTTCGAGGGCTTCGGCGACAAAACGCAAGAAGCGCGCGGCATCGGCCCCGTCAATCAAACGGTGGTCATACGAGAGTGAGAGCGGCATGATCTGGCGGGGCACAAATTGGCCATCGCGCCAAACGGGCATGGTTTGGGCCCGGCCCACGCCCAGAATGGCGACTTCGGGCCAGTTTACAATCGGGGTGAAATACGTGGTGCCCAAGCCACCCAGATTGGAAATGCTGAAGCCACCCCCTTGTAAGTCATCCATTCCCAATTTGCGGTCGCGGGCCTTTTTGGCCACTTCACCGAGCTCGACAGAGAGGCTGGTGACACCTTTGCTGTCGACATTGCGCAGCACGGGCACGAGCAGTCCCCGGGGGGTATCAACGGCCACGCCAATATGGATATAGTCTTTGTAGATCACCTGCTCGTTTTTGAGATCGAGACTGGCGTTAAATTTGGGAAAGCGTTTGAGACCCAGGGCGCAGATTTTGAGCAGAATGGCGGTGACGGTCAGTTTGCCACCAGCAGCTTCGACCTGTTTGGCGCGGGCCTTGCGGAAGACCTCCACCTCTGTGATATCCGCCTGGTCAAATTGGGTCACATGCGGAATTTGGCTCCAGGCGCGGTGCATTTGGGCGGCAGTGGCCCGGCGCACGGGGCTGAGTTTTTCAGTGTGAATAGCGCCCCACTGGCCAAAATCTGGCAGATCGGGGGTGGCCAGGGTCATGGTTTGGCCGGCTGAAACAGCGGCCGGACCGGCTTGTAAGGTGCCTTTGACCCAGGCTTTCACATCCTCTTTGGAGATGCGGCCACGCAGGCCTGTACCCGTGACTTTGCGCAGATCGACACCCAATTCGCGGGCAAAGAGCCGCACCGAAGGCGCTGCGGGCAGGGCACTGCCGGGCAGGGGCTCCAAGGCTTCGGGGGGGGTGCGAGGGGCGTTGTTGGGAGTGGGGGGGCTGGGTACTGCAGAAGGGGCTGTGACAGGCAATGCAGCGGGTAAGACAGCCGCAGGCTTGCTAGCACCGGCGCTAGCAGATGTGCCGCTACCTGTGCTGGCATCTGTGCTACCTTCCAAAACCAGCACCAAATCCCCTTCTTGCACTTTGTCTCCGGCTTTAACTGCCAGCGAGAGCACTTTGCCCGCTGCGGGAGCAGGGATTTCGACCGCCGCCTTGTCGGATTCCAATTCCATCACGGCCTGGTCTTTGCTCAAGACATCGCCCACAGCCACGAGCAATTGGGTGATCTCTGCTGCGCCAATATTGTCGCCCAATTTGGGCACACGCATTTCGAGGGGGCCCATTGTTACCGAGGCGCTGGGGGCTGGCGTTGCTGCAACAGCGGGCTCACTTTTCACTTCGGGGGCTTTTTCCACAGGTTTTTCCACAGGCGTGGCGGCAGCGGTTTCCCCTGCGGATTCAAGCAGCAGGATCAAACTGCCTTCTTGCACACTGTCGCCGACTTTGACCGCCAGAGAGGCTACCTTGCCTGCAGCGGGGGAGGGGATTTCGACTGCCGCTTTGTCGGATTCGACTTCAATCAAAGCCTGGTTTTCGCTGATGGTCTCACCGACAGCCACGAGCACTTGGGTGATCTCTCCGGCCCCGACGTTATCGCCCAATTTGGGTACCTTAATTTCACGTTGCATGGCGGTCTCCTTAAACGTTCATCGGGTTGGGTTTTTCGGGGTCGATCTTCAGGCTCAAGCGGGCCTGCTCCAGCAGAGAGGCTTCCAATTGGCCCGCCCGAACCAATTGGCTCAAGGCTGCCCAGACTGTGTGAGCGGTATCGACCTCAAAGAAGCGGCGCAGGTCGGTGCGGCCTTCGCTGCGACCAAAGCCGTCGGTGCCCAGGGCCACCAGGGGCTGAGGCAGCCATTTGGCCAAAGACAATGCCAAGACTTTGCAATAGTCGGAAACAGCGATCACGGGGCCTTCGCTGTCTTTGAGGCATTCTGCCAGATAGGGCAAACGGGCTGGCTGTTCGGGGTGGAATAGGTTCCAGCGCTCCACATCCAGGGCGTCGCGGTACAGCTCTTTGTAAGAGGTCACACTCCAGACGTCAGCGGCCACACCATAGCGTTCGAGTTCTTCGGCGGCTTTGAGCACACCGGGCATCAGCGCCCCGCTGCCCCAGAGCTGGACCCGTGCTTTGGGTTGTACCAGGGGCGAGCTGCGGAAGCGGTAGAGGCCTTTGAGAATACCCTCGCGGGCCCCTTCGGGCATGGCCGGATGGGCATAGCTATCGTTGCCAATCGTGATGTAATAAAACTCGTCTTTTTGCTCGACGTACATGCGGCGAATGCCCTCTTGCAGCAGCACGCCAATTTCGTAGGCAAATGCCGGGTCGTAGGCCTTGAGATTGGGTTGGGGCAGAGCCAAAACATGGCTATTGCCATCTTGGTGCTGCAGGCCTTCTCCTGCCAGGGTGGTGCGGCCAGCGGTGGCCCCCATCAAGAAGCCTTTGCAGCGCATATCTCCAGCGGCCCAGACCAGGTCGCCGACCCGCTGCAGACCAAACATCGAATAAAAGGTGAAAAAGGGAATGGTATTCACACCATGGCTGGCGTAGGCGGTACCTGCAGCAATAAACGAAGAGAGAGCCCCCGCTTCGGTGATGCCCTCTTCGAGGATCTGGCCATTTTGGGCCTCGCGGTAGCGCATCAGCGAATCGCTGTCGACCGGGTCGTATTTCTGGCCGACATGGGAGTAAATGCCGTATTGGTTAAACAGACCCTCCATGCCAAAGGTGCGCGCTTCGTCGGGAATGATCGGCACCATCAAGGGGCCAAAATTCTTGTCCTTCAAGCAGCGTGTCAGAATACGGACATAAGCCATGGTGGTCGAGAGTTCGCGGCCGTCTGTGCCACCTTCAAACTCCGAAAAGAGCTTGTCTGGGGGCGGAGCCAGGGGTTCGATCTGAACCCGGCGCAGGGGAACCGAACCCCCCAGTTTTTGACGGCGCTCGTGCAAGTATTGCATCTCTTCGCTGTCTTCAGAGGGTTTGTAAAAAGGGACCTCTGCCAGATCTTCATCAGAAATGGGAATGCCAAAGCGCGTGCGAAACGTTTTGATCTCTTCGTCGTTGAGCTTTTTCTGTTGGTGAGCGGCGTTTTTGCCTTGGCCTGAATCACCCATGCCGTAGCCTTTGACCGTTTTGGCCAAGATCACGGTGGGCATGCCGCTGGTATGGACAGCCTTGTGGTAAGCGGCGTAAACCTTGAGCGAGTCGTGGCCGCCCCGGTGCAGATTCCAGATCTGATCATCGGTATAGTCGCTGACCAATTCCAGCAATTCGGGGTATTTGCCGAAGAAATGCTCGCGCACATAAGCGCCCGAGCCACTGGCTTTGATCTTCTGGTATTCGCCGTCGAGGACCTCGTTCATGCGCTGGGCGAGCAGGCCGGTTTTGTCTTTGGCCAGCAGGGCATCCCAATCGCTGCCCCAGACCACCTTGATCACGTTCCAACCCGCGCCGCGGAAGCTGCCCTCGAGTTCTTGGATGATCTTGCCATTGCCGCGCACGGGGCCGTCGAGGCGCTGCAGATTGCAATTGATCACAAAGACCAGATTGTCGAGCTGTTCGCGGCCGGCCAGGCTGATTGCGCCCAGCGATTCGGGCTCGTCCATCTCGCCGTCGCCCAAAAAGGCCCAGACCCGGCCGGTCTGTTTCTTCATGCCGCGGTTTTCGAGGTATTTATTAAAGCGGGCTTGGTAAATCGCCATCAGAGGACCCAGGCCCATCGAAACGGTGGGAAACTCCCAAAAATCTGGCATCAACCAGGGGTGGGGATACGAAGACAAACCGCCACCGGCTTGCAATTCGCGCCGGAAATTGTTCAACTGGGCTTCACTCAAGCGGCCTTCGAGAAAGGCACGGGCATAAATGCCAGGGGCCACGTGGCCCTGGAAGTAAATTTGGTCGGGGCTGTCTTCGCCATTTTTGCCTTTAAAAAAGTGGTTAAAACCCACTTCGTAGAGGGTGGCGCTGGAGGCAAAGGACGAAATATGTCCTCCGATCCCGTCTGAATTGCGGTTGGCGCGCACAACCATGGCCATGGCGTTCCAGCGCATAATGCTCTTGATCCGGCGCTCAATTTCGTAGCGGCCCGGATAGGGCGGCTGCAAGTGGCGGGGGATGGTGTTGACATAAGGGGTGGTGGTGGAAAAGGGCAGCGAGACGCCGTGTTTGGCTGCGCGGTTTTGCAAACGCCCAAACAGGCGTTGGGTGCGGTCGGGGCCGCCATCCTGAATCACATAGTCCAGGGATTCGAGCCATTCACGGGTTTCAATTTCTTCCAGGCTGTGTGCATCGTTAGGTGCTTCGGTCATCGCCATGTCCTTCCTGGGGCAGGGTTTTTTATACCCACTCATTATACACGCAGGCGAAGTTTTCAAGGCTTCGCGCTGAGCATCTCCAAACATCCGGCTTTAAATCTTCGCCAACTCGTTTTGCCTGTGGGAATGGCATTGATGATTTCGGCTTTGTTTTGCTCTGCAAAAATGTACTTTTTTAAGAAACTTTTGTCTTTGGGCAGCTCAAAATAGCGGTAAATAGTGGCGTGGTTTTGATCGGCCAGAAACAATTCCCATCGGGTGATAAACGGCAAATCGCGATCAATGCCTGCTTTTTTCTGTTCCTTGGATTCTAATTCAGACAGCTCGCCCGGTTGTCCCTGAAGCATTTTTTTCACCTATTTCTTTCATCTCTCAAAATCTTAAAACGCGTAACCGACGCCAGCAAGGGCATCAAAGGAACCGCCATTGACGTATCTATAACGCCAACCGCCCGCAGCCCAGAGATTTAAGCCCCAGGCATTGCGGTACTCAAGGCCCAAACGCGGAATAAACCAGAGTTCGGTGGTGGCAGCCACTTCGGCAAAGCCTGCCAAATCATGGGGGTTAAAATAAGCGCGTAAGGCTGCTACGCCACCGATTCCTACGGGTGTGATGAAATTGGCGTTGTACTGTTCTTGATGATACGTCGCTCCCAAGCGCAGGGCCAGATATTCGTTGATATTGTATCCCAGAGTCAGGCCCCAATAATCTGACAAGCCGCCTTCGGCTCCGATCTGGAAGGGCTTTTGTTTGCGAATGGGCATGTCTTCGGTTTTTTTGAGGGGAGCGCTGAGAGTCTCTCCCAATAATTGTTGGAGCAAGGGAGATACCTGCTCAAATAAAAGCGCTTCACGAGAACAATTACAGTCCACAAAGCGTTCCGCCAAAATGGTCCCGTTTTCGACATCAATCATACGCAAACTGAGGGTATAGGTGCTGCCGACCTTGCTCAGGCCACCTGTGATAATTTTACGCACGGCCAGCAGACGCCCCACTTGCACAGAGCAGGCTTCGTTTTCACAGTTTTGCGTACTCTGAAAGCCCTGTTCTTTGAGAATGCGATCCATGCCTTCCCGTTCCAAAACCCGAAAGCGCGGGTTTTGCACGACCAAGCTGCGCACCCGCGAAGTCACCAATTCGGCTTCTTCAGGCGCGAGGTTACCCATGGCTCTGAGTTCAAGTACCGCCACGGCTTCTTTTTCTTGGGCCCAGGCCGCTTGATTCAGCGGAAGCCATTGCGGTGTCAACGTGGGCAGTAAAAACAAAGCAGTACTGAGGAGACCAGAGAAGAAACCCATAAACAGGCGACGATTCAACATGAACGCACTCCAAAGATGGTTATTTTTTCATGTTACCAGTAAAATGTCCCACAAGAGCAAAATCACTGGGCTTCCAACTCAACCACCAACTCGGGAATGGTCTTTAATCATAACCAAAAGTGTATTCTCGCTCCCAAATAATCCGTGTTTGGGGTGTAAACCAGCCCTCAATAACAGGCCGCAAAGCCAGAGGAATCGGGTTCTCGTGTAAGTCCAGATCGCGTAAGAGAGAGAGCGTTTGTAAGCTCTCAGGCAAACTGTGCAAGTGGTTCTTGCACAATTGCAGAATTTCTAAGTTTTTAAGTTGGCCAAGGCTGCTCGGCAGAGACTCTAACTTGTTCCAGTAGAGATAGAGCTGTTTCAGGGAGCGCAATTGCCTCACACTCTCAGGCAGTGAACTGAGGCTATTGCACATCAGGTTGAGTACTTCCAAATCCTTGAGTCCTGAGAGATCGTCTGGCAAATGGGCCAAACCATTGTTGTGGCTCAGGTCCAGTTTTTGCAAGGTTGCACATTGCCCCAAACTGGCTGGCAATTGCTCAAGCCAGTTCTCAGACAGACCCAGTACTTTGAGTTGGGGCAATTGGTTGAGACTGTCGGGCAGGCTTTGCAATTGGCAGCGCCAGAGTTGCAGGGTTTCGAGCGCTTGCAATAGGGCTATTTCTTCTGGCAATTGGCGCAGGGAATTGTTAGATAAATTGAGAAAGGTCAGCTGTTTGAACTGCCAGATCGCAGGGGGCAAACTGGTGAATGCCTGATTTGTGAGGGCCAAACTGTTGACTTCAGCAGGATCTGCCTTAAGGGCCTGATCCAAGTCGTCAAAATGAGTCATGTTTTTTTCCTTTGCCAAGACAAAAGGCCCGGTTGACCGGGCCCCAAATCAGAGAATTAGCAAAAACACATACGGAGAAACACTTAAAATTTAAAGTGACTTTTGAGCTTATTGTTTGATCTTGGCAGCAGTATAACCGCCAATGCCACCGGCCAATGCGCCAATCGCGCCGCCGAGAACAGCTCCACCGACGGAACCAAAGGTTTTGCCGAGATAAGCAGCACCTGCGCCGCCTCCGACCACAGCACCCAAGACGGCGCCGGTTTTGGGATTATTGGCCACAAAGGTCGAGGTGGCTGCGCCGAGTAGACCTGCACCACCACCAACCAACAGACCACCAGCAGCTACATAGCCACCAAAATTACTGGGAATGCCTTTTTCAACAATCATCACGAGAGCTGCAGAACCAGCCGCCCCACTTAAAATACCAGCCCCTGTGCCACCGGCAATCGCTAAGAGGCCTTTGCCAAAACTGGGGGCTACTTCCAAACTGTCTTTGGCCAAACCTTTGGCTTGTTCAGCGGCTTTGGGGGGGGCAGCGGGTTTGGCTGGGGCAGCCGGGGTTGCGGGCAATGGACTCAGGGGCTGGGCGTTATTCACGGTTAAGTTCATGTGGGGCTCTCCTTGGGTGCTTTTGCTTTTCTCTTGATGATTTGATTATAAAATTATCCAGATTAAATTAAAAGCAGGGAAAGTTGTGCCGCGTTTAACAGATATTTAAGTATTCTTTATTTTTTTTTGCCCGAAATGACATTTAGATGTGAGAACTGCGTGGATTGGATATTCTGGCCAGGTGGGTGTTTGGCTGATCACGCCCTTTCAGGCTATGCTAAATATATTCTAACCAGCAGGAGTGATTATGGCCCTCAAAGGCACCGCTGAACTGCACGAAGAGTTTATAGAGTTGCGCAGCACCACTTGGTTTCAGGCTTTGTTGGCCGCTGCATGGGTTTTGTTGCTGAGTTCGGCTTTCTCACTTTATACCCTTTGGGTCGCCAATCGCTTTTTAGAGCCGCCCACATTGTTGGTTTATCCAAATCTGCTGCTTTTGTTGTTGGCTTTGGTCCTGTTGCGGATTCGCTTTCATTTTGGCGATATCAACCGCCAGAGTCATGCGCCGCTGCTGGTTTTGCGTGCTTTGCACCAATACCGTCCACTTTTGGTGGGGTTGCTGGCTTTGGGGGTGTGCTGTTCCCTGCTTGTGCCACTGAATTTTTTCAGTGAAGGCGGGCGGGTGAAACAATATTCTTGTCAGGTTCGGCCCTCGCCCTTTGATCCCCAAAGCAAGGCCAATCCCGTTTTTACCCTTTATCTTAGCTGCCCCAACCTCAGCAGTCCAGCACCGACGATGCGGGTCACAGCCAATCTCTGGTCGCGTTTTAAAGACGGTGGAGAAGTGGTGCTCGAAACCCGCAAAGGCTGGTTGGGAGAGCGCTGGGTGCGTTTTCGTTAACAATCCAAGGAGTTGTTTCTATGTCTGATTCATCCTCTTTTTGCCTGTATAGCCAACGGGTGGTTTTGCCCACGGGTACACAGGCGGCAACCGTTTATATCGAAGCTGGCAAAATTGCTAAAATTGAACCCGGTTTCCAGGCCCCCGCAGCAGAAGATCTCGGCAATGCGGTGCTAATGCCCGGTTTGGTGGATCCCCATGTGCATGTCAACGAACCGGGGCGCACCGAATGGGAGGGCTTTTGGACGGCCACCCGCGCCGCTGCAGCGGGCGGTGTGACCACCCTGGTGGATATGCCACTTAACTCCGATCCGGTTACCACCACAGCTGAAGCCTTTGCGCTCAAACGCCAAGCCGCTCAAGGCCAGACTTGGATTGATGTCGGTTTTTGGGGTGGGGTGATTCCCAATAACCAAAGTCAATTGGCGCAAATGGTCAGTGACGGGGTTCTGGGTTTTAAGTGTTTTCTCGTCCATTCGGGCATCGACGATTTTCCCCAATCCCGTTCAGCCGACCTCGAAATTGCCATGCCGATTCTCAAAAAAGCGGGTGTGCCGCTGCTGGTGCATGCCGAACTCGAAGGCGAAGCTCCGCCACACCCAGAAGATCAGGCCCAAAGTTATAGTGCTTTTCTCAGCTCCCGTCCCAAAGATTGGGAAGACCGGGCGATTCAACTGATGATCGACCTCTGCCGCCAGAGTGGCTGTCCGACGCATATTGTGCATCTCTCTTCGGCCTCTGCTCTGCCCAGTATTCAGGCCGCCAAAGCCGAAGGGCTGCCGTTTACCGTTGAAACCTGCCCCCATTACCTCTATTTTGCCGCAGAGGCTATTCCCGACGGGCACCCCGAGTACAAATGTATGCCGCCGATTCGCGAAAAAGAGAACCAAGAACAGCTTTGGGCAGCTCTGCAGCAGGGCCTGATCGACTGTGTGGTCACCGACCACTCGCCCTGTGTGCCCGGTCTTAAGCTCTTTGAAGCCGGAGACGTCTTACACGCCTGGGGGGGAATTGCCTCTCTGCAATTGGGGCTGCCCAGTGTCTGGAGCCGCGCTTCAGCCAGGGGCTTTTCGCTGGAACAACTCGTACAGCTCATGGCCACCGCTCCCGCCGATTTTATTGGCCAGCCGCAAAAGGGCCGGATTGCCGTCGGCGCGGATGCCGATCTGGTGGTCTGGGAGCCTGAAACCCGCTTTACCCTGACCCCTGAGCAGATCTTCTTTAAACACCCGGTCTCCCCCTATTTGAGCCAGGAATTGCAGGGCAAAGTCCAACGCACGTATTTGCGTGGGCAGTTGATTTTTGCAGAAGGCCAGCACAGGGATGCACCTGTTGGGCAGTTTTTACTGGGTCGGCCCTAAACCGAGATTCGGCAATCCGCCCCTGCAACAATCTGCTGCATTTTCAAACCTTTCAAAAGTAATCTATGCTTAAAATACAGATTCATCAGAATCTTTACTATAAGAATTTCCGTACTTTTCTCGGCCCGTGTGATGTGCTTTCCACGGGCTTTTTTTCGTTTAACGTTTTTCGGCGCTTCAAATGAGTTTAAATTTCCCGCGAACCATAACGCAGACCCGGATCACCTTCAAAGTCGGGTGTCAAAACCCGTGAGGGTTTGACCACCTCCGGCTTGAGCACGTCCAATTGGCGCAAGAAGGTCTCTTCTTCGGACTCACCCCAGCCAGCATCAATGCCCCAAGCCACCAAGCCGACCACAGTTGCGCCGGCCAGTACGAGGGGAGCAGCCGGTCCACTGGCCCCAGCCAGAATCGCCACTCCAGCAATGGCTCCTGTGGCACCGGCTGCTGCGCCTGTGGCTTTGGCATAACCGCCGACCGTGTCACCTTTGCTGAAGTCTTGGTATGAACCATAGGCATCCAGACCTGCACCGAGGGTGTCGCCAATGGGGCCAAGGACTTCCAAGACTTTCAGGGCTTTGGCCGCTGTGGCCATATGGCTGAGTTTGCTCATGCCTGCAGCCATATCCCCCGCTTCGATCATCAAATGGGCTGCTTGAACGCCTTTTTCGGTGCTAAAGCCAAACATTTTGATAATCCCAGGGGCCCCACCTGCCACAGAGAAGGCTGAGCTGGTTAAGTCGGTAATACTTTTAAAATCCCCTTTGCTAACCGCATCGGGAACTTTGCCTGTGGTCGCCACACCGGCCACGAGGGTCATAAAGGCACCCAGTTTACCGTTGCCATTGAGTTCACTCAAATGGCCCAGGGCTGCACTGCCATTGGGGCCCATGCCCTCCAGTTTGCCCGCCAGCAATTGGTAGAGCTTTTCTGAGGCATTGGGGTTGCGGTTCATCAGGCTGAGATATTCTTCCATTTTGGCCATTTCAGCCGGGCTCAGGGCATCAAAGGCCTTGGCCAGGCCGTCTGCGGCTTTGGAGCCTTTGTCACCCGCTGTGTTCGCGGGGTTGATTAAGCCAAAAACCTGCTCAAAGGCCGCTTTGCGCTCTTCGAGTGAGGTGTTTTTGAGCACCTCCCCGGATTTGGCCTGGAGCTGGCGAGCCACCAGGGTTTCTTGCACTTCTTTGGCTTTGGCGGGATTGAGGGCCATCAATTTGGTCAATTCTGTGGTGAGAACGTCGCTCTGCTCAGATTCGGGTAAAAGCCCCATGTATTCAGCAAAGGTTTCGCTCAACATCATTTCGGCCAATTCAGTGCTGGGATCTGTTTCGCCAAAGACGTCTTTCACCGCCTGTTGGCGAGCGGCTTCAAAGGCTTTTTGCACTTCGGGATCTTGGCTGAGTTCAGCGATCATGCCCTGGATTTTGTCGGTGTCCACACGGGCCCGCAGGTCTTCATCCACCTGATCACTTTTGGACATTTCCAGAGCGACATAGAGTTTTTTCAGCTTTTCGAGCTTGCTGCCCTCGGGGGCGTCTTTCAGGGCCGTTTGCACGTGTTTGAGATAGGCTTCGTCAAGAGCGCCCAGCTGGGTATTGCCTATCGCGGAGACCGGTGGCGTGTCTAATAAACCCGCTTTGCGTGTGACATCCGCTTTGAGATCAGCCAATTGGCTCAGGGCCCTGCGGTAATCGGCGATATACCCATCGGTTTTGCCCGAAATACCGGCCAGAGCTGTGGCTTCGTCGGGGGTAATCCCCACAAATTTGTCTCCGGCTTTTTTGACCGAATCAAGCAGCACTGTCTGGGTCTCTGCAATCGTGGCGAGCAACGTCGCGGGGGACTTGCTGTCCACGGCTTTGAGCTTGGCGACCTGCAACTCCAACAGGCTGATTGCGTCCTGGGCCCCTTTTTGGCGGCTATTGGCGTGTTCTTTATACACCCCAATTTCTTTTTCCATGCGACCGATCAGGTCTTTGCGACCGCTGTCGATATGGCTGCGCAGGCGGGTGATTTCTGCTTGGGTGGATTCTAGCTCCGAGCCTTTTAAACTCGGCATTTTGGCTTCGAGGTCTGCCAGTTTTTGCAGGTCGGTTTCCAGGCTGCTGTGGGCCGAATCCAGGGCTTTGTGAATGGTGGCCAAAGAACCCAGGCGGATATGGGTGTGCAAAGCTGCTTCTTGAATTTGTAGATTGCGCTTTGAAACGCCCTCCATTTCGCTGGCAATGGCTTGAATTTGCCCCTCCAATTGGCTGCGCTCTTCGGGTGTTTTGGCTTGGGCCAAATGGGTGTGAAGCAGATCGGAGGCGCTTTGCAAACGGGCCTGAATCCGTTCGGGATGGGCGCGATCGCTGCCCACCTTGCGCTCGCTGCCAGGAATCAGGGCCTGGGCCGGGGGCAATTGGCTTAAACGGGCATCGAGAATGGTTTTGGCGGTTTCGAGCTGACTGAGTTGGCTGCCCAGTTCACCCAGACGGGTTTTCAGTTTTTCGGCCTCGGGACTGCTGCCCTTGCCAGCTTGGCCCAGGGCCTTGAGTTCGGCATCCAAGCTGGTTTTTTCGCTCATCAGGGTGCTTTGGGCCGTGCTGACTTCGCCGAGGGCGGTACTCAAATTGGCCAAATAGGCCGGGGTGCGATCGGCCTCTTGGGTACCTGCGCGATTGAGGTCAAAGCCCCGGGCCTTATCTTGGATGGCCACTTGGGCCAGTTCTTGCACGCGGCCAAACAGGGCTTGGGGCGTTTCACCAGCGGGAGGGTGGCTTTGCAGAACCCCATTGCCATTGGTGCTGTAAAGGCTGCCCCGTGGGTTGCCAAGCGCTTCGCTGAGTTGAGATGGGGTGGTGCTGCTTTTGAGTTCGACCAGGGCATAGGCCCGATTGCCATCTTCGCCCAGAACCTCAACCAGGGCTTCGTTGCCGCTGTTGTTTTGATTGGCGGCTTCAATAGCTGCCTCCAGGCTTGTAAAGAGGCGGGGTGCTTTTCCATCACTCCCTTCGACGGCGCTCAGGGGAGCGAGTTTTTCTTGCACTGCTGAGGCACTGGGGAGGTTCGCTGCGGCAGGGGGGGCTGTGGCACTGCCGGGGCTGATTTGGCTGACAATGCCCCGTGCTTCTACGGCCAAAGAGAGCGCGAGGCCGGGATCCATGACCCCGCTACTGAGGCTTTGTTGCAGGGCACTTTGCAGCATTTCGGCCCGCATCGAACCGCCTGCGGGCCGGGTCGGCAGGCCTTCGGCGTCAAGTTTGCGAACACTTTGCAGGGGCAATGCTTCTGGTTCTGCCACGGGCATGGCTGGGGCTGTGGGGGGAGTCTCGGGCCCGGCTTCCACAAAGATATCCAGGGTGGGCATTTCCACTGTTTCGGCGGCAGGGGTGGTTGGCGTGGCCTGTGTTGCTGGGGGACTGCTGGGGGCCTGCGGGGGGGGCGTTACCGGTGTGACAGGGCTCCAGGGCTGTGTATTGCCTTTGATTTCAACCATTTTACTTTTCCTTTGTGCGCGTCTGCTTAGCTTGTTATCTCCCTCCTTATACCCATTGGCCCGGCGTTTGAATCAGGTGTTTTTCGAGCCAGTGACAAAGGGCTTGGGCGATGCCCTCTTTGCCCTGCAGGCGCAACTCTTTTTCGCCGGGGCTCACCAGCCAGGCTACTTGTTCGCGCCCCTGCTCTTCGGCGCGATTGGCAACCACGGCGGCATGGCCTTGGGCCAAGCGACTTTGGGCAATCTCCATCAGGGCGGCATGGCTGAGGTTTTGCTCAAATTTAAACGAGATCAGTGCCAGTTCTGGGAATTGACTGCGTACAGCTTGAATCACTTTGGTGGTGGGCTTGAGTTTAAACACCATTTCCCCTTGGCCACTGGGCAATTTGCCGTCAAAAACCTCTTCGGGGGCATAATCTGCCACCGCTGCTGAAAAGATCCCGGCCCGGTAGGGCTCTCTGGCCAGGGTGTCTAAGACGCTGGATAGGTAAGTTGCGTAATCCGGCACAATTTGATGTGGCAGCCACGCTGGGGGCTGCAGGCCACTCTGCCCGAGCAGCAAATGTACTTCTGCGCCACATAACCAGAGCGATTTGGCAATTTCCACCCCCAATTGACCTGTAAAACGATTGGTCAGGCGGCGAATGCCATCAAGGGGCACGGGGGTCGGGCCGCCTGTCACCAGCAGAGCTTGGCCGCGCAGCGGCGAGCGCGAGAGTGCGCGGGCGGTGCGCATCACAATTTCTTCGAGATCCGGCAGCAGGTCTTTGCCTTCAGCCTGCAGCGGCGGAATCACGGTCACACCCAGACTTTGTAAGTGGTTTAGGCTTTCGGTCAAAATGGCATTGTGCATGCTGCCGTGCATCGTGGGGGCGACCAAAATCTGGGTTTGCCCCCGCTCTTGTTTGCCCAGGGCCGAGGCCAGAAAGGTGGTTAACAGTGTATCTGCAATGCCATGCCTGAATTTATTCAGGGTATTGTAAGTGGCCGGAGCCACCAAACAGGCATCAAAAGGCGTGCGTCCGCTGAGGTGTTCGGATCGGGCTGTGAGCTGGGTAATGACGGGGCGATCTGAGCTCCAGGCCAGGCTGTCGGCGGTGGTATAACGCAGGGCCTCTTCAGAGACAAAGACCGTGACTCCCGCTCCCTGGCGGCGCAACTCGCGGGCCAAAAGTGGCGCTTTGATGGCTGCGATGCCGCCACAGACCAGCAGGGCAATTTCTTTGCCTGCCAGGGCTTGGCCTTTGAGAGCCACAGCGTGATCGTCGCGATCTGATTCCGGTGGCGGGGTGGGATTCCAGTGGTCGTTTAAAGCGTTCATGGCAGGGCTCCTGAGTATGACGTTTCTTTAGCATAACAAAGAGTCCTGCCGCTGACTATTTCAGCCAATGATAGACCTGTTGGCCAGCATCTTTCATGAATGAAAGTGTTCCTGTTACAGCCCCTTGGGCTGTGGCTTTGATGCTTTGGCCCAGGCGGTGGGCTGTGGAGAAATTATCCGCAGCCGGAGCGGGCATTTTATTGGCCAGACTTGGGTATTCGGCCTGGGCGGCAAAATAGCGGTTCCACTCTTTGACCACCGGGGCCAATTTGTCGCGATCGTCAAAACCATAATCGTGGCCATCTACGGATTTTCCCTGGGCCTGATACGACCAAAGCGTATAGCCCTGAACCCCGGCTTGCATCGAACGGGCAATATCCAAGCGCAGCAGTTTCTGCCGATCTTCGCCATGGGCTTGTTTAAAGCCCACTTCGCCAATATACAGCGGTTTGCCGAGGTCTTTGGCGATTTGTATATTCTCTTGGTTCATCTGATCCCAGCGGCCCCGCAGCGTGAGGGGGTTTTGGATTTGCACTCCCAGGGTATTGAGGGCCAGATTGTCGACTTTGCGCGAGGCCCAGGAGAGTACCTGATCGGCTTTGCCAAAGCGGGCCCCTTTCTCCTCTTCGCCGGAAAAGCGGTAGAGAATGTCCATTCTCTCTAACACAGTGGCATCGTAGGAATAATTGTGAATGGAAGCGGCATCGAGGCTGGGAATGGCATAGAGCTGGCGAAAGCTGTCTGTCGAAAAGCGGCTGAGCTGGGAGCCAAATTTATCCCCAATACCACCAATGGTGCCCAGGGAGATCAACTGGTTGGGGGCGGTTTTTTTGATGGCCTCTGAGACCGTTTTGCTGAAATGGTACATCGACGCAAATTCTTCGGTTTCGGGCTCGTTGACCAATTCCCAGATCATGATTTCGGGCCGGTCTTTGAGTTTTTCGGTCATGTCGAGCACACGGGGCAAATAAGTCCGTTCAAAACCGGATTTGTAAAAATGATCGTCTTTGCGGTCGGCTTCGCTCATCACCCAACGGTCGGCCAGGCAGGGGATCAGTTTGAGTTGGTATTTTTCAGCCAAATCACAGAGCCGCTGCAGGATTTCGGGGGTGGCCCCATAATTTTCGTAAGCCCAAAAGCGCACCACCGTAAAGCCGTGCTCGGCGGCATCTTTGAGCATTTTTTCTTGGACTTCGGGCTTCTCTTTGGCCAGGCTGTACATATTGGTGCCCACATAGCGAAAGGGTTTGCCATCGACAGTAAATTGACCGTTGCTGTTTTTGACAAAGCCCGAACTGGGCAACTTTAAGGGCTGGGCTGGCAGGGCTGTGGCTTTGGTGCTGCCTGTGCTGAGTTGAAGTTGATCGGCAGCCGGAACGGGCCCTGCAGTGGCATTTGGTGAGTTTTGCTGTGACGCTGCAGTTGCTTGGGGAGTGTCAGGTGGAGACAAACTGCGTGCCAGCGTTGGCGCAGCGGATTCCTTCCAGGGAGAGATCACCACAATTCCCGACATAAGATCCTCTTTTTAAATTCACACACTTGAAGCTGATTCCTTTTTATCGGGCACTTAATCAGATTTCTGAGCGAGAAAAGATTTAGAGTGAACTAACTTTTGATTAAATTTTGAGCGAAAATTAATGCCGTTCCAATAAAAGACCCCATTGCTGGGTGCCACAGAGTTGGGCAAAATCCCGCAATTGCGCCAAACAGGCCCGCATGGCGGGCAATGTCACTTGGCGCACATAATCATCTTGCAAATCCACTGGCAGGGGCGCATTGGCAGACAGATCATAAGCCGCTAAGTCTTCAGCCAATTGCAAGGCCTCTTCGGCACTGAGCCAGCCCAAACAGCCTTCGCCAAAGCCCCCATCGGCCCAACCCCAGATGCCTGCCCGCTTGCACAAACGCGCCAATAAAAGGGGTAAGCGGTCTTTGGCCGCAAAAAAAGCCCTTTCAGCGGCATCGTATTCCAATCCCAATTCGTTGCCATACCACCAACCAAGCGTGTAAAACTGAAAATCTTTGCCCAGGTTTATGGGCAAAGGGCTTTTGCAGCAATGGGCTTTGAGCTTGGCTTGGCAGGCAGACATGACTGCCTCGGCGTTGCTGCGGCCCTGTGAGAGTTGGCCTTGTGCCCCCCTGTGAAAAGGACAGCGCGTGCGCGCTTCACAGCTCAGAGAATCACATCCACCTTTGAGCGTGGGTTGAATCGCCGCCAATTCGCTCAGCTCAGTGTGTTTGACTCCCCAATCTCGATCGAGCTTATCGCAGACAGCTTGCAGATCCAGACCCTGTCCTGCCAAGACCGCCGCCAGGGCCGGAATCCCCACTTGGCGATAACCGGTTAAGTCAAAGGCCATGACCTGCGTGTAAGCGCCCATGGGTTTATCCTTCGCTGCTCGGCAGAGGTAAGATCCCAATCCGGGTTTTGCGCCAACAGGTCTCAGACAGGTGCTCGATGATCTCTGCGCCCTTTTCTTGCAGCTCAAAGGCCACCAGATGCCCCGAAAAAAAACCGTATTGCATCTCTGCGCCCCAGAGATAGAGATGGCCCCCACTCATTTGCCAACCCACCCGCTGGACCTCAAAACTGAGCTTGTTTTGCAGTGTACAGTGCCGATCCCAGGCCCGTCTGGGATCAAAACAGAGCTGTTCTGAAATCTGTATTGATCGGTTTTCAAGGGTGTTTAAATAAGCAAAGACAGTTTCAATCCGTGTGCGCTGTGTTTCAGACATGAGGGGTATTTTAGGCTGTTTTTTGCCACTGGGTCAAGCCGAGACAAAGGCTTGTTTCGGTCTTTGTTTCTGCCCTTGTTCTCAGCCCGGATTCTGCGCTAGATTAAGGGTATCTCTGCCTGCAAAAGGAAACACACCCATGTGCCTGATTGTCTGGGCCTGGCAGGTCCATCCCCGCTACCCGCTGATCCTGCTCGCCAACCGCGACGAATTTAAGCAGCGCCCAACCACCCCTCTGCACCCCTGGCCCACAGACCCCCTGATCTATGCCGGTCAAGACGAGGTTCAAGGCGGCACCTGGCTGGGTATCACCCCCTTGGGCCGCTGGGCAGCGGTGACCAATTTTCGGGCTCCCGGAGAGAAGGCCGCCCCCCTCAGCCGGGGTTGGCTGGTGCGCGATTTTTTGCTGCAAAACACCTCCCCCGAAGACTTTATTCTTAACCTGGAACCTGAGTTATACGCTGGTTTTAACCTCTTGTTGGGCACCCCCGACGAAGTCTGTTGGTTTTCCAACCGAGGCGGGGCCTATCGCCGCCTGACCCCCGGCCTCTATGGTGTGAGCAATGCCCTGCTCGACACACCTTGGCCCAAACTTCTCAACGCCAAAGCAGGCTTAGAAAATCACCTGTCCGAGGCCGACCCCGACCCAGCGGCCCTGCTCAATTTGATGCAAAACACCGATCCCTATCCCGACGAGACCTTGCCCCAAACGGGAGTGGGCCCGGAATTAGAGCGCAGCCTGGCCCCGATTTTTATCCCTGGCGAGCGCTACGGCACCCGCTCCACCACCTTGCTGCGCCAAAACAGCACAAGCCAAACCCTGCTGATCGAGCGCAGCTATTTGCCGACAGGCATGTCGGAAACCGCTTTGCAGTTTGAGGTGTTAGGTTCTGGGTCTTAAGCCTAACTAAGGTCTGAATGTCGCCCGAACGTCCTTCTATCAGATTTGAAGTGTTATTTCCCCATTTTTACGATAAATTATGTTTTATTTGGTGCTTTTTTTGTTTTTTCTAATTTTCCAAATAGATTCGCACCGTTGGCCAAGGCCCTGAAAAGTAAGGGTAATAGGAGCAGTGCCGTGTCAGGATGACACAAACGGCGCTGTGACTCTTAGCCTGTTGCACGCAGGACGCGTGCGGCAGGCGGCCCGAACTTCAGGGCCTTGTGCCAACTGGAGCTGATTACCCCCTCTTTGCGGGCCTATCTCCTTTAAAATGTTGGGGCTGGTAAAATATTAAATCCGTGTTAAAATAATTTAATATCCAGCTCTTTCCGAGGTCCATCCATGTTCAAACGTCTCGCCTCTCTGGCCCTGCTCTTTGGCCTGTCTACCGCCTGTACTCCCCAAATCGCAGGTTTGCCACCCGCTCAGCTCAATCAACTCCAGGCCCAGTCCCGCTCTCTGGCCCCCACCCCCCAGGCTGCCCGCACCCATCTTTTTCAGGCCCAAACTGGCTTTGAATGGGTCTACGAAGTGACCGCCGCCCCCGTGATGGACCCCTACGACGAAAAGACCATGCAGGTGGTGCTGCGCACCGACAAAGTGGTGCAACAGGGCGCAGACACCGTGCTGGAACTGCGTTTTGACGACCCTTTCTCCAATGGCTATACCTTTCCCAGTCTGCGGTTGACCCCTGCAGGTGCCGTCGTTCAAGATGCGACTTTCCTCGGCGCAGGCGCAGATTATCCCGAAGGCCTTTTGCTGGACTTTATGCACTTTCCTTTGAATGTGGGTGAGCGCTGGGAAGAGGAAAATTGGTTGGCCAAGGTGCGCGGCCCCGAAAAGATCGTGGTGCCCGCAGGCAGTTTTGACGCCACCCGCGTTGATGTGATTGGCACCTACCAGCAGGCTTATACCAATGTCGGCGATTATTGGCTCGTGCCCGGCCTGGGCATTGTCTATGCCAAATACACCATTCCCGGCTGGCATGTCGAAATGAAGCTGGTCAAGACCGGTGTCAAAGCCCAAGCGGCTGTGCCCCGCCAAAAGCTTGTGCTGCGCAAAGGCACACCCACCCGCGTGACAAGCCGCCCGGTTTTGAAATAGCTTTTAAGTTTTGGCCTGAACCGCATCCAGGCGTTTTTGCAGGGCATCCCGCTGGGCCTTGAGGTCTGCCAAGCGGCGCTGCAGCCCCTGCAATTCAGCTTCAAAGCCCTCTCTCCGCCGGATGCTGAGGGCATCGGTTTTTTCAATCAGCCCCGCGATCTGCTGCTTGAGCTCCGTTTCGTGGGTGCTCAATTGTTCAATCGAGGGGGTGAGCTGGGCCAATTGGGCCTTGAGCTGTTCGGCGTTGAGTTCGGTGGTATTGGCGGCCACGACCTGAACCTGGAGTTTTTCCAGCTCGGCAATCGTTTTCTCTAACTCGGCCTGTTTGGCGTTGAGGCTGTCGTTGATGGTCTGCAATTCACTCTGGCTTTGGCTCAATTGCTCTTGGGCCGCTGCGCCCCCTTGGTTGAGCAAGACCTTGGACTGGCTAAAGACCAGGCTGCGGCGCTGCAAGAGCTCATCCACATCTTTGCGCTGGCTCTCGGCCTGTTGCAAGAGCAGCAGCAATTTGACCATATCGGTGGCCGTGCTCTGAGACTCCAGACTCTTGAGTTCACTTTCGATCGCTTTGAGGCGGGCCTCTTTGGGCTCAATTTGTTGGGCCAGGCTGTTTTGCTCTGAGCGCACCTGTTCGAGTTGAATGCGGTCTTCGGGGGCTTGGGAGCGCAGCAGGGTGCGGGCCTGCACCAGCAGGGTGCTGTTTTGTTGGTAGAGGCTCTGCAGGTCTTTTTGCAGGCTCAATTGCTCCTGCCAGCGGCTGCTCAGGGCTTGCACGGGGTTGGGGCTGGTGCTGCCCAAGACCTGGGCGCTGCTGCCATAGACGGCCAATTTGAGGGTCGATTCGCCATTGGCAAGGGTTTTTAGGCTTTGACTGAGGCTTTGCAGCTCTTTGCCGTCTTTGTCCAAGAAACTGATTTTGATCTCCACCTGGCCCACGGGAATTTTTTGAATGCTGCGCGAGAGTTCGGCTGCCGCTTTGGCCGGATCGTCGAGGACAATTTCATCGCTTTTGAGGTTGCTGTTGTTTTCGCGAATTTCCAGCTTGAGGGTTTTGAGTTTGTTCAAGAATTCACCGGGGGCATTGGTCGGTTGTTGGGGATCTTGAAAGACGAGAGTCAGTTTAAGACTGGCGCTTTGGGCACTCTGTTGGTTTGTGCCAACCGAGCCGGGCAAAAGCCGGTCGGTACAGCTGCTGAGTGTAGACAGGAGGGGGGGCATCAGGGTCAAAGTCAGAACCAAAGACAAGGCAATCCGTTTCATAAAAAGCACCTCACAGATATATCTAAGCTGACGCAAAGGAGCCTGAGAGGTTCCTGGCTGGTCTAAGATACTCTCTTTTTAGAGGGGAGCGCAAGGCTTTTTCTGAAACAGCTGTTTAACGCTTGGGGCCCACAGGCTGGCGTTCACTCTGTTGGCGGCGCAAGCGCACAAAATCCCCGCAGAAAAACTCCAGGGCCAATTTGGTATTGCCATAGACCGACAGGGTTTCTAGGGTCTGCTCAAAGAGCGAGAGGTAGCTTTGGGCCCGGCGCAAGAGGGCGACAGTCGGTTTTTTCTGCAAATGGCTGCGCAGGCGCTGCCAGCAGGCTTTTTGCCAGAGCTGCATTTGCAGCACCAAAACAGGCCGGGTCAGGCCCTCCAAATAGCGGTAGAGACTCAATTGGCCCTCGACATTGATGATCGCTTCCAATTGTTCCCAGCTCCATAATTCCGCTGTTTCGGGGCTGGTTTCAGAACTGCCGGGGCTGTGGCTGAGCTGCAAAGTCACCTGTTGGCTGCGCGAACGCAGGGTGGGTAGCACCCGTGCAGGGTAGGGGGAGACCAAGATCAAAAGCGAACTGGAGACCGGTTCTTCGAGGGTTTTGAGCAGGGCATTGCCACTTTCGGCGTTCATATTCTCGGCGTGTTCAATCACAAAGATCTGCACCTTGGATTGCAGGGGCGGCAAACTCACCTGTTCGATCAGTTTTTTGATTTGGGCCAATTTGAGAATCGGGGATTTGGCCTCGGGGGCTGTGCGCACAAAGTGCAAATCTGGCCAGCGCTCGTGGGCCACCGAGAGGCAAGTGGAACAGATACCACAACCACCCGTTGGGCAAAACAGGCTCTGGGCCAGGGCCGTGATCAGCGGGGCGGCCACCACGGGCTGGCTTTTGAATAAATAGGCATGAGAGAGCCGCATGGATTTCAAGACCTGTTGAAAAAAGCCCACGGCCAAAGGTTGGCTGGGCTTCAAAGCAGAGAGCACCTGTGATTCTGTCATCAGGTGCCCTCGCTCAAAACCAAGTGAAAGACGCAGCTAATCAGGAGTTGTACTGCCAAAACTTGAGCCCTGCGGATTTGCTGGCAAAGCAGATCAGCTGGTGGCGACCGTCTTTGCGGGCCAGGTTCAGGCGTTTGTCGGCCAATTGAATCAAACCACGGGCCGAGGTGGTCTCGGAGGTGCTGCACATGCCTACCACCACTTGCAGCAGGGGGTTGATGCGCACCAAAGCTTTGATACAGCGGCCAAAGACGTCAACAGCGGCTTCGGGGGGGGTATTTGGGAAATAAAACAGGATTTCAAAATTGTCCCAGCGCACGACCCAGTCCGTTTGACGGAGCAGGTTGCGCAGGCTTTTGCCAGCCATCGAGAGCAATTGGTTTTGCTCTTCGAGGGGCAACATGCGCACCATGGCGGCCAGGTCGTCCATGCCCATAACAGCGACCACACCAATTTCTTTGGAGCGGCTCAGGCGCTCGCTCTCTTCGCGGAAGCGCTCGTTGAAATAGGAGCGTTTCCAGAGGCCGGTCATTTTATCGCTGCTGGTGCGTTTTTCGACCTCGTCTTGCATTTCGGTGGCAAAACGGGCCAAGGTAAACTGGGGCAAGAGCACCTGGATATATTGCTCGGCCATTTGTTGAGAGACATCATCTTTGAGTTGCACCAGCATCAGCCCCAGCATTTGGGTGCCAAGTTTGACCGACATGCTGTAACAGTTTTCAAGATTGGGAATCGGCTGAAGCGCGTCGCTTTGAACCACGTCACCGCGTTTGAGCGATTGCACATATTCAGAAAAAATGCTTTCAGCATCGGGGGTGAGGTAAATGGCGTCGTTGGTTTGGGTCCAATAGGTGGCCATTTCAATTTCGGGAACATTGTCTGAATACAAGTCGGAAATCTGTTTGGCGTTGCTTTTCCAGTCTGTGGTCAGGTGCAGCTTTGAAGAAATGCTAAAGAGGCGTTCCTTGTCAGCTTTAGTGAGTTTTGACATGCGACATCTATTCTCCAGCTCTAGAGGGTTACGGGTGGGATCAGGATTCCAACAGGGGAGTCAGCAGGCGAATGGTTTCTTTCATCTCAATCCTTAACAAACCCAGATTGATATTACTCCGCGCCATAACGGCCAGAATAAACAAGGAGGAAACCGACATGATCAGCTTCTCGTCACCCTGGCGCTCAATAATCAGCTGTTGAATGCTTTCACCTTTGAGACCGGTCTTGGTGCTGCGTTCAAAAGAGTGAATGGCGCGGGCAAAGAGAGAGGCCAACTCCTCGGCGTTGTTCATTTCCGTGGATTCTTCTTTGGCAATCAGCAGACCATCGCGATCGACGACCACGCAAGCCTGAACACCGTCCACGGATCTCAGATTATTCAAAATTTTGGTAATGGCCTGTAACATTCGAATGCCTCACCGGTTTAAGTCTTAATTAATATTAACTGAAGAGCTTGTAGGTATCAACAGCCAGAGTCACAAAAGAGGGTTATTTTCTTTTATTTTCCGACACAGAAGCGATGAAAGACCCGATCGATCACCTCATCATGCACCGCTGCGCCGATCATTTCACCAAAAGCGACGATCGCCTCTTTTAAATCAATGGCGATAAAATCGGCGGGCAATCCGCTTTGCAATGTTTCACGGGCCTTGCCCAAAGCGGCCTGGGAGCGGGCCAAACACAGCCGGTGACGCTCATTGATCGTCACTTTAAAATCCAGGGGCTGGTGTTTTAAAATTTCTTCTTTGAGCAATTCTTCCAATTCTTCCAAGCCGTGTTTGGTCAGGGCCGCGACCTGGGCCTGGGGCAAATCAAATTCAGGGGGCAGCGTGGGAAAAACAGCCACCTGGTCGATTTTATTCCAGACCACAATGGTTTTTTTCTGGGGCTGCGCTTGTAGCAACTCCCGGTCGTAATCGGTCAATCCCACAGTGGCATCGAGAATCAGCAAGACGAGATCGGCACTTTCGAGGGCTTTGAGGCTGCGTTCAATGCCTATCTGTTCAATTTTATCCCCGGTCTGGCGCAAGCCAGCGGTATCGACCAGGCGCACAGGAATGCCCCCGAGCGAATAATCGTCTTCGACGGTGTCGCGGGTGGTGCCAGGAATTTCACTCACAATCGCACGTTCGTAACGCAAAAGGCCATTCAACAAGGTCGATTTGCCCACGTTCGGCTGGCCGATCAGGGCCAATTGCAGGCCCTCTTTCCAAATGCGTCCGGCCTGGTGGGTGGCCAAAAGGGCTTCGGCCTGGGCCAGCGCGGTCTCTATCGCCTGGGCCAGTTCACCTTCGGGCACCGGGTCGACCTCATCGGGGAAGTCGATATTCGCCTCAATGGCCGCCAGGGCCTCCATCAATTGCTCACGCAAGATGCGAATCGGGCCCGAGAGCTGGCCTTCGAGTTGGTGTGAGGCCTGAAACAGGGCCGGGTCGCTGCGACTGTGGATCAGATCCATGATCGCCTCGGCCTGGGTTAGATCGAGTTTGCCATTGAGAAAGGCCCGCTGCGAAAACTCGCCAGGGCTGGCCGGGCGTGCGCCGCTTTGCAAACAGAGGTTGAGCACGCTTCGCAGCAGATGTATCCCACCGTGGCAGTGAAACTCAACCACATCTTCGCCTGTAAAGCTGCGCGGGGCCTGCATATACAAAAGTAGGGCCTGATCCAGTGCCTGCCCAGATTCTGGGTGGCGGATCAGGCCCAAATGGGCATGGTGACTCTGCGGTGTGGCAATCCCTGCAAACAGGCCCTGGGCAATGTCCAGGGCCTGGGGGCCGCTCAAGCGAACAATCCCAATTGCACCAGCGCCAACAGGGGTGGAGATGGCGGCAATGGTATCGTCGAGCATGCCTTTAATTGTTGTTATTGTTGTAATACCGGCTGTGACGGTTATAACGGTAGCGGTTGCCACCCCCACCGCCATTGCCTGCCCGGGCGGGACGCTCAGCATAATCTGCACGTTTGAGTGAGATCACGACCCGGCGGTTGGGTTCCACGCCCACACTCGAAGAAGACAATTCAGGGAAGGGTTTGATCGCTTCGTGAATGATCTTGCGGTCGCGGGCATCCATTGGCTTGAGGGTCACGCGGCGGCGGCGGCGCAGCACGCGGTCGGCCAATTGCTCGGCAATTTTGACCAGGTATTCTTTGTGGCGCTCGCGGTAATTGGCCACATCCAAGACCAAATTGGTGTCTTTGGAATTGACGATCAATTGCAGCATATACTGCAGGGCGTCGAGGGTCTGACCCTGACGGCCAATCAAGACCCCGGCGTCATCACTGAGGATGTTGATATAGATCGTGCGGTCATCGCGTTTGTATTCGAGTTCGAGCTGGGCATCAATTTCCAGGGCATCGAGCATTTTTTTCAGGGACTCGCGGGCCAGGCCCACTTCATCCGGATTTTTGAGCCAAACGCGCACAACTGCGGGTTTGGGATCCATGTCTTCGTCCCCTGGTTCACCGGCTTCGAGCACTTCGTACTCGATCGAATCGGAATCTACTTCTAACTCTTCCAGCGCATACTGAAGAGCCTCATCAACGGTTTCACCCTCTTTTTCAATTGCATCCAATTGCATGGCATCTACCTCAAAGGAATTTTATTTGCGTTTCTTTTTTTTCGCGCTTTTTTTGACTTTGTACTTATTGCCATTGCCTGCGACAGCAGACAATGCTTCGCCACTGTCTTCACTTTCGACGTCTTCTTCTTCAGCTTTGTCGAGTGCGGCCACGGGGGCCCCACCGGCTGCCACCAATTTGGCTTCGCGGGACGCACTTTGGGCGTTTAAGAAGCCGTATTGGGCAATGGTGATCACGTTGGAGATCACCAGATAGACAAAGACACCCGAAGGCACGGGGAAAAACAAAAACATGGCAGTAATAATTACTGGCATGGCCGCCATTGAGCGCTGCATGGCGGCTTGCTGGGGATCATCAGAGACGGTCGGCGGGGTCATGATTCTCTGTTGGTACCAGGTGGTAATCCCAAACATGGCAACCATAAAGAGGTTGTCAAAGTAGGGAGTACTGCCTTGCATCACACCAATTTTGGCCAAGTCGTCCATGAATAAAAAGGACTTGTGCCCACTGCTTTCGAGCATTTTTTTGAATTGGGGACCAATCAAAGAGGCATAAAGCGCAATCAGGAAAGGCATCTGGATCAACATCGGCAGACAGCCGCCGAGGGGGTTGACCTTGTTTTCCCGGTAGAGCATCATCATCTGTTTGTTCAGCTCTTCGGGTTTGCTGCGATAGCGCTCCTGGATTTTTTTCAGCTTGGGCTGAATTTTCTGCATCGCTTTCATTGAATAATAGGACTGCACCGTCAAAGGCATCAGCACCATTTTAATGATCACGGTCAGCAGCACAATCGCCCAGCCGTAATTGCCGGTAATGGAATAACAGGTTTCCACTATCGGCAACATCATTTTGTCTACAAGAAAATCAATCGGGTTCATTCGGTTTTCCTAATATCTAGATCTCAGACTGACACCCGTGGGGCCCCTTGTGTACAGGATCATAGCCCCCTGGGTGAAAAGGGTGGCACTTGCCCAAACGCTTGAGACTGAGCCAACCTCCCTTGAGGGAACCATGGGCCTGCAGGGCCTCAACGGCATACTGCGAGCAACTGGGATAAAAACGGCAAACGGGCGGACGCAGAGGACGGGTCCACTGGTAAATTTTAATCAGAGACACAAGCAGGCGTACCAGCATTTTTGCTTGAATACACTCCAGCCTCGCCCAACAGGCGTTTGATCTGACTTTGAATCTCTTCAAAACTGGCGTTGAGAATGGCGTCTTGGGCGACAAACAGCAAAAACACCCCCCGGTTGACCTGGGGGTAAAAAACACGATAAGCGGAACGTAACCGCCGTTTGATGCGATTGCGTTCCGTGGCTTTTTTGCTGATGCGCTTGCTGACGGTAAACCCGACTAACCTGCGTCCATCTGGCGCGGGAGCCACGATGAGGCGAAGAAGCCGCGAGCGCAGAGATTTTCCCGCTTTTTGCAGGTGAGAAAAATCATTGCGCCGACAGAGGCGTTCTTCACGAGGCAACACCGTTGCACTCCCGAATCAGGCTAAGCAGCCAGCCGTTTCCTGCCCTTGCGACGACGAGCACTCAGTACACGACGTCCGCCAACAGTACTCATTCTGACGCGAAACCCGTGTGTTTTATTCCGTTTCCGTTTGTTTGGCTGAAATGTACGCTTCACAGTTCGCTGGTCCTTCCGAAAAAATCTTTAAGCTTTTAAAAAATAGGGGGAAGAGAGACCCATTAAAGGGGGCTTTCCTCAATAATATGTAGACACCTGGGGCGTAAGAGGATTTCCTGGCTTGGGCCGGTTATCTCGTTGCGGGGGCGCGGATCTCCGGGTGGAGAAAGGGCCCAACTATACGCGGAGTAAAAATCTGCGGAAGCAGGTTTCTAACATACAGCTAACAGTTTAACATACTTGCAAAAGGATCCATATTACTTCGCTTTGATTGCTTTACCAACAGGGGGTTAAAGCCTGTGCCTGTCAGAAAAATTAGCCAAAAAATAAACTGGGGATAATCTTTTTTGCGTCAGAAAATGCGACAGATCAGGGATAAAAAGCTATCCATCTGATTGCGTAGAGGTTTTTATGTCCGTCTTGAAATCCCTGTCTGCTGTCTTGGCCAGCGCCTTATTCCTGGCTTCTTGCGCTGCCAGCCCACTGGTCTCTCCCCTGCAACCAGGCCGCGCTCTATCATCCCCTTTGCAGGCCCTCAGTCAGTCCGCTTTTTCTGCCGGGGCCTACCAAAATTTTCAGGCCCAGCCCCAATTGCCCGTGGGCAAAGCTCCCCGCAAAGCCGTTAAACTCACGTATATGATGGCCGATGACGAAGGCCACCAAAGCCCCTGGTCGCGCCAAATGTTGGAAATGATGGACGATCTGCCCCAAAACCAGGTCTACAATCTGGTCTTTCGCGATGGCAATCAAATGGGGGACAGCCGCTTGTATTATCTGCAAGAGGCCGACAGTGATCCCAAAACCGTCAGGGCTCCCCAGAGCGTTTTGGCACCGGGGGTGGGCGAAGTACAGTCCAACAATCCGGCTGTCTTTTCTGAGGTACTCAAATGGAGCCTCGATCGCTATCCCGCCCAATACAAATACCTGCAGATCTACACCCACGGCGGTGGCCTAATGGGGATTGGCACCGACAAGGTGCAGACCGCGCCTGGCGGGCAAATTTTGCCCGCAACACAGCAACAAAAGATGTTAACGCCTGCTCAGCTCAATGGTGCCATGCGCCAAGCCCTGCGGGGCCGCAAACTCGATCTGGTGTATTTCCGCGCCTGTTTGATGGGCAATCTCGAAGCCCTTTACGAACTCACGGGCACCGTCGATTACGCCCTGGCCTCGGAAGATGTCTCCTATTCGGTCGAAAATTCGAATATCACCATGACCCGCCTATTTGACGACATGGCTGGCCAAGGCGTGGCTCCGCGTGAGATTGCCCGCCAATTGGCGATCCAGGCCAATGCCAAAAATGGGGGCAAGCGCCAGGGTTATACCACCTTGGCAGCCTTTGACCTCAATCAACTCGGCGGCCTCAAAACAGCTGTGAATCAATTGGCCAATCTGCTCAAAGCCAAAATGCCGACCCATGGTGCTCAGATCCGCGCAGTCTATCTCTCGGTGCCGGGCTTTAAAGAAAACAACGAGGGCTATTTCCTGCGCGATTTTTGGGCCTTTGGCTCGGCCCTCTTGGAGCAGATCAACGATCCCCAAATCGAAGCGGCGGTTTTAAATGCCCGCCGGGCCCAAGAAGCGGCCACGATTCATGCCCGCGATAGCTTTGGCGCCAAGGCCAACGGGCTCTCGATCTTGATGCCCCCCGGCACGGCCCTGACCGAAGACAAATACCGCAATTACCTGCTCAAGACCTACCAAGAAACCCGCTTTGCCCGTGAAAGTGCCTGGGATGACTTCCTGCTGGCACTCTCAGACTTTATGCGCAGCACCCCCGCTCCGGTGTTTGAGGATTAGGGGTTAGGGGCATCGATGTCAGGTGCCTGGGTATTGCCAGCCGTGGGCCATCAGGGCGGCGACAAAGACAATGGCAACAGTGAGACCGGCTTCGATTCGGCTGAATAGGGCATAGCGTTGCAGCAGGGCCACGGGGGGCTGCCAAGGGTGTTTGGCGGCTTGTATGCGGGCCTTGATCAGGCTGATCATCGGCGGCAATTCCAAGCCAAAGATTAAGCCAAAGAGCGCCATCTTGACCCAGAAGACCCCGTAGCTCAGGTACCAGAGCATGGGTTTTTCGAGCCCGCCCAAGAGCCGCCAGAGGCCGCTGCCAATCCAAAACAGGGCCGCCAAGCCCCAGAGATTGTCCCCCAAGAAGAGCCGGGCCCGCCATTGGGGGTTGTCGGGGTCTTTGGCCAATTCAGAAAATGCCACCGCCCGCAAGACAATGCCTCCCAGACCCAAAGCCAGGCTGAGCAAGTGCAGGGCGCTGGCCAAAGTGGGCCAGAATGTCATGGTGTTTTACCTCTGTTGTGATCTGGATTGAAGGAAAGCATATGCAACAAATTGCATAATGTTATACTGATTGTATATGCAACAAATTGCATAAGTCAAGTCTCAGCCGCGCAAGGAGAAAACCATGTCTTTGTCCCACGCCCTTTTGGCCGCACTCAGCCAGCAATGTGCCACGGGTTATGAGTTGGCCCAGCATTTTGATGGCTCTCTGGGCCATTTCTGGAAAGCCAGCCACCAACAAATCTACAGGGATTTGGCCAAACTCGAAGCCCAAGGCCAGGTGCAACACGAGGTCATGCCCCAGGTGGGCAAACCCGAGCGCAAGCTTTACCAAATCACCCCCTTGGGGCTGGGTGAACTCCAGCGCTGGATTGCCAGCCCTGCCGACCCCTCCCCGATCCGCGATGCCCTTTTGGTCAAGCTCTATGCTGGCAATTGCGTTGAGCCCGCCGTCCTCTTGGCTGAATTGGCCCAGCAGCGCGCCCAACACGCCAACCGGCTGAAGATGTATCTGGCGATTGAAAGCCAGTATTTTGCCGACCCCGCCAGCTTGGCTTATGCCCAGCGCCTGATCTGGCTGACCCTGCAAGCGGGCCTGATGTATGAGCAGCAGCGCTTGGCCTGGTGTGATTTGGCCCTGAAGGAGATAAATAGGTGTTAGCGGTTACTGCTTTTAAATTCCCGCTGTGTTAAACTCTCGAAAAAAGCCGCTCTTGCCGGGTATAATCAAAATATGCAACGCCAAAGCTCCAAAGCCAGCTCCAAAACTTCTAGCGCCAATGACTGGGCAGCGCCCGAGCTGCGCAAATTTGTGCGTTTTCATTCCCGGCGTTTGCCCGATCACCACCGCCACCGTCTAGAGGTGCATGCGCGGGCCCTGGCTCCCCATTTGCCCCATGCCTATTTGGTCCAAGAACTCAGCCATTTGATTCAGCAATTCTCCGACGAGGAAAAATACCTCAGCCCAGAATTGCGCCGCCAATTTGACCCGCTCTCGGAGATCAGCCGCCGGGTCTTTGTGCGGGAGATCAAGCGCCTGATGGAAATGAGCCCCGCTGAGCGTGAGGCCTATCTCGATGCCACTGAGAGCTTTCGCGGCGAACACGGTCTGGGCGATTGTGGCCCGGTGCAGCGCCAGGCCTTGCAGGTGCTGGGTCTGCAATACCCCTGCAGCCTCAACGAGATCAAACAGGCCTACCGCCGCCAAGCCAAACAGTTTCACCCCGACCAGGGCGGGCAGGCCGAGCGCTTCTTGCATTTGCAGCAGGCCTATTTAACGGCGATCAAGAGCCACCGCTTGGTTTAAAGGCGGGGTTGTTCGCGCTCCCCCTTTCTCTCAGTCTTTGGGGAGTGGTACGCGGTAAACAGCTGTTTCACTCGCCAAAAACAAAGCGGTTTCAGACGGGTTTAAGACCATGCGTTGAACTCGGCTATTACTATACAAACGCCCAATCCACTTGGGTTTCCAGTCTGAGTCATAACGAACAATTTCAGAATTTTTGTATGTGTACAGCCGATTTTGTTTATCAAACACCATGTGATTAAAAAAATAGTCAACTTCGCTAGAACCTTTTGAGTCTCTAATTTCGGTATACAATTTTCCCTTTCCCATAGGTGGCGGGCCTACAGGGGGATCAAAATAGCCAATAAAGAGCCGGTGATCATGGCTGAAACCAAATGTTTTAGCCAATGAACCATTAAAGGTTGTCTTTTCGACTTGTGTTTGATTGGGCGAAAGTTTAAATATAAAGTTCCCTACCCTTGACGATTCAGCGACGGCATAAAGCGTATCATCATGGGTTAGGGTCAGATTGGATTTAATCGTGATACGCTCTTTGGCTGTTTCTGGATGGTTCTCTAAACTTTGGTTTTGCTCTCCACTTTGGCAAGAGCCCCAATAAGACTGAATAATTTGCTTTTCAAAGGGTTGTCTTAAATCGACACGATAGATACAATCTGTTGACCCAATATAAAGTACTTCGTCTTTGATTGCCATGATTGAACTTTGAATGTAAAGATATGTGTCTTTAAATAAGCGTTGATTAGGTACAGGTAAAGATGGACTTGGTGCAGAAAATGAACTGTTTTTTAAGGTTGTAACAGTTCCATCAGCAGATATTTTACGAAAAATTGCTTCAGAAGTTTTTTTGTTTTGAGAGGATAAATCAGCAACATAGACATTGTCCTGACTATCGACTGCAATATCTTGGATATAAGTAAATCGAGCCAAAGAGCCCACGCCATCTACCGCATCCATATCTTTATCTGCAGAGGGGCGTTGCGCATATTCTTCGGGTGTTTTGAGCCCTGCAACCAAAATAGCAGAATCAAAACAACTTGAAAAAATCAAGGCACTTATGGCGGCCATCATAATAAATCGATGACGGGTTTTCATGATTCAAATTCCATCAACGCCATCCCAAACCGCGTGGCATTGTGAGTGTCCTGCTATTTGGTACATAACACAGAAAGAATTTGAACATCTCATTTTCCACTGCCTGCTTGCCCGTCCGGGGGCGGGGGACACCCCTCTCTTTTGGGGAAATCGATTTTAATGGGGGCTGTGGTTAAATACTCACCTGATTTAAGCCGAATATGAGCCAAGAAAAGAAGTTCGGTACCAGCATATTCATTACAAAAAGGATATTGACTCTGAAAAGGGGGGGCATCTCGCTTTGAAAAAGGTATTCTTCCAAGCAAGGCAGGTGGGGTTTCTTGTATAAAATCCCCCATCTTTTGAACCTCATTAACACTTTCAGGGAAGCTCGTAGAATAGTAAACATATTTAAAGTCTTCATTACGAAAGCAAGCAGAGGTAATGTTTAAAGTAAAATAACCCAATGCGTTATTTTCATGATTAAAAATTGTACTAACAACTTTTGGCAAACAATCCAAGTTCGGTTTTGAGTCTGACAAAACAGCAGCGGTTTGCTCATTAAAATCATAGGGGTTAATCGCAATATTTTTACTTCTCAGCCGCACCCCTGATTTAAGTTCTGTTTCGCTGAAAAGAAAGACGCCATTTTTCCACTGCAATCTGACCCGAAAAGGAGTCTCTGATTTCTTCGCTAAAATCGTACCACTACTGCCTGACAGATTTGAATAAAAATACTCTACACTTTTGATGTCTTCAGGCTTAAAACAAGAATGATGGGTTTCTAATGTAATATTGCCGACGTCGCTGCCCTTTAGGGTATGAACTTCAGGTAAACAGGCCAGAAACTGGTCTTTTTCTGAAAGCGGGCTTGAGCTGGCTTGAGCATTATCTGGAGGCAGATTGGGTAAGGCATTGTTTTGAAGGGAACAAGCGCTAAAAAGCCCCCAAACGAGCAGAATCAAAACCCAAATAAAGAGCACTGGTTGTTGAGACTTTTTCACGTAAACTTTAAGTCCTCTTGAGATACTTTTCTGATAGTATCACCGCCGTCTTGAAAATAGAAGCCAGGCGATGGCTTTAAAAGGGGTTTAAAAATTTTGTTTATGTATTTTTATTGTCATGATTTTGTCATAAAGTTTCTCCGAAAGAAGTAAAGATTCAGAGTGCTTGGGTTTAATTTTCAAGACCCAAAAGCGTGTAAAAGCCTACTCATTCAGTGTTTGCTTGGTTTTGTGTTTTTTTTAGCGCGTGGGCACTAAATAGTGGCTTGGGAGTGTTCCAAAATTAACAGTAATTACTTTAATTAAGACAGGTGGTAAAGGAATATAAAAAAATTTACATTTTTTCACATTCCTTGATTGATCTTCTTTGGGCTCCAGTAATTAGCCCACAGTATCTGCGATGCGCTTAGACGATGTTGCAACAAATTACGGTAATCGCGCATAAAGTTATCACAAAGGTTATCTCCCAATTTTTTGCTCGGAGTTGAATAGGTTAAAATAGACTCACAAAGCTGTTGGGAGGATGAAGATGGGAAAATTCAGTGTTTGGTTGGGTGGGTTGTTATTCTTGGCTGCCTGTCAGCCTCCTTCGGGGCAAACGCCTGTTGTGAAGCCTTCTGTGGCCAGTCCATCTCCAATTGTGTCGCCTTCGACATCTAACTCTCCAGTGCCAACTTCCAGTGTTACTCTGGTCGAAAGCCCCAGCCCGACACCTTCATTTTCCTCTCGTCCTGTTGAAGTCGTTGCCGGTACAGGGGCGAAAGGCTTCCAAGATGGGGCGGCCAAGCAGGCCACCTTTAATCAATTAAGAGGAAGCTGTTTTGATCCCAAAAGTGGTGATATGTACGTTATCGACACCAATAGCATACGTAAATTGAGTAAAGATGGTCAGGTCACTACCATAGCTGGCTCCGAAGATGCGGGATTTCAAGACGGATCACTGAAAACAGCACGTTTTAATCAACCCCAAGATTGTGTGGTGGATGCTCAAGGA
>JBFWRL010000024.1:0-45962 GCA_050248915.1 Candidatus Sericytochromatia bacterium
CAAAACTGAAGAGCATGCTGCTCCCAAAACCGAAGAGCACGCTGCTCCCAAAACCGAAGAGCACGCTGCTCCCAAAACCGAAGAGCACGCTGCTCCCAAAACCGAAGAGCACGCTGCTCCCAAAACAGAAGAGCACGCTGCTCCCAAAACTGAAGAGCATGCAACCAAAACAGCAGCAAGCGGAGATGTAAAAGCGGGAGCCCAGGTTTTTAAAACAAAAACCTGTACCACCTGCCACGCAGTCAGTTCTGTTGAAGGCGCTGTGGGCACAATTGGCCCCAAGCTTGACGGTTTAGGCAAAACAGCCGCAACACGTGTCGCAGGTAAAGATGCGGTCACTTATATCAAGGAGTCGATCGAAAATCCAACAGCCTTTGTGGTCAATGGATTTGCACCTTCTATGCCTCCCTTAAAAAGCACCATGAGCGACAAAGAATACCAAGATCTGGTTGCTTTTTTGGCCAGTCTTTAAGGTTTAAAAAAACGCTCTATTTTGTGTTGACTTAAACACGCACGGGCCATAGCTTCTGGTTGTGGCCCGTTTTCTTGTGCATACTTCCATTCCATACAGTCCACAAGTGCGGCAGCCCAAGGCCGATACTCGTCCAGACCACGAATACGCGCCACAAAAATTCCCTGTTCCCGCAATTTTTTGAGATAATCAGTGGCTGTTGCCAAGCGATTTTGAATGGTGGCCTTTTGCCAATCAGCCCATGTCGCACGATGCAAATTTCCCCCTTGATACCAATACAAATCAAGCTTTGAAGGGGCTATGACATTGGGGGAATTCAATACGGGAAATAGTCCCAAAATAACAGCCTGTATTAGCAAAACCAGCGCAAAGGAATGGTTTAAAAACAGCCTTTTTTTGAACAAAAAAAACCCAGCCACACACAGAAAAACTGCCAGTCCTCCCAAGAGTACCGGCAGTAAATAAGACATTTCTCAATTCTTAGCGAAAAACGCTGATCAAATCATCCCAAGCATTTAAAAAAGTTTTCATCGCAGCCGTTGTCGAAGTAAAATTGCGCGACAAAAGGCCCAAAAGACCCATGCTACTTGGTGTTTCAGCATTTGACTGTTCCAAAGCTTGGCTTTCCAAATCACCCAGTCCCAATTTAAGATCGCCGGGGGCCCCCACACCAGGAATCCCTCCAGGAGCAGCAGCATCAGTCGCTTTATAAACAACTCCCCCAAAGCGAGAATTGCTTAAACCTTGTAAATTGGGGAAAATAGCCAAGGCAATTTGGTTGCCTTTACGCAGGCCACGGGTTTCATTGATCAAAAATCCCTGTCGGTCGAAATCGACCTGATCCCCTGCATATCCCAAATTATGGGTAAATAATACATCGGGGCCAACAACTTTGTCTGTCACATACTCCGACACGCGCAAAGAGGCCAATTCAGTCGTAACATTGGCCAAGGGCTCAGACAAAGCCGTCGCAATTTGGGCTGCCGTTTGCGTTCCGTCGGCTTTAAGCTGATCCAAAATTTGCTGTCCCAGCTGAGACACCACAGGATTGATTTCCATCGTGGTCTTTTCAAGTGCCCCTGTCGCAGGGTCAAAGCTCGCGACGCTTAGGCCATCACTGTTCACCAAAGTGCCCGTATTATCAAAATGAAAGGAACCATTGCGGGTAAAATAATACTCGCCTTTGGCATCAAATAAGATAAAAAAACCACGGCCATTGATTGCGAGATCGGTGGTAAACCCCGTATGAACCAATCCACCTTGACTAAAATCGGTGGTGGTCGCAGACAAAGAGGTTCCAGGACCCGCAGCTGTACGTCCATTACCAAAATTCAGGGTATCAATTCCCTGCAGAGTTCCCCGCACAGATTTAGAACCGGGAATCTGACTGCGGGTTAAATTAGAGGCCTCAATATTGATCAGTTGTTCAGCAGACCGCAATGCCTCGCGGATCCCTGACATCCCACCACTACTCGTCATATTGAAAACCTCCGGATTTTTGGTACACGTCTGCGCATCTGGTCTTATAGCTGGGAATAACCAAAAGGCGGCGTATCAAAACATATTTTTTAAGATCATTTAATCAAAAGAAATTCATTAATAATATCCACTCAAGCTTTTTTAAGTTTATTAAGCCAAAAACCCCTGTTTTGAGACAGGGGTTAGGAATAAATTAAATATGAGGCGAACTATTATTTAGAAAAAAGCCAATCCCAAAAGTTTTGTTTTTTCTTTTCTTCTTTGTCTTTTTTCTTTTTCTTTTTTTCTTTTTTCAGTTGCTGACGGGATTTTTCTAACTCAGAATTTGGCAAAATAGTGGTCATTGCATTGTACTGATCTTTGGCAGACAGCAACATCCCATCTTTGCCATAAGGTGTTTGGTGAATCACTTGTTCAAGGGCAGGGGTGACTTTCAGATTGGTACTGTCTTTGGAAGCAGTCTGTCCCAACTCTTTTGCCACCTGGGACTTCATTGGGCCCGAATCTGAAATGGGTATAATTGCCATAAAACCACTCCCTCCCTCGACGGTTTAAAAAATCCAGCGCTTTATAACAGCGGATCTATTTAATTGATTATTTACTATGTGTCTGAATGGCATCCAACAACTTGACCACATTGGTAGACCAATAGGGATCGCGCTTGAGATCCTGCATCACATGATTGACCAATCTGGGGTTGGAAGCAATTTTTTCAGGCAACTCTTTACGCAAAATCTCTTTGACTACCACAGGAAAAACAACATCACGCTCAGCGTTGTCATAACCATCCCTGGTAAAATTATAATTGAATTCGCGATCTTTTTCACCTGATTTTCGCAAAATAAAAGAGAGAGATATATCTCCCTCTTTTAAGTAAACGGAATACCGCTTTAAGATTTCAGTGATCTGTTTTACAACGTTCTCTTTGCCTGCATCGAGGTCTATTACAATCGGGGGTTCTTGTGCGCTCACGCCTGAAAACCTCTAGGCGGCAAACATAGCTTCGGCAAGCTGGTTGGCCATTTCAACAACAGTCAGCTCAGCGCGATTTTCTTTAGAGAGCTGTGCAGAAGCACCTTTTAACGCGCCAACGGCAACCGAGGGAGACAAAGCACTGCTTCCGCCCAAATTGACCTGGGTAGCAGCACCACCGGCCGAACCGACGACAGAACTGATATTGAGAATGTCTTCATTTTTAGAGGCGGAAGGTTTGCCTGAAGCACCCTGTACACCACCACTCGGAGCAGCAGCGGAACCGGCTTTTTGGGCACGACCGGATTTGGAGACAGAAAAGTCAAATCCGCTGTTGCCTTGCAATCTATTAATGCTGCTCATGTTGTCCTCCACATACATGTCTAACTTAGTTTTGATCTTTAGTTAGTTAATTTTGGGTTAAGGTTGTTAATCTTTACATAATAACTATAGGCAACCCCCCGCAAAACTTGCGAGGGAAAACGATCTTTTAATCTTGTTTTTGAAGAATCCCATTTATTTAATCGGCACATAATATTTTTAACAATCGGTCAAACCCGCTCACAGAAAGCATTTGAATTAATTTATAGGTCAATTTTGACTTAAAAAAGATCTTCGCTGACTTTCTGCATATTTCTATCAAAACAGGGGTACAAGATCACAAAGAGCCTTACAAAGGATGCTAAGCGATGAAAATTGATCCATCTGTACAAAAATCACATTATTTACCTCTTCAGCCCAAAACAGATCCCATCCCAAGCTCACAGGATTTAAATTTGAATGGCCAGGCCCAGCCCGATCACCCACAGCAAGCTTCAGATCAAGAAAATAGCTTGGGAACAGATCAAGCACAGGTTTCCGCGCCCAAGGCCCAGCACGGCACAGAACCCACACAGGTTCATTTTGCAACAGAATCACTGCCGCCAGAGGAGACGCCTCCCCCCTCCGCAATAAGTTTACAAGACTGGGAACAGCCCTCCGATACAGCAGAAACCCAGCAAGCCCTAGATTTCGTCCAAGAAATCCAGAATCAAAATATTCAGTCATTATTAGATGGCATTGATCAATCTTTGGCTCGGGCCCAAAAAATCATGCAAGAAAATATGCAGCATTATTACACCAAGGTCAAACCCCAAATGGATGCCCTTAAGAAAGCCATTTCTGAAGAAAAAGCGGAAGCCACAGCCAACAACACAAGCCATCAACGAGCTGCCAAGAGCCAACTCTCGCAGCTGATTGGCGAAGTGAAAAATCAACTGGCTACAGTGATGAAGACCCAGCCCGAATTGGCCCAATCACTCGAAAAAGCTTTGGCGCAGGCCCAAACACTCAGCGAAACGCGCGCTCACTAAAACGGATCCAGCTCATCCCGTCGGTATTATAGCCATTAAGATAGAACCCCCAATGCAAATGGGGTCCTGTCGAACGTCCTGTGGTACCAATGTAGCCAATCGTCTGTCCCTTTTTGACACGATCGCCCTTTTTGACGGCGAGCTTGCTCATGTGGATATAGACTGAGGTCACGCCCTGGCCATGATCCAAAAAGATCGTATTGCCATTGGAATTGTATTTTGAAAAATAGCTGGCCAAAGCCACAATTGCATTGGCGGGGGCTTTGATAGGATAACCATGGGGAGAGGCAAAATCGACCCCCGAGTGGTAACCATTGTATTTGCCATTGAGATATCGACGTGTTCCATAAGCCGCACTCATGCGATGGGGCACAGGCAAAATAAAGGGACTGTCCCACAGTGCTTGCTCAGTTTGGGAAAAACGGGCGTCATCGACCGACTTGTCTTCTTCTGCGACCAAAGCGGCTTGCTCCGGACTTAAAGGGGGACGCACAAAGCGAATATACTGAGTACCAAAAGTACCTAGCATCACTTCTAGCTTGTCTTTTAAAAGCACTTGGCCATTTTCAGCTTTAAGCAGCAGTGTATATCCTCCCGGCTTAAGATCGCCTTTGATCGCCAAAAAAGCACGGTATTTGTTTTTTTGGCCCGCTTCCGTTTGCCCATTTGCAAACAAAGGCAGTGATTGACCCGCCACATCTACTCTGTATTTGCCTGGTAAAGCCGTTTGTAAATTTAATTCAACGGATTGGCCCTGAATCACTTTGCTCGGAGAGCTCGTTAAAACAGGTACAGGAAGATTCGTTGGTTCAATACTTGTAAGTGTTGAGGGGGTAGGGATTGGAACCTCTTGGGGCAACTCCTGGGCTGTGACATTCAGAGTCAGCAGCAGAATAGCCAATGCCATTAAAAATTGTTTCATCACATTCTAAAGACACTAAACCGGGTTTCTTGCTGCGGGGCATTCAGTGAGGCGGCAATTGCCAGCCCCAAAACCTTGCGGGTTTCAGCGGGATCAATAATACCGTCATCCCAGAGCCGTGCAGAACCAAAATAGGCATCACTTTCATCGGCATAGGTTTTCAAGATGGGCGCTTTAAACGCTTGCTGCTCTTGCTCAGTCAAATCTTGACCCTTGGCTTGCAACTGATCACGCTTCACCGTTAAAAGCACATTGGCAGCCTGCTCACCCCCCATAACACCGATGCGGGCCCTGGGCCACATCCAAAGAAATCGGGGGCTATAAGCCCGGCCACACATACCATAATTACCAGCGCCATATGAGCCACCAATAATCACTGTAAATTTGGGCACAGAGGTCGTAGCTACGGCTTGTACCAATTTAGCGCCGTCTTTGGCAATTCCCCCACGCTCATAGTCTTTGCCAACCATAAAACCAACGATGTTTTGCAAAAAGATCAAAGGTGTACCGCGTTGGCTGCACAATTCAATAAAATGAGCACCTTTGAGGGCACTTTCGGAAAATAAAATGCCGTTATTGGCAACAATCCCGACCGGATAACCCATGATGCGACCAAAACCACACACTAAAGTCGGCCCATACAAAGCCTTAAATTCGTGAAATTCACTGCCATCCAAAAGACGGGCCAAGACCTCATGCACATCGTAAGTTTGCCGCTCATCAGCGGGGATGACGCCGTAGAGTTCATCAGGTGAGTAAAGTGGCTCTTGTGGAGGCCGGATATCCAAGGAAATACGTTTGACCCGGTTGAGATTGGCAACAATATGTCGGGCAATTTCGAGGGCTTCTTGATCATTATTGGCCAAATGATCAGCAACCCCAGACAGACGGGTATGCACATCTGCACCACCAAGATCCTCAGCGCTAACAACTTCACCCGTTGCGGCTTTCACCAAAGGTGGCCCCCCAAGAAAAATCGTGCCCTGATTGCGTACAATAATGGTTTCATCAGACATCGCGGGCACATAGGCCCCGCCTGCAGTACATGATCCCATCACAACAGCAATTTGGGGAATATTCCGCGCAGACATCTGAGCCTGCATATAAAAAATTCGGCCAAAATGCTCTCGGTCAGGGAAAACCTCTGATTGCAGAGGCAAAAATGCGCCCCCGGAATCCACCAGATAAATACAAGGCAGATGATTTTCCAGGGCAATCTCTTGGGCCCGCAAATGTTTTTTAACGGTCAAGGGAAAATAAGTGCCACCTTTGACTGTCGCATCATTTGCCACAATCATGACCTCTTGTCCTTCCACCAATCCGATGCCTGTAATAATACCTGCGGCAGGCACATCGGTCTCGTAGACGGCATCAGCGGCAAAAGGACTCAGTTCAAGAAAAGGGGTACCCGGATCACAGAGTTGAACGATGCGATCCCGAACAAAGAGCTTGCCACGTTCTTCGTGTTTGGAACGGGTAGCCGGTGAGCCGCCAGACTGGAGACGGGCCAATTTGGCGCGAAATTCCACCACAGCCTGCCGGTATACCTCTGCATTTTTGTGGGATTCAGCGGTGTTGAGGTTGAGTTTTGATTCGATAGGATACATGTTTTACAGTATAACAAAACTGCCCATCCTCTATCCGGCAAAAGCCCTTTCCATGTTAGAATTAACCCAAATAATACGATTTTTCTGAGACTTTTCCCCTTCTTAAAATTCAGAAGCAATAGGACATTCATAATGATCCTTGATGGGTAATGTGCTCAGCAAGAAATAAGGAGTGTAAACGATGCGTGTTGCAGTTGGTATGAGTGGTGGCGTGGACAGCTCTGTTGCAGCAGCCCTGCTCAAACAAGCTGGCCATGAAGTGGTGGGCGTTACCATGTTAATTTGGGATGGCAGTAAATGCTGTTCAGGCGACGCCATTGAAGACGCTGAATGGGTATGCAAACAACTGGGTATCGAACACCATGTCTACAACCTGATTCCCGAATTTACAAAAGAAGTGGTCACCCCTTTTGTAAACGAGTACATGAATGGGCGCACCCCCAATCCCTGCCCCACCTGTAATTTTAAAATGAAATTTCAGCATCTGTGGCAAGCCGTTAAAGACAATATGGAAGTAGATAAAATGGCCACTGGTCATTATGTGCGTCTTTTACACAATGCCGAAAGCAACCGCTATCAGCTTTACAGGGGCCTGGATCCCAACAAAGATCAGACGTATATGTTCTATCGCCTCAGCCAGACACAGCTCTCTGAATTGATGTTTCCCTTGGGGCATTACCACAAAGCAGAAACGCGTAAAATGGCCCAAGAGCTGGGCCTGGATCCGGTCATTAACAAACCAGACAGTCAAGATTTGTGTTTTGTAGGAGACAGCCTCAATGATTTTTGGCGCAATCACTATCAAAAATCGATCAAGGGCGGAGATATTGTTGATATCGAAGGGAAAGTCTTGGGACAGCACGAAGGCATTGTGCACTACACCGTAGGACAGCGCAAAGGCCTGGGTTTAGCTCACGAACACCCCCTCTATGTGCTCAAAATAGACGCAGCTAAAAATCAGGTGATAGTGGGCCCCCGCGATCAAACCTTCTCTGATGGTTTAACTGCCTCGGGCATCAATTGGTCGGCAATTTCTGAATTAAATGCCCCTCTCAGAGCACGGGTGCGTATCCGCTACCGTTCAGATCTTGTTCCATCTTTGATCGAACCCATCAACGGGGACAGTGTGCGGGTTATCTTTGACGATCCCCAAAGTGCCATTTCTCCTGGACAGATCACTGTTTTTTACGATGCTCAAGATATGTTATTGGGTGGGGGCGTGATTGAACAGGCCTTGGTATTAAACGAAGTCCTTGTCTAACTTTTGTGTCAGAATCAGCTCAATATTGGCTTCAAACGGGGCTTCAGGCTCTGGCACAAGAAAATTATGCCTTTGCCTCTCAATGTTTAGAAAGGTCCCTGTTTGAGCGTCAGGGCAAGCCTTGGAATCTCAGTTCTATTGAGGAGCAAGCTGTTTTTTTTGAGCGGTCTTGGGCTGTGCCAAACGAATTGCCTTTACATAAACTCTTGCATGATTCAGCCCAATTAGATTATCTGATCACCACCCAAAAACTGCCTTTCTCCCCCTTTGGTAATCTGAAACAAGATGTAGATCAGGTGATTCAGTCTTTGGCTGTTCGCTATCCGAACCAAGCGACAACAGAATTGCTTCCTCTCACGGAACAGGAACAGACATTGTTGAGCCCGTTTTGGGGCCGACTTTTGTATTTTGAATCCTCCCCCAGATTTGAGGGGGCTTTTTTTTCTGAAGATTTAGACAGCGAACGCATTTCCTGGTCATATCACCACAACCAGCCCGGTTTTGCCTTTGCCAATCATATTTTATCGCTGGCTTTGCTCGAAAAACTGAGAAATTTTATGCTCAGTTCAACCATCTGGCAGGATTACCTGCGGGGGGGATATGTTGGGGCCTACCTCCCCCATGGATTTTGCACTCCCCTTCTATTACAATTGGCCCAAGAATTGAGAAAAACTTTTCCAAAAATCCTGGGGCCTTACCCCCTTAGCTTGATGTGGGGTTATAAATACGACTCCCAACACCCAGGTGTGGGCATTCACGCCGATTCTGGCGGGCAAGTCAATGTCAATTTTTGGCTCACTCCCGATGAAGCCAATTTAGAGCCTGAACGGGGGGGCTTGATTGTCTATGATGTTATGGCGCCTGATGATTGGGATCCTCGCAGATACAGCCTTTCAGACATTGTAAAAGGCAAACCCTGCAAAGCATATAACATTCCCTATCAATACAACCGTGCCCTGTTTTTTAATTCAGGTCTGTTTCATGCCTCTGATCAATTCAAATTTCAACCAGGTTATCTTCAGCGCAGACTCAATTTGACCCTGCTCTTTGGTATCCGCAATAAAACCGCCGAAGAGCAGAAATCATTGCAATGGACACCTGTCTAGTCAACAGGCAGTAGACAATTTAAATTTAAGAGTGGACAAATTGCCGAGATCAGGGTTTTTGAACGTTGGGTGATGCTGTTTGTTCAGTCCCACCACTCAATTGGAAGCCCTGTTCAGTGGTCATTAATTTAGACAAAGGCAAATGCATAGGCACCTTCATTTTGCCAAAATCCAACATGATTTGATTGGGCCCCACGCGTTTGAGTGAATCAGAAAAAGAAAAGGCCTCCAAAGGTGAAAGTGGCATACCATTCGGAGTCGGGGTCTGAGAACCATCACTCACAAACAGCCCCAAAAGTGCGTCTCTGAGTTTTGTGGGTACACTGAAACCTGTTTTAAAATCATCAATTGACATCAATAATTGATTGAGTGGTGTAATCGTCAAACTTACTTCAGCGCTAAACGGCAAAGGCAAACCCAAGAGTGGGTATTTGCCAGACAGCGTCATTTTATTCCCAGAGTGAAAATCTACCTTGGCATCTTGAATGCCTTTTTCTTGAAGTGCCCAATTGAGATAATTGGACAACTCCACTTCATCTGCATTAAGTTGAAAGTCCGAGACATTGTATTGATATCGATCCCAGATCACCATGTCGGGTGTCACCCCGTCAAAGCCACTGCGGCTGGTGATATTAAACTTCATCCGATCGATATTAAACGCATTGTACTTGAGATCAGAGATGGCAATTTCGGTGGGTTTTTGTTGCTTCTGTTGTTGTGGAGCGGGTGGGTAATAGGGTCTTTGCGCCATTTGCACGTTTTGTTCAGGACGCGTGGGCAACGGAGGAGGCACGTAATTGGGATCTGGACGGTTAAAAATCTGGTTGGTGAGAACTTTGAAATTAGACATGGCCAGTCTCTCCTCTTACGCTTTGATAGATGATCTATCGCAAAATCAGAGCAGAGACTGACCTTAACAAGGTTAACGCTCTCTTATTTCTTATTAAAAGTTTGTTTACCCCAGAACGTTGCGCTCTGTCCCAACTCTTCTTCGATCCGCAAGAGTTGATTGTACTTGGCAATTCTGTCCGTGCGGGATGCCGACCCTGTTTTGATTTGACCCGAGTTGGTAGCCACAGCAATATCAGCAATTGTGGTATCTTCGGTTTCTCCCGAACGATGTGAAATCATATAGGTATACCCAAAGCGTTTGGCCAACTCAATTGATTGAAAGGTCTCGGTTAAAGTGCCCACTTGATTGACTTTGATCAAAATCGAATTGCCCACACCTTGATCAATACCCTGTTGCAAGCGTTTGACGTTGGTGACAAAGAGATCGTCTCCCACCAATTGCAGTTTTTTGCCAAGCCCCTGAGTGAGACTTTTCCAACCATCCCAATCGTCTTCTGCCATACCATCTTCAATCGAGACAATCGGGTAGTCTTGGGCCAATTGAGACAAATAATCGACCATCTCAGCTGAACTGAGGTTTTTGCCTTCACCTTTGAGTTGATAAGCACCTTCCTTGTAAAACTCGCTGGCAGCCACATCCAGAGCCAAGAAAATATCTTCGCCAGGACGATAACCCGCTGCCTCAATTGCTTTCAGAATATATTCCAAAGCCTGGCGATGGGAGCTCAAATTGGGGGCAAAACCACCCTCATCGCCCACAGCCGTCACCAAGCCATCTTGTTTGAGTAATTTTTTTAAGGCATGAAAGGTTTCTACCCCCATCCGCAGCGCATCCGAAAAGCGCGAGGCTCCCACAGGCGCAATCATAAACTCCTGGACATCCAGGTTATTGTCCGCATGGGCACCCCCATTGATCACGTTCATAAAGGGTACGGGCAAAACACAGCTGGTAAATCCGCCCAGATAGCGATAAAGAGGCAGATTCAAAGATTGGGCCGCGGCCTTGGCTGTCGCCATCGAAACCCCCAAAATAGCGTTGGCCCCCAATTTGGATTTGTTCTCTGTGCCATCCAACTCCAGCATGCGGGAATCCAATTTGAGCTGATCCATGGCATTCATACCCAGTAAATGAGGCGCAAGCAGCTCATGCACGTTTTTAACGGCCTGCTGAACCCCTTTGCCCAAATAAGCCTTGTTGTCGGTATCTCGCAATTCCAGAGCTTCGTGGACCCCTGTCGAGGCACCAGAAGGCACTATCGCGCGTCCAACTGCGCCACCAGAGACCATCACATCCACTTCAAGGGTGGGGTTTCCACGGGAGTCCAACACCTGACGGGCTTGAATACGTTCAACTTTAGTCATTTTCACTACCTCTTTGCTTGCTGAGAGTGCCCCAACATAATTTCCCAAATCAATGTCTGGGTCCGCGAGGTATTATACCGCTCAAGCCCGAGGAAAAGGCAGCCAAGCACCCGCATCTTCCCATTCGCCCAATTCTCGGCGAAACGTTTGGGATCTGTCCAACATAATTTCACCCTGTTGGCCCCAAAAGAGCCGGTAGCGCTCAAGAGCGCGCAAAGCGGGCCCTGTCTCTCGCACACCTGCCAAGTCAAAATAACTGTGATGGCAGGGGCAATGAAACTTTTCCGCATCAGATTTCCAGACAGGGGTACAACCCAAATGGGTACAAACCGAGCGCAAAGCATAAAACCCAGCAGAACTGCGAATCAACCAAGTTTGATAAGCGGGAAAGGCTTTCACTTCACCGATTGCCCAATCTTGGGGAAAGCCCAAAATGACCGATGCCAAACCAGGGCTCCAAGCTGGAAGCCGCAAATATGCTAGCGTCGAAAGTAAAGATGCCCCCAAGCCACTCCAAACCAAGGTATACCAGAGAAAATCGCGCCGAGACAATTTTTCTGAAGCCTCAGACTCACCCGGCAAATCCATGCCTAAAAACCCTGTCCCAGTGTGTTGACCTGCTGGCCCGCCTGTTGATTGATTTTATTCAAATTGCCCGAAATATCACTGGTGCTAAACGGAAAGGCCAGTAATGAAAGATTGAGATTAAATTGCTGGTAAAAAGAATCCCAGGAGGCCGTCAAAATAAAGTCATGTAAATCTTTGCGCAGGGTGAGCTTAAATGGGATCACCAATGCAGCCAACTCTTCGGTTGTTTGCAAAATTGTGGGCTGAACCGAAAATGCCAAATCCAATTCGGTGTGCCAAAGCCAGGAATCACCAAAAGAAAACTTAAACAACCCATTTAAAGCATTGAGCCGCCCCAAATGAAAGTCATAGCCTATGTCTCCCCCCAGTTCAACCCCCTCAGGAATGCCACTTTCCAGACCAAAGGTACTCAAGGCACCCGTGGCAAAGACCTGTTCATTGCTGCGCCAACTCATCCCAAGGGTCAAGTTCCCCCAACGACCGCCATAGGGAGAGAAGCTCCCGACATCTTCAGGCTTGACAGTGATTGTCGCGCCATTGTGAAGATAAGGCTGATTGTTGATGTCTTTGAGCGGGGTACCCACATCGGTTTCCCGGATCAGCGTGGGTTCATACGAGATATTGCTGCGCAGAATAAATTGATTGCCCAATTGGGAAGAAATATCGCTGCGAATCAAGGGATAACTGCGGCTTAAAAAATTATAACCCCCATTCAAGGTCCAGGTAAATTCAGGTAAATTGACCAATGCCAGACTCGCATTGAGGTTATTAAAGTTTTGCAAAGCCAAAGGTTCAAACACAGCAAAGGGTGAATTGTTGTTTTCCAAATCCTGCACCGAGCGCTCATAGGTCACACTGGGAATAAAATAAGGCGAGAGATCATTGCGCAGGGTTACCCGGCCCGTAAAATTGTATTCCGCATCCTGGGTTTGATACAGGCGCTGCTCAAAACTGGTGCCACCAAAATTGGCTTTCATGCCCATACCCAGATCCAACTCTTTGGCCCCGATCGAGGCCCGCAAAAGGGTGCGGCCAATTTCATTGAGGTTAAATTGAGACAAAGTCAAAGCAGTGGTAGAAGGATCAAAATACCGACCCAAACGGGTTTCCAATTGAATGGGAAAGCTTTCTTGAAAAAAGGGATTGAGTTGAATTTGCAATTCAGGTAATTTTTTAATCTGCCCCGAAGACTGGTTTTGAGCCGCTTGGCGGTCCTGTGAAAGCGTGAAATAGTCCTCATAACTCAAATTAAGGGAGCCCCAATCCAGGGTTTGTGCCAACGATACCCGTGGATTAAGGGTCTGGATCAAGGTGCCCTGGGGAGTGGCGGTTGAAATACCATTAATATTGCTCTGGTAATTAAATGTGCCCGTCAATTTTAATTTTTCATTGATCGGCACATTTAAATTGAGTGTTGAAGTCAAATTGTCAGCCGCACCTGAAATTGGGCCAGAACTATCTGATTCTAAAACATTATTCAGAAAGGTCTCGGTTTTTGTCGAACTGCTCGATTCACGCCATTGGGTATCCAGATTCAGACTGGTTTCTCCCAAGGCCAAGCTCAGATTGCCACTGCGGTTTTGACCTGAAACATTTTGGGTTTCGACACGGCGTCTCGACAAATCTCCCCCACCATTGGGAAAGGTCTCACTGACTGGACCACTTAAGCTCTGATCCAAATGTAAACGGGTATCCAATTTGAGTTCAGTTTGTGGATCCAACAAGATCAATTGGCTGTCAGTCAGATCCAAACTAAAATTCTGAGTGGGATTGCGTTGGGCTTGAAAAGGTGAGGTATTGTAAAAATCCTTGTTGTTGTATTTCAGCTCAGCTTCGGTGTAAGGCAATAAGCGCTGCTTGTGGGCGATGCTAATTTCATAATCCTGAAATTTATTGCGGCGCCAATTGGCCATTTGCTGGAAAAAATTGGGTTCAGTCGTGGTTTGCTGGGTTGTCGCCGCCGCTTGCGTGGCAGTTTGATCATTGGGTGGCGTAAACAAACCTGTCAGATAACCGGGCACATCGACCAAACTATGGGTGATCGGCAAACCGTAGAAATAGAAACGGGTGATCGAATTGGGCGCAGCCACCCAATCATGCTGAAAACCCAGTCCCACCCCTTTTTTCTCCATGGCAGTCAAATACCAAAAACCATCATGAAAATCATTCCAGTGATAATAGCCCTTGAATTTGGTAAAGACCCCTTCGACCGGATTCTGTCCGGCATCAATATCAGGCTTATTGATTCCCTGGGGGTTTTCAAGCGGGATATACCAGAAAGGAAACCAAAAAGCCTGGCCCTCAAAAGCCATAATCCGGGCATTCCAAGCCAGGATGCGTTGCCCTTCTACAAAATCCAAAATCTCTGAATCAATCGCGTAATGGGTCCATTGTTTGCGCATATCTTGAATATTGTGAGGATCCACTTGGCCCTCACTGAGTTGGTGAGACTTGTCAAAGTGATTGCAGGTGGTATAAAAACCATTAATAAAAACAACCCGCTTGCCATCGTCATAAGCGGTCATTTTTTCGCCTTGAATGTACACCTCCTGTCCAGGAGACTGAGCCGGCACAACCAAATAGACATTTTCCGCATCAGCACGCTTTAGGCGAATATCATAAATCAATTTGTCGCCTTTAATTGTCCGCTTTTGATTGTCTTTTGTAGTCTGGACAATTTCAAAAGGAACTTCACTGAAAAGCACTTTATTCTCGGTGTCATATTCCAGTTTTTCACTGGTAATAACCATGTCCCGAACGACCATTTCGACATGCCCCAAAAGCCTGAATGTCTTTTGATCATTGATATATTCAATTTTATCGGCTTTGTATTTGACCTTGATTTCCTCAGCGTAAACAGGCAAGCCAAAGAAACAGCTCAAGAAAAAGCCGCAGATCCAGATTAAAGACGTATTTAAAATAGAGAAAGATTTCACAACATTCTCAGTCTACTTGGATCAAGAAGAACAAGCCAACTACCCCAAAAATAATATTAGGCAGCCAAGCGGCTACACTGACAGGTAAAAGCCCCAAATTGCCAAAACCTGCCCCCATGGTTTCAGCCACAAAATAAAAGAAGGTTAAAATAATACTGATTGCAAAGCCAATATATCCCCCCCTGGCAAATTTTAATCCAATTGGGGCAGCGATAATCGCAGCAAAGAAAGTCGCAAAAGGGCGGGCAAACTTAGCCTGGTACTCAATTTCATAGGCACGCGTGTCTTGTCCACCTTCTTTGGTCGCCAAGATCAACTGTTCCAATTCTTCTGAACCCATTTGTTTAGGCTGGATTTCTCCTGCGAGATAATTCTCAATCTGAATCCGGGTCTCGACATCCAATTCTGAAAAAGTGTATTCTTTCTCGACAAACCCATCTGTAGAGCCTGTGGAATAGGTTTGGACCACGCCATCCTGTAAAATCCAGTGTGTGCCCTGCCAGCGACCCCTGCGGGCCGTAATTAACTTATGGGGGTTCTGGGGATTGCTGTCGAAGATCAGAATACCATCTAAGGTTTTTTCTTTTTTATTCAAAGTTTGAACACTGAAAAATCGCGAGTCGACCCCTTTAAATTGAATGTTGGCAGGCTTGTCCTGATTTTCGCCTTTGAGGGTGATTTCAGCCTGTTCACGTGCCACACTGCTGCGCTTATTGGCTTCGGGAACCAATTTCTCATTCAAATAAAAGGCCATAAAACTGATCACGATCGAAATCAACAAAATCGGTCGCATAATCGTTCGGCTGCCTGTGCCTGTGGCCCGAATCGCAATCAGTTCAAAATCCTTAGACATGCGGGCCAACCCCAACAAGGTGGCAATCATAAACGCAATCGGCAAACTCAAAACAACAAATTCTGGCATTTTAAAGAGGATCATTTTCATGACCAATTGCCAAGGCACTTTTTTGACGATGATCAGTTGCATATCCTCATTGAGACGGACAGACAGCATAATCACAATCACACCGATCACCACCATCAAAAAAGGTCGAATGACTTCAGATGAAATATAGCGATCGACGATCTTCAAATTTAAACTCCCATGGAGACAGTAATGCTCAATTGTAATTAAGTTTCAGACCCAGGGGCAACTTTCCCAATTGAAACAGAGAACGGCAAGGTACAATACGAATGATATACTAAAGCAACCATTACACAGAGGTTGTCTATGTCCCAAGCCTACATCCCCTTTCACAGGTACAGCTTTAACCATCTTGAAGAAGAAGCTATGATCCAAACCCTGCGGTCGGGTTGGATTACCCGTGGTCCACAGGTAGAGGCCTTTGAAAAATCCATTTGCGAATATACCCATGCCAAACATGCCTTGGGCCTCAACTCCTGCACAGCAGGTTTACATTTAGCCCTCTTAAGTCTGGATCTACAGCCGGGTGATGAAGTGATCACGACGCCCTTGACCTTTGTCGCAACGGTCAATATGATCGTCCGCTGCGGTGCCACGCCGGTTTTGGCAGATATTGATCCGAACACCCTCAATATTTCAATTGAAGCAATCAAAAAAGCCCTCACCCCCAAAACCCGAGCAATCATTCCCGTACATCTCGGGGGGCAACCCTGTAATATGAACCCGATTATGGATTTGGCAAAAGCCCATAATCTGTTTGTGATTGAAGACGCGGCCCATGCAATTGGAGCAGAATATCAAGGCCAGCGCATTGGAACAATTGCGGATGTCACTGTCTTTAGCTTTTACGCCAATAAAAATATCACCACGGGTGAAGGCGGCATGCTCACCACCCAGAATGCCGAATTGATGGAAAGGCTCCGCCCCTTGGCTCTACACGGTCTGAGCAAGGATGCCTGGAAGCGCTTCTCGGAAGGGGGTTATCAACATTATCTGGTTGAAGAGCCTGGGTTTAAATACAATATGACCGATATTCAGGCCGCCCTCGGCAATGTTCAATTGGCAAAATGTGATGAGCTCATTTCTGCCCGCAGAAAAGCGGTTGATTATTATAAGTCCCATTTAAGAAGTCCCCTTCTAAGAATTCCTTCCGAAATCGCAGATATTCGAAATCCCCACCACTTATTTATGATCTTGCTACAAACGGAAGCGCTCAAAATAAGTCGAGATCAGTTAATTGGCTTGCTTCATCAAAAGGGAATAGGCACAGCTGTTCATTATATTCCAATCCACTTTCATCCCTTTTATCAACGGCTTTTGCCTGATGCTGCGACATCTTTACCCGTAGCAACAGATCTGGCCCAAAGAACCCTGTCTCTGCCGCTGTTTCCAGCGCTGACTGAATCAGAGCAAGACTATATCATTGAGAATCTGGAAACCATTTTGAGTTCAAACAAAAAATAATGCGACTCCTTCTGTTTCTAATCCTGATGTTGATGCTTGTTTCTCAGGCTCAAGCACAAACAGGTTCTCAAAAGTACACACCCACTGGCAACTTGGCTGGCCAGGATCTGGCATCTCGGGCAATGCTTATAAAACGTCCCAATCCCCACCAATTTCCACTGCGATTGATACTCATGCCTTGGTATTCTCCAGGCAAAACCCCTGAATGGAAAGAGATTCAAGCGGAGTGGGCAAATGCCCTTGAAAAATTCGAATCGGGGTTTAAACTCCAACAAGCACCTGACTTTGTCAAAACACAACTGCAAGAAAAAACATTTCCCCTTGCAGTTCCCACCTGGAAAAAACTCAGTTTTGAATTAAAATCAGATCTCTTCTTACAAACCCAATTGATCCCGGTCGAAAAAAAATACTGGTTCAATCTTCAATTGATTGAAGGGATTACGGGCAATATCTTGGCCAACGAACAAAAAGAATTGGAAAAACCAGACCTTGCGCTTTGTGTAAATTTAACTCAGATTTTTCTCACAGCCCAATCCCAAGCAAATTATGCCCATACAATTGATATCGGCACTGAAAATGATCCAGGTGAAGTCCACCTCGAAACCACACCAACAGCGATGTCTGTCTACATCAATGATGAGCCTCTGGGCCAAACGCCTTTGATTTTGAGACACATTCCATCAGGTCTTCATCAACTTCGCTTTCAAGAATTTAAACCTTTCCGCTATCAAATCCTGCGTGTCAACAGTGAACCTTCAGGCATTGAAGTCTGGTTAAACAATCAATACCGAGGAAAAACCCCCTTGGCTTTGCCCAGCGAACAGTTGCTCACCCCCGGCGATTATCAGTTGGAATTTAAAAGTCAAAATAATTTTAAGGCCAATCTCGAAATACAAACGCAACCCGAAGGCGTCCCTTTTCAATTGGACAATAACGCCATTGTCAGGACTCCCATTACATTTGAACAATTGAGCAAACCACTTTATCGTCTAAAAGTCCTGGGCAATGAACAAATCCAAGTGAAAGAGCCCCTACTCATCGCCCCCAATCCAGATACCCCCATCCAAATCAAAATCGAACCTTATAAATTTGCCAAGGTGGTCTTGGATTCATCCGAAGAAAATACAGAGGTCATTCTCGATCAGGAGTTACGTGGAGAAACCCCTATTTCCTTGAATCTCAGTCCTGGTGTACATTCTTTAGAGTTGAAAAAACCACGTTATAAGCGCATTCTCCAATCTCTCGAGCTTGAAGCTGGAAGTAGCTATACCTACAACTATCATCTCGATCTCAAGAGCGTGGATACCTCGATTTTTTTAACTCCCACCGGCGAAATCAGTTCCCATTTAAATGTTTCCAGCAAAATTCTTGGCCTGGGGCAATACAAAACAAATGTGAGCAGTACCGGACTCAATGTCGGCTTGGCGAGCTTAGAAGTCGACTACGGCTGGCCACAATTGGCAAAATTTTACGATATCCTCGACTTGGGTTTGAGTATAGGTGGATACGTAGCCCTATTACAAAAAGGAGAGAATATCTCTTCACTTCAGGGAATGGGTGCCAAATTACAATTATTGAAGGAAAGCCGTTCAGTACCTGTTTCTGTGGCAGTGGGAAGTTATCTCAATCTCGACTTTCAAAATCCCAAAGCTGTTGGATTTGTCAGCCTGTCTCGCAACTTTTTCGATTTTGCCCTACATTTGGGTTTACAAACCCACGGCATGAACTTAAATATCGGCTATACAGGTTTCGACAACTGGCGATTGGGCTTTGTCGCCTTTGCCAACTCACTTTTGGGGCTTTTGAGCAATTCTGGCGAAGAGATCAGCACCCTTTATGGCCTACAGGCCGGTTATAGTTTCTAATTTAATTGAATTTAAAGATCAAGAACGTCCAAACAAACGTTGCCAAAAACCTTTGTTTTTCTCAGTTTCCAAAGCTACCTGAAGCTCTTTCTTTGCCTCTTCTGCCCGCTCTAAATCTTGTTCCAAACGGTTTACTTTGGTTTGATAAACAATTTCTTTTTGCATCAGATCATCTTTCAACACACCCATTTCTTTTTGGGTTGATGTCCACTGATCAGGAAGTGGCAAAAGCTGAAGTTTTTGTTCATGGCGCAGATTGGTTTCTTCCAATTGACGGTTGCGCTCTTCCAATTGACCAATTTTATAAGTGGCTCTGGCGTACTTCTCTGCCAGCTCATTCTGTTCACGGATAATTTTCTCAAGCTCTGTCTGATGTTTTTGCAGCATCAAACTCAAGTTTTCGAGATTTTTACCACTGTTGTCTACTTGTCCACCGGTTATCAAACCGGCAACCTTTTCAACATCAATCAGTCCACTTATGTCGACTCCCCTTGAACCACTGGAATGAGCCGAAAGGACAGGTTCGGAACTGGCCGAAACCAAAAGCCGTTTTTGAATAAAATCATGACGATTAAGGGAGGGATCCAAACGCAGAGGAATATCATTTTCGGTGATAAGATAACCTGTGCCATGCCTGACAGCTGGCAATTTTCCCGATTTTATCCAACGGGAAATTGTCTTTTCGCTTTTACCTGTAATTTTGGCAACGTCAGCCAGGGAATATTGAATGTCTACCATTGTCACATCGTCCTTGTGTTAGTCAATCATACCCCAGCAAAGGACAAAAGTCTAGTAGACGCTTTGATAAAAAAACAAAACTGTCGAGAAGCCTCGGCAGTTTAAAAAATAAGAATAAAAAAGCTCCAACTGTGGGACTCGAACCTACAACCGATCGGTTAACAGCCGATTGCTCTACCATTGAGCTAAGTTGGAATGAACAAGTAGTATATTAAGGGATCTTGAAGGGCAACGTCAAGAGATTTGAGTCAACTCCCCAAAAAATATCACCACCCAAAATAAACAATCTGAAAATAACCTCACATTAAACTTGTGGGGAGCTTAGAGGGTGTATCCAAGCCCCGCATGGTATCCCCCATATTGGCGCTTAAAAGCTGCTGTGTTAACAGGGTTGCCGAAACAAAAGCCAAGAGAACCGCAGCAGCAATCACGGCATACTCAACAAGGGCTTGCCCCCGTTGGCGCTTCAACCCTTGCTTCATGCCTTAGCGTGCCAAAGCGCTGGAAAGGAAATTAATCGGAACATAGATATCCAGGCTGGCGGGCCAACCCGCATCATCTTGCCCCTGCAAAGTAACCTTGGCAGAAATCTGACTGTTGATCCGTCCCTGCGAGAGCGGGTTGCCCAACTCAACCACATGAGAGCTGATCACAGGCAATTCAACCAGACCTTTACCGGTGAGGACATTACCTTCTTTGTCAAATTGGTGCGAAGAAGGTACCCTCACAGACCCCGTAATCGTCACGACTTTGGGGTTTAAGCTGAGAGACTCAGGCAAATAAGTAATGGTGATCGTGTCATAGGTAACACCAATACTTCCTGGTTCTCCTTCTAAGGCGATCTTCGGGTTTTTAATTTCTGCACTGATACGGCTTTGATCCACAGTATAAGTCACAGAAGCGTTAATCGAGCTTTCAGAAGCTGCAGAAACCTTGATTTGAGCTGGAATATTTGTATAGAGACCACAGCCCCCGATCAGAGAGGCCAAAACAAAAAAACCAACGAGTTTAGAATTGAATTTCATGAATAATAATGCCGTTCCATTCAGTGTGCTCTAAACGGCATTATAACATACGCCGGCTGTTTCTCTATCAAGGAGCGGTAGAAGGGTTTACCAAGACAACATTGGTTTGATTGAGAAAATCAGAGGCCCGCAACCCACGGTTATCCTGCACAACTTGATTCTTGAGCAGATTGTTCTCCAATTGCACCAGGCGATAGCGATCAGCAGATTCTTTGACCACCAAAACGATCCGATTGGGGCTGGGCTGGGTAGGGGTAATTTCGTCTTTGCGAAAGGCCACTTGATCCTGTCCATAGGCCCGCACAGCCAATTGAGACAATTGATTCAACATACTGGGATTGGTGAGGCTTTGTGCCACCATCTGATAAGCTGCCTGAATTGCTGAGGTGTCTGTCGTTTGGTTTGAGAAATTTAGAAGTCCATTGATCACCACGGTCTGTTGGTTGCGCAAGCCCTCCAACGCCTGTTTGGGTTGCTGTTGGGTAAACAAACTTTCAAAAGCCGCCAAGTCAGTAATATAACGCTCTGTGTATTCCGTGGCCCGGAAAACTGCCGTCAAATCTTTGAGTGCAGTTGTGACCGATTCAGAAGACGCACCCGAGCCCAGTGATTGGGGTGTTTCGAATTGATTTTGGTAAATTTGTAAATTGAGGTTAATCCCTGTCAGCATCTGATTTAAGGCATCAGCGTATAATTGCTGAAATTCCTGTTTGTACAGTGCTTTATCCGATTCAGGTGTCTCGGTACCAGTAGTGGTCGAGAGGGCGTTGGCGGCCAAGACCATGGCAGGCAAAACTTTCTCGGCCGCCGCTTGATACGCCTCCAAATCAGGTGCAACAAATTGTAAACGGCCTGAGATTTGTAAAAAAGCGTTGCGGGCCTGGTTTAAGGCATTGCGGGCAGATAAACTGGCCGAATTGGCAGAGGTATCCAGTGGATCTTGGAAGAAATTACTGGCGGAAGGAGCGGGGACCGATCCCGTAGAAGAAACCTCGCCACAAGCAGACAGCGCTGAGACCATCCCAAAAGACAAAAGGGTAAATCCAATTTTCAGGGGCCTTTTAAGCACAAATAACTGTTGCTGATAATTCATAGATCCCAACTCTCGTGGTTTTGCACTTATTATAAACTCCCTAGCGGATTCCATTCCATCCTTTAGCGTAATAAGTTAAAAGTCGCGGTTGAATCAAACTGTTTATTTGAATCGTGTCCAAATCCAATAACAAATCTTCTGGAAACAGAAACAAAGCTGACAATGTTTGCGGATTTAAAAAGCGTCTGGATACATTTTTATTCAATCGCCACTTCTTCATATCAAGCGGATACCGACTGGCCAGTTGAAAACCCCAATTGCCAAATGAAGGGATATCCACTTGATAGGGCAAAACATGAAAACCGGCCTGTTGCAAAGTTTTGTGAATCGACCAAAAAGCTTCGCGGGCAAAAAAGGGTGAGGTACTTTGGGTCACCATCACCCCTTGATAACTCAGACGTTTCTTTAAAAGCTGATAAAATTCATGCGAATACAACTTGGCCAAAGCCGTATGACTGGGATCTGGCAGGTCCACCAAAATGAGGTCATAGAGCTGATCGTCTTGTTCGACAAATTTATAGGCATCTTGATTGATAATTTTGAGTTTGGGGTGGCTCAAACTGCCCTGATTTAACTGAGTTAAAAAGGATTCTGTTTTAAAAATGTCGGTCATGGCAGGATCCAAATCCACCAAAGCCACCTGCTCAACCTGAGCATATTTTAAAATTTCTCTTGCAGCCAGGCCATCACCACCGCCCAGCACCAAGATCTTGCGGGCCTGAGGCACTACAGAAAATGGCACATGCACCAAACTCTCATGGTAGCGGTATTCATCGAGAGAGCTGAATTGCAACCCCCCATTGATATACAATCGAATATCTTTGTGCCACCGGGTCAGCGTGATCTGCTGGTAAGCGGTCTGCTGAGAGAAAATCACTTCATCCCGGTACAAGCGTTGTTCCAAGAGTTCCTGTTGCGTCTGACTGGTGAGCAAGAAAAAGCTGAGCACCCCTAAAATACTCACAAAACCAAATACCAAAGCAGGAAAAAAGCGCAAAAGGGTGCGGTGGCGAACAAAATTAATCAACGCAATACAGAGATTTAAAACCCCCAATATCAGGGCTGTGCGAATCAAACCCAAGTGGGGCAAAAATAGAATCGGAAAAAGCAGGGCACCAATCAATCCGCCAATATAATCGTAGGTCAAAACATGGGCCACATTTCGCCGCAGCGTTTCTTGCTGTTCCATTAAGCGGATCAAAAGTGGGATTTCAATCCCAACCAAAGCCCCGATTAAAAGGGTAACGGCTACCATGGCGTATTCATAGCTATCGCCCAAAGTATAAGACCAAAATAAAAAGAGAGCGGATACCCCACCGATAAGACCGATGAGGAGTTCAGACAAAACAAAGGCATCAAAGAGATGGTTCTTGACAAATTTCGAGGCAAAAGCCCCCAGACCCATGGCACTCATATACAAACCAATGGTCACAGAAAAATAGAAGACAGAGTCACCCCAAAGATAAGAGGAGACAGCACCAATAATCAATTCGTAGATAATGCCACAAACAGCCACCACCAAAATGCTCAAATAGAGCAAAGGGGTGGAAATGCTTAGACCCACGTGGGGAACCAACGCAGCAGATTATAGTACCACCAAGGAATGGGAAAAGCTGAATAGATCGGATAAAACATCACAAACAAACTACAAGCCAAAGTCATGTAGCCACCCACAACCCATCGGCCTGCATTTTGCCAACGCTCGACGGCAAAGCCCAAAACAGCCGCAATCGACAAACAGGCATAAGGAACTGCTTCGAAGAAGTAATGGGCAAAGTTTAAGGTTCGGGGAGAAAGCCCCCAAGGCAGATACATAAACAGACAGGCAAAACCCAAAAACCACAGATTCAGGTTTTTGCGTAGCAAGCCCTGCCAAATCACAACAAGCACAACAGGCATCGACAGCCACCAAATAGCAGGATTGCCCAAAGCCAGAATTCCACCAATGGTGTTATTGCCATTGTTGTGAAAATAATACCAAGTGGGCCTTACCAGCCAGGGCCAGGTATACCAAGCAGAATAATAGGGATGGGGATCAGTGAGTTGGGCATGATACCGCCAAATCCCCTTCTGCATTTCGATCACTTCTTGAACCGAATGCCCCAAGCTCATGTATTGAGAATAAGAGGCCAAATACAAAATAGCCGGGATCAATACAACGGCAACCGGAATAATGGCCAGAGGTAAAAACGTATAGAGCCAACGTTGGAAAGAATTACCCACCTTGGCAAAATAGCGGTACATCAAGAGCGAGGGGATCACCACCCCAATCGCCAAAACACCCATCATAAAGCCATAAGACCAAAGCGAGGTCCAGCGGGTACAGAGCGACAGCCCAATAAAGACAACGGCTCCCAGAAAGTAAAAATAACTGGAAAGATAGTTTCTGGTTGAATCCAGGCGGTGCCAATAAACTTGGAAGAAGCGCCAGGTAAACATCAAGGCAGTGACCTGAAAGAGCGTGGCGAAAATATTGGTCATGGCCGTACGCGACTGAACAAAATAAACTCCATCACAGGCCAAAAGAAGTGTGGCACAAACGGCTTGCCAGCGGTGAGGCAAAGTAAAACGGGCCAATAAATAAACCGAGAGCAAAAGAAAGGAACCTGCAATCACCGGCAAAATGCGCCAGCCCACACCTGTTAATTCGTAGACATTGACCCCAACTGCAATCAAGAGCTTGGCCAAAGGTGGGTGCACCCATTCAAAGGGATGCATGCCCAAAACGTACTCACCGCCTGCACGGGCATGATAAACCTCATCAAAGACCATTTCAGGTGGGAATTCCAATCGCCACAACTTAAGCAGGGCTGAACCCGCCACAAACAGAGCAATGATTTTAATATCCTGCCAATCCAAAGGCTGGGGAGCAGGAATGAGGTCTTTGATATTCAAATGGACGATTCTTTGCCACAATTTAATTGAGCGCTCTTTGAGTTTTTCAGACGTCTCCAACAAAGGTCCCTGCACCAAAACAAAGACAATCCAAGCAAAGATAACAATATTTAAAACAGCCAGCGGTTTGTACCAACCTTTGGCCAAAAATTCATTCATACTGTACAGAAATGAAGGAAAATTTAATTCACGTTTGGTGCCCGGCAACTCATACAATAAATTGAGCATAAAAATAAACGAAAGCGAATAAAAGGAGGCCACCAAACGGCGATTTAAGACCATCGATCCCAATAGAAAAAACAAGCCGCTGAACAAATAGCGTTCGTGCATGCGGGTCGGAAAGAGAAAAAAGGCAATCATGATCAACGTGGAGGTATGCCAAATGACAATCCCACCATCTTCATCCTCTTTGGGGCGATTTTGCCAGAAAAATAACAAAGCCCCTGCATAAGCCAAGGAGAAAAGAATCAAGCCCCAGGTCTTATGCTGCCAGAGCACACTGGGATTACCTCCGCCAAGGCCAAAAATCCCTCTTGAAACGTCACTTTGCCACATATTGGTCAATGACCAGAAATTAAAGGCTTGGATCGAGCTATAGGGATAAAGATTGGCTTGGTTCACATATTGATTCACAAACCAAGTGATCATTTGATTTGAGGGTACAAAAATGGCTGTCAGGGCAAGGGTAGCCAGCAAAGATCCGACCAAACCACCCCCCAATTGAGACCAACGCCGCCGCCACAGGGTCCAGAGCAAAACAAAGGGCATCAAAATCAGCCCCTGGGGCTTGACCAAGATATTCAGAGTAGTGACGAGAATCGCCCCCCCCTCCTGTTTTTTGATCATCAACCAAACAGCCAAAAATTGCAGCACAAGTGTAATCGAATCGACTTGGCCCCACATGGCTGATTCATAGACAACAGCAGGATGAATGGCAAAAATTGCAGCGGGAATAATCGCCAAAAAGAAGGGAATATAACGCTTTAAAATAACGACGAACAGGGCCATACAGCCCAAGTCCGCCAATATAGAAGGCATTTTTACGAGCAGAGTGAAAAAGCCTTTGTTCCAATTGGCGAAATTGGGATCAAAAATGGCATAAAATTTGCCAAGGCCCCAAAGCACCAAAATGTATAAAGGTGGATAATCACACCAGACCCCTTTGGCGGGATCCACACTTTTATAAAAACTGTGGAAATCATGGCGGGCCACATGCATGGCCCACGCTTTAAAATTATTAATATCTGTGGGGTGACCGTGCATGGTATTGGACAATACAATCCGCAATACCAAGGCCGCAATCAAAAGCGTTGCTAGAACCCAAAATTCTTGTGATTTCCAAAAAGCGGGAACGGTTCTTGTTATTTCTTGTTCTTCGTTATTCAGTGCTGCGTCTGTCATTCACGTCTATTTCCATGTCAAGTGCAAGTAAAGCGGCCCCCACAACCCCCGCTGAAGATCCCAATTGAGCCAAAGAGATAATGTCAGGGTTTTGCAAAGGCATACTCATTATAGCGCCAATACGGTCTTGTACAGGTTTCAATAAAAGCTTTTCTCCCTGTGACGAGATTCCACCGCCCAAAACCAGATGTTCAGGAGCCAGCGTATTGAGGATATTGGTACAGCCCACAGCCAGCATATCAATAAAATGGGCCACGGTTTCTTTGGCAATCACATCCCCCTGAAGCGCCAGCTCAAAAATAGCGGGTCCTTTCAATGACAGATCGCCCCCCCGTAAGCGGTAACTTTTGAGCAGGCCATTGCCAGAAACATAGGCTTCTAAACAGCCTTGCTGGCCACAATTGCACATTCTCCCGCCCGCATGAACGATCATATGCCCAAAACCAATACCCAGACCATGATTGCCTCGCAATAAACATCCATTCACAATCACACCACTGCCCAAACCGGTACCCAGGGTCAATAAAACAAAATGCTGACTCTGTTTGCCACTGCCCAAACAATATTCTCCCCAGGCAGCAACATTGGCATCATTGTCCACAATCACCGGCACCCCCAACTTCTCTTCCAAAACCGTTCGCAGCGAACGCCCTTCCCAACCCGGTAAATTAGGGGTACAGCCCAAAATGGTCCCCTCTGGGAAAGCCACCAATCCAGGCGTTCCCACACCCACAGGCAAATTTCCATACTGATTAAGCAAGGCTTGGATTTCGTCTATGAGCAAGGTCAAGATATTTTGCCCACCGGCCTCCACAGGCGTTGCGACCCTGGTTTGAGCAAGAATTTCGCCAGATTCTTGAACCACTGCCAAATGAAGCTTGGTTCCGCCTAAATCCACCCCAATTGCCGAACGCATATTAAATCCTCTCTTTGCCAATACTCTCATGTGTCTTCAGCTCATAGACTGAAGGAATCAAACCATAACGACCCGAACGATAGATAACCGGTTTAGACACTGTTTTTTCAAGCACCGTTTCAAAAGGCTCCATTGCAATTAGGGTACCGGCATAGAGTCGGTCCAAACAGATTAACTCCGCCTGTTTTTCATTCTGCCTGACTTGAAAAAGTTGCTCTAATTGGCTGTGGATTTTTTGTAACAAAAACTCCAATCGGGGCATGCGGCTGCGAAGATGTCTGAGCATAATGTCCTCTTGACTGCGCTTTTCCTTGAGAACATATTCTGAGATGGCGATGCGCATTTCAGACAAACGTACATCACAATGGGCCTTTTCTTTTTGCAGAGCGTTAATTTTATCTGTGAGGTAGGGATTATTGCCAATAAAAAGCTGGGATATAAGTCCGGCAGAGCCAATGGTTTTTGCTCGAACAGATCTTGTCGCACGCGTTTCACCCCCAATAATCGAATCGGCCTCAACACAGTCCAAAGCCACGCTATAAGACTGTGTCAGTGTTTTGGCGTAAATGGAGCCTTGCGCCTCCAGCGTACATCTTTCTGCAAATCCCAAACAGATATGCTCAGCAGCCTTAATCACAGCCATATCTTTGCCTTTAATTCCTTTTGCAATAAAGACATTCCCCCCTGATAGGACCACTGCCGCATCGACATTCCCATTGATAAAAACATCACCCTCGGCACTTAAGCGCACATGATCCTGAACAGAACCATTGATCACCACCATGCCCGGAAAATGGCGTGATTCGTTGAGATCTCTGTCTAAGATATAAATCGGTTGAATATGAATATTATGAGGAAGATGAATCAAGGGACAACCTTCTATCGTCGAAACCAACAAATGCCCATCTCGCTCTTCAATACGCAGATTTTTCATTTTGGGAAAGGCCAGATCCCGTCCCCAAACACCCGATATCAATTCTCCACGAACACTCATTCCGGGAGCCCCTGCTGTGGCCACATGTTTACGTAAAATAGGGGTATTCGCGGGTTTGAGGTTTTTTTTAAAATCAGGCCATTGATTTTGATTCGAATCCACTTTAAAGTCGGACAATAATTTCTGAAAAGGCGCTTCTTGAGATGAAGTGAGAACTTCAAAATACGCATCTTCACCTTTTTCCGGGAGGAGGCCCGTTGCAACCAGTTGGCGCTTGCAGCCGCCCATTTGGACTATTTCAATCAGTTTTCGATAATGGATACCATAGGTAATCCCCTGATCCTTTAAAAAATTAATTAAAGATCGCAAAGTTAAGAGATGGCCAGTTTGGGGCTTGGGTAAGGGCTGAACGGTCAGATAAACCTGAAACTGATATCTATCGGACAAACGGGGATAATGAAGTTGAAATTGGTAAAAAATCATACATTTGCAGCGGGGCAAAGTGGCACTAAAAAACAGCGTTCACATTGTGGCACCCGGGCTTTACACATAGCTCGACCGTGGGAAATCATCAAATGGGGAAAGAGTACCCAATCCGCTTCAGGAATGAGAGCCATCAGATCTTGCTCAATCTTCTCCGGCTGGGTCGATTGAGTTAAACCCAAACGCTGAGAAAGCCGAGAAACATGGGTATCCACGACTACTCCCTCAGCTTTGCCAAAGGCATTTCCCATGACCACATTGGCTGTTTTACGCCCCACTCCGCGCAGGGCCACCAATTTTTCTAAGTTATTGGGAACTTCACCCCCATGTTCTGCCAAAATTTGCCGAGATGTTTGCTGTATAGACAGGGCTTTATTGCGAAAAAAACCTGTTGGGCGAATGTCTTGCTCCAAATCCAGAAGATCTGCTTGAGCAAAATCTTCAGGGGATGTATATTTTTGAAAAAGCCCTGTTGTGACCTGATTGACCCGTTCATCGGTACATTGAGCCGAGAGTATCGTCGCAATCATTAACTCAAAGGGACTTGAATATTGCAGGGCACAATGTGCATCCGGATAATGCTGCTTGAGGGCACTTACAATCAACTGCGCTTTTTTTGACTTTCGCACCCCATCACTCCTAACATAAGCAAACAGGTGAGACACCCAAAAGGATGCCTCACCTGTTTTTCAATTGATTACTTTTTCTTGGATGTGGCGTCACCAGCGTAAGGATTCAGCATTTTTTCTACTTCTTCCTCTTTCACCTGGCGGGTGCGCTCAATCAACTCAAGCTGGGTAAGTGCCTTTGTTTCATTTTTCTTGCTGCGTGTCTCAGCATTGACCAAAATGATATTAATGCGACGATTGCGGGCCCGATTCTCAGAATTGATATTCGGCACCAAAGGACGGGTATCCCCATAAGCAGCCGCTGAAATTTTGGTCGAATTAAAACCCACCTCACGAATAAAGAAGCGCACAACTTCTGTGGCTCTTAAAGCGGACAACTCCCAATTAGAAGCCATTTTTGCGGTGTTGATTTTTTCATCATCCGTATGGCCTTCAACAATGACCTGGGCATCGGTATCTTTGCAAAACTGGGCAACCTCTTTCAGCAAACGCACCACGCGGGGTTTGATCGCTGACTCACCGGGATCAAAAAAGATACTGTCGACAATCGAGATAATCGTACCGCGCTCATCGGTTGAAAAACTGACGGATTTATCAATCCCAAAAGCACGGGCCGCCTCTTCGATCGCTTCACTGGCTGCGGTAATCACCGAGCGGGTAGGAGAAGACAAAATCGAAATCCCCACCGCACTGGCCTGGACAGACTCTTTATTCAAGGCCCGGCGCAGCGACTCCGAAATCGCCAACAATTTATCTTTAGAAACCTCAGAAGAGGCGAACATGACCACAAAGAAAATCATCAGCAGCGAAATCAGATCCGCATAAGTGGTTAACCAACGCTCTGTATTTTCTGGAGGAGTTTCTCTTCTTTTACGTGCCATGTTCTTTTACCTGTTCCTTAATCATCAGCAAGACGGCGTTTTTTGCCGCCTGCCGCGCCCTTTTTGCGCTTTTTGCCCTTCATTTTAGAGCCCTTGGGCAATTTCTTGACGGGCTTGTATTTCATATACTCATTGGAGAAATCTTTACACAAGGTCTTGTCGTCGGCTTCGTTGATCAACTCAGCCAACATCAGCTTGACGTCTTCAATCCCAATTTCTTTGGCTTCGGTGTGTTTTTTCACTTCGGCCATCAGTGCCATGGCACGCTCTTGATCTTGGGGGTTCATATAGGTGGTGTATTCGATATGTTTGTCGGTCTTTTTCTTACCAACTTTGCCACCTTCAATCTTGGCACGCATTTTTTCATCAACATACGACTTCATGACTTTGTCGATGGTATCAGCGGTACTGCCAGCTTGAATGGCCAACATGCCATCAATATACATGCCCTTTACAAGAGCTTCAGTGGTATTTTTGGTTTTCAGTTTGGCACTCACAGGCAAGATAAAGACGTTTGCGCCAAATACACCATAAAGGGTGGTTAACAGCGCCAGCGCCAGAGCAGAGCCCAAGGCGGCCATGTCATCCAAATTGCCCATGGCCTGAACAATCCCAAGTACGGTTCCCAACATCCCGAAGGTGGGGAAATAACCGGCCAAAGCGTCTAGAAACCCAGTGTTCACTCCATGTCGGGTTTCTGCACTGGAAAGCTCTGCTTCCATGATCGTTCTGACCACTTCAGAATCGGTCCCAGCCACCAAGAGTTTAATCCCGCGACGTACAAATTCATTGGGAGCAGTGGGAATTTCCGAAGTCAGGGCAGGCAAACCGCCGCTGCGGGCTTTATCAGCCATGCGCTTCATATCCACAACCACTAATTCTTGACGGGTTGGAAACGGCAAAATGGCCTGTAAATAAAGTACTGGCATTTTAAACATTAGACCAAAACCAGAGCCCACTGCGGCAGAGCCCAACGACCCACCAATTACGATAATTAATGATGCCGGATCATAATAGTCCTGAAGGCGCTGATTACTCATCAACATTGCGATGTAGATACAGGCCAGAACCATTGGTATTCCTAAAATAACCCCCATGGTGTTATCCCCTTAAAAATTCAGACTTCATCGTGTGTTTCCTCATTCAGGTGCGGATATTCAGCAACTGCCTTTGGATCAGCTTCATCCGCAGGCAAAAGGCCATCGGCCTCTATCCAGTCAAAGGAGCGCTGAGAATCTGGTATGCGCACGTGTTTTTTCACAGGCCAGTCACTGAAAACAATGCGTTTGTATTCAATCACCTTTTGCCAGACTTCATCGACACTTTCTTTGACAACCATTCGCTTTTTATCAATTGTGAGTGTTACAACTGTCTCAGGTGTAGCCTCAAACATCTCTATCAGTTCGGCATTGACAAAAAACGCACGGCCGTCCAAACGGGTTAACTTTATCATACAATTAACCAAATTTTCGAACCGAAGTAAAATGCATCGGTCACAGTTTGGAGTTGCCTACTTTATTTCAGTTCAATTTTCTTTTCATTGTACAATAAAAATATGAATGATCCAAACGGCCCCAAAGAGCAACAATCGAATCCAAAACTGTCCTCAAGAGCCACCAATTTTTTGATGAGTTCTGGGTCGATGGGTTCGTCTGTGGGGCAAGTCAGTCAGACTGGGCCAATACCTTCCGAAACGCCCACAGGACCAGCACCTGAAGCCATTGAGCAAACACCTCAATCCGCACCAGAACCCAAGGCGCCGCGCACAGGGGTCATCAGTTCGACCATTTATCCTGCACAACGGCCCGGTACACAACCCCAAGAGCCAAGCTCAGGCTCTTCGGCCAATAAAACCAATCAATTATCAGCAACAAAATCGGGCACGGCCAGCTCTCAACAGAGCAAAAAATTATCCATTGAAGAAAAAGCCCGCTTACAAGATCAAAAAATCGACAATATTGCCGAGCGCATTACCAACGTCTTAAAACAATTATCCGATTTTAAGACGGGCATGTTAGACACCCGTCTGGCACCGAGCCAAAAATTGCAATTCATTGCCGACAAATACCCAGGCATGGCAAAGTTTTTGGGCACACTTTTAACCCAGTTAGAGCCGGTGATCATGCTCATGCAGCGCATCAATCAAAAATTGATTGAAAAAAACCTGATCCAGGGCCGGCGCAAAAAATTTCAAAATGACGCCGACTATGCAGAACAAAACCAAAATGAACTGCCTCCAGCTCCGCCACCCAAGGTGTCATTTTTAGAACTGGCAGAAAAAAATATTGTCTTTTGCGACAACCGCAAACGGCCGCTTTACTCGCTGGAACAAATGCGCGGAAAACACGGCTATACCGCCAGTGAAGAGGTGCTTGTACCCATGATTATGGAAAATATCATCCAGGCCTTTCAAGAAGTGGCTCCCAAAGCCAAAGCCATTCCCACCCCACAAAGTGGGATGTATGCGGGCCGGCCGATGGATCAAGTCATGAACAATATCAGTGAAGATGAGATCATGCTGTTTTTAAACTATGTCCAAAAATTTCCCCGTGGCTATGTTGGCAAAAACTTCAGAATTACTGAATCGTTTGCTGGCTGGGTCGTGAGCGGAACCCCAGACGACTGATGAAACGCGTATTAATCATCGAAGACTCGGCTTTTATCCGGCAATTGTTAATTGAGAATTTGGTGGAGTTGCAAATGGAAATTGTGGGGGAAGGCTGTACGCCTGCTGAGGGCCTGGCGCTGTTTAAAACCTATGCCCCCGATGTGACTCTGATCGATTACAGCCTACCAAACCAGACAGGCTTCCAACTGGCAGAAGAGTTGCTTAAACACGATATCTACGCACGTTTGATCCTCATGATCCCCCATCGCATGTTCTATCATTCGCATGATTTAATTGCAATGGGCATCCGGGCCGTGATTACCAAGCCCTTTTATCCAGAAAAACTTCAGAGCACCTTAATTGAGGTCATTGAAGATCTCTAAAAAACAATGGCCTGCGCCATTCTAAGCGCAAGCCATTGTAAGAAGTGGAGGTAAGCGGATTCGAACCGCTGACCCCTTGCATGCCATGCAAGTGCTCTACCAGCTGAGCTATACCCCCGCAACGAAATTTACTTTACCATGAATGAATGAGCAGTGTCGATTCTATTGAATAAAAATTTTATCGTTCTAAAAATACAATCTCCATCAGAGTAAAATAATGGCATGAGAAAAACATTTGCTTTCACTTTGATTCTAATCATGCTTAGTGCCTGTGGTTCTTTGCCTTCAAGTGCAAAAAAATCCCAGGGGCTCTCCCCCCCCCGTTCACTTCACACCCAATTAAAATCTTCAGAGATTAACACAACGTTCAAACTCACTGTCATCAGTGAAGTCAGTTCTTGGGATCAGTCGGGCCATTTAAGATTGCAGCTTCGCTTGCAAAGCCCCACAAAAACAGCCACCCAGCTTGAATTGCGCCAAGCGCTGTATCAAAGCCTTGTCCCCTATTTGCAAAAATATTCAGTGATTTGGACCGAAGTGATTCCCTCATCCAACAGTTCTGCTTGGCTGGCCCGTGCCGATTGGTTTGCAGCCGCGGTTCCGATTCACCAACGATTTTCTGTCAGCCGCCCCCAAGAAACATTCAGAGGCTTAAAAATTGAATATTTCAAGTAGTAAACTTTTTCCGCTGACCCTCTCATTGCTTCTGATGGGTTGTACTTTGGCAGAAAAAAAAACCGCCCCCCAACCCTCTTCTCTCGAAAAAATAGAAAAACTTGTTTTAAAAGAGGGCAACGGACTAGTCGAGTGGACAGTGACAGCAGATCTGCTCACCAGAGAGTCAAAAGAGCAAAACACCTACTCCATCGTCCACCCCATTGTCACCTGGAAAAACTGGGGCAAACTGACCGGAAAAAAGGGGACAATTTCCGAAAATGAGATAAAAATCGAAGACTGTCTTTTAATTAGAAACGACAAAAAAATAACATCAAAAGAAATAATATTTAAAAAGATAGAAAAAAGTCTTTATATCCCTCATTTTTATCTTGAATCAAAACAAACAAAATTAAATGGCAGTAATTCGGTTTTAAATTTATCAAATAAAAAACTCTTTTTTAAACATGGCCGGGGAAAATATGTCTACTAGAAAAATTAAGCCTGTAAAAATTGACGTATCCCCTGATTGTCCCCAATAATCACCAGCAGATCATTTTCACTGATGACATGATCAGGTCCAGGAATAATGGCCAATTCGGTTCCTCCGTGTTTAATGGCGACCACAGAAATGCCAAACTTGACCCTCAGATTTAACTGGGACAAAGTTTGATTCAAAACATGCTCCGGTGCTTTCATTTCAATCACACTAAAACGGGGATCCAATTGAAAACTCTCAAGAATACTCGATTGCATCATCATTTGAGCCACACGTTTGCCCATATCACGCTCGGGGAAAACAACCTGAGGCACATTCATGCGCTCTAAAATTTTGCCGTGATTGGCATTGGTTGCCTTGGCGATCAATTTTTTAACCCCCAACTCCATCAAATTGAGTGCGGTTAAAATACTGGCTTGAAGGTCTTCTCCAATGGCCAGAATCACCCCATCAAATCCCTGTAAACCCAATTCTTCCAAGGCATGGATATTGGTTGAATCCAAACAAATTGCTTGGGTTACCAACTCTTCGGTTTGAACATTTTGAACATTTTCTTCATCATTGTCGATGGCCAAGACTTCATGTCCCTGAGATCGAAGGGTGGCAGCAACGCTCACACCAAACCGCCCCAAACCAATGACCGCAAATTGCTTCATAAGAACTCCTTAACTGACAAGCAGATTTTCTTCAGGGTATTTTAATAGTGACTGGCGGTGCTGCCACCAAAATGCAGTGCCCAAGGTAATCACACCAACGCGTCCGGCATACATGGTCAAGATGATCAAGAATTGGCCCAGTTCAGATAAGGTGGGAGTTAGACTGGCAGACAATCCAACAGTGGCAAAAGCGGAAACCACCTCAAAGATCACCAACAAAAACTCTTTTTTTTCAGTGAGCAGCAATAGAACCGTCACTCCGTTGATCCAGACCAGGGAGAATAGAAGTGTTGCCATTGCTTTATTCACAGTCGAATCACTGATTTTGCGCTGAAATAAAACCAGGCTCTGACGCCCCTGAAGGGAGAACAACGATTTGAAAAAAAGGACCGCAATTGTTGTCGTTTTGATTCCCCCACCGGTCCCCCCAGGATTGGTACCAATAAACATCAACGTCAAGGTGATGAACAGAGTCGCTTGTCCGAGTTTGGCTGTGTCGAGCGCATTAAAGCCCGCCGTTCTGGGCATAACCGATTGAAAAAAAGCATTGAGCAATTTATCAAAAGGGCTCATCACACCCAAAGTATGCGGGTTATTCAGCTCCAAAAAGAGGATGGCATAGGTACCCAAAACCAAAAGCCCAGCTGTTGCAATCAGGCAGACCCGGGTATGCAAAGACAAATATTTCCAGCGAAGGGGCTTGGTGTGGTCACGTAAACGATTCCAGAGCTCCGAAAGAACCGGATATCCCAGCCCACCGAAAATAACCAAAGTGGCAATAGTGAGTAAGAGCACAGGATTGGATTGATACCCCATTAAACTATCACTAAAAAGAGCAAAACCCGCATTGTTAAACGCTGACACACTGTGAAAAAGCGCAAAGAAAAGGCCTTTGCCCCAACCCATTTTCGGTATCCAGACCCCCGCTAAAACGAGCAAACCCAATCCTTCTAGACACAAAGTCATCAATAAAATACGTCTGACAAAGCGCACGACCCCACCGGGACCAGGCAAATCCAACACCTGTTGCATGGCAAAGCGTTCACGCAGAGAGAGTCTTTTTCCCACAGCCAAAACCATCAGGCTGTAAAGTGTCATATAACCCAGTCCACCCAATTGAATCAGTGCCATTAAAATGACTTGTCCCAGAGGGGTGTAATAGGTCGATGGATCGACCACACTCAAGCCCGTCACGCAGACAGCAGAGGTAGAAGTGAAGAGAGCGGTTAAAAAAGAACGGGAAGTGGGTTGAGTGACAGAAAAAGGCAACCAAAGTAAAAATGCCCCGAGCAAAATCAGGGCAATAAAGCCAAGCAAGGTCAGTTGGGATGGCGTTAAATGCCATGTTTTTGGTTTGCGCTCAGCCCCAAAAAACAAACTTTCAGTCACAATATCATCACCTAATATATATTGCCTTTTTGCTGTCTTACACACCATGAAACAAGACCGCAAACCTTTGCAAGATGAGAAAAAGGGATTCCATACCCACCTATCGGAAAGTATGCTAACATGCTCAGCAATAAGGAGGCAATTCAGAAAGTTTAAGAAATGATTCAATAGAGATTAAAGAAATGATTAAACTAAGTTTATTTCCAAAAGACAAAAAATTTTTCGTCTTATTCAACAATCTTTCCCAATGTCTTGTTGAAATAGCTAAAGAATTCCAGCTTTTTTTACATACTTATCAAGATAATCCCATTGTAACAGCCAATCAGACCCGTGATCTGGTAGAAAGCTCTGTCGCTCTCAAAAAAATCGTCAGTCTTGACTCACATGGCGACGGCTTGTCTGAGGACCTCCTCAAGACGTTATTTTCCACCTTCGTCACTCCCATGGATCGAGAAGATATCCATGCCCTAACCAAAACATTGACCAGTATTATTGCCCATATCAATGGGGCTGCTCGCCGTTTTGATATGTACCACATCCACAGCGTGGAACCCGCGGTGCATGAACTGACCCAAATTCTCTTGGAATGCACCAATGAATTGGCTTTTCTGATCGAAAGATTGGACAATCTCAGTTCGCTCGAACGCTTCACCCCTCATCTAGAAAAACTCAATCAGCTCGAAAAAGAAGCGGATAAAATTTATCGCTCAGCAATCAAACAATTGTTTAATGAACCCCAAGACACTTTACATGTGATGAAATGGAAAGACATTTTTGAATGTCTCGAAAACGCCATTGACAAATGTCACAGTGCGGGCTCAATTTTGATGGGGATTATTTTGAAGTATGCTTGATCCCTTCCTCTTATTGGTCTGTGTTGTTATCTTTGCTTTGGTTTTTGACTATATCAATGGTTTTCATGACACAGCAAACTCGATTGCCACGGTGGTTTCTACACGGGTGTTAAGGCCATCCCAAGCTGTCATGATGGCTGCTGCGTTGAATTTATTTGGCGCATTTTTGGGTGTGGAAGTCGCTAAGACAATTGGAAAAGGCATGGTGTCAGGCGCCTCGGTTACGCAAGTCACTGTTTTAGCGGCCTTGATAGGTGCCATTATTTGGAACCTGATCACTTGGTATTTTGGCATTCCCTCCAGTTCTTCCCATGCCCTCATCGGCGCTCTTTGTGGTTCGGCTGCTGCTTATAGTGGTTTCAGTGCCCTGAATCTACACGGGCTAATGCAAAAAGTATTTATACCGATGATTGTCTCGCCAACGCTGGGTCTGATCATCGGTTTTTTGGTCATGACATCACTTTATTGGATGTTGGTAAAAGCAAAACCTGGTTTTGTCAATCGTTGGTTTTCAAAATTACAACTGGCTTCGGCTGGCTTTATGGCCTTGAGCCATGGTTCAAACGATGCTCAAAAAACGATGGGGATTATTACCATGGCTCTGATGAGCTATTATGGAACACCGGCTGGAAGCCACGATTTTCAGATCCCTTTTTGGGTGGTTCTGTCGTGTGCGTTGGCCATGGGCATGGGTACTCTGGCAGGTGGCTGGAAAATCATACACACCATGGGCAGTAAAATGATCAAACTCCAGCCCATACATGGCTTTGCAGCTGAGACTTCAGCAGCAATTATGATCATGACAGCCTCTCATATGGGGATGCCTGTCAGTACCACCCATGTCATCTCTAGCTCAATTATGGGTGTGGGTGCCTCTAAACGCTTTTCGGCAGTCCGTTGGGGAATTGTCGGCAGTATTGTTTGGGCCTGGATACTCACCTTTCCACTGTCTTTTGTCTTAGGTGGGGGTGCGTTTTTGCTCCTCAACATCTTTTTTCATTAACCCCATTGATTGCGTTTCCAAACCAGGACAGACATGCATGCCGCTGTTAACCCGTCAGCCAACCAAGCAGCCAACCAAGCGGGCACTTGCCCGGAATCTCCCAAAGCTGTCCCAATAGCAAAAAATAAATAATAAACAAAGATCAAAAGCAGGCTAAAACCAAATCCCTGCAAACGACTGCTTAAGGTACGTGCACCCATGGCCGCTCCCAAAAGTATAAAAATGAAAGTCGTAATGGGGAGTGCTATTTTTTGATGCCAGCGCACTTTTAAAGCAGACACATTTTGTCCACTGCTTTCTAAATGTTGGATATGCTGGTAGAGTTCAGACAAACTCATCTCCAAGGGAATCCGGCTTTCTTGCATAATTTTTTGAGTGGACAATTGTAATGGATATTGAAATTTCAAAAAATCAACAGACTGAAAACGGCCATCAGAAGTTGATTTAAAAATTGTCCCAGAAAAAAAAGTCCACTGGCCATTTTGAAGTGATGCGCGTTTGGCTTGTAGCAAATTGACGGATTGTGCGGGCTCAAAAATGTGTAAAACAAGGTCATAAAGGTATTTTTTGTCCGCTTGTTTGGCATACAAAAGATACTTTAACTGACCAGATTCAATCTGGCGAAAGACAAGATGGGATTGTAAAACAGGGATTTCAGGCTGACGGGTTTGGGCATAATGCAATAATTGACGGGCTGAAAAAGCCGATGATGGCAAAAGAGTTTCATTCAAAATAATCGCAAGTAAAGCCAAAAGGCAACCCCCAAACATCAGTGGCTGTAAAAGTTGGTAAAAACTCCAACCCATCATTCTCAAAGATAGCAGTTCACCATCTCCAGACAAACGAGAAAAAGCCAGCATACTGCCCAATAAAGAAGCCATGGGCAATGTGTAAAAGAGCATTTCGGGAATACGCGCCAAGAATATTTGTAAGGCCAAAGCAAAGGGGATTTGGAACTGAACACTCTGCTCCAGCAAATTGAAGAGCACAAAGCCTGTGGTTAAAATACAGCCCATCATTACCACAGAGAAGAAAAACGGACCCATAAACTCGAGTAAAATATAGCGCTGAATCAAAAAATAAGAGCGGCTAAACAGCGGGAGACTCGTACAAATCGGCATCCAGGTCATCAAAATTGACCTGACTCAAATCCGCGATACTTTCATCTTTTCTGCGTAAAATTTCCTCTTCTGTAAAAGGAAAACGCATTTTGGAGCGGTAACGTTGAAATTTAAATTCACTGCCCAAATAATATCTTCTGGCCAAAGGATTTTGAGCAACTTCCTCAGAGGGTCCGCTTACGATAACATTGCCACGGGTTAAAATATAGGCCCAATCCGTAATGCCCAGCGTCTCCTGGACATTGTGATCAGTAATCAAAATACCAATTGTCCGCTTTTGCAGGTGAACAATCATTTCTTTGATCCCTGCTACAGCAATAGGATCAATCCCACTAAAGGGTTCATCCAACAACAAAAAAGAGGGATTGGTTGCAACAGCCCGTGCAATTTCAACCCGCCTGCGTTCTCCCCCCGACAATTGATGTCCTTTTGATTTGCGTACATGTTGCAAGTTAAATTCTTCTAAGAGATCATCCAGACGCACTTTTTGCTCAGCCCTTGGAACCTTTAACAATTGCCAGATTGCCTTGATATTGTCTTCAACTGTTAATTTACGAAACACAGATGCTTCTTGTGGCAAATAGCTGATGCCCAAACGGGCCCGTTTGTGCATAGGTAATTTAGAAATGCGCTTACCATCAAAAAAGACATTGCCTTTGTCAGGAGAAACCAACCCCACCACCATATAAAAAGTCGTCGTTTTACCTGCCCCATTGGGCCCCAAAAGACCGACAACCTCTCCCCTGCCTACGCGGATATTGACATTATTGACAACCCGACGTTTACGGTAAGTTTTGATCAGCCCTCTGGTTTCAATCATGGATGTTTGGCCGTACTAAAAACACGCTTTTCACTGACCGGATCAAAAAGGTGGACATGTCGAGTATCCAGCCAGACGGGAATTTCGGTGCCAGAAGTAATATGAAGCACTTTGATGGTGTCCACTTCGGCCACCAATTTATGTTTATCCCCCACTGACAGGTGAATAAAAGTCCGAGAACCAGAAGGTTCAACAACATCCACCCAAGCTTGAACTGACTGCCATTCAGGAATCGAGGTATCCACATCTGTTAAAGCCAAAAACTCTGGCCGAATACCAAAAGTCATTTCTTTGCCCTTAAAAGAATCAATCTCTGAACTGGACTCTGTCCGCTTCAAATTTAAACTTAAACCAGGTGCTTCAACCTTCACTGAATCACTATCCAAATCAGTCACTTTAACTTGTAAAAAATTCATCGAGGGACTGCCAATAAATCCAGCCACAAAAAGATTGGTCGGAAACTCATAAGCCATGGCAGGTGTGGCCAACTGCTGAATAATTCCGCCTTTCATCACCGCAATCCGATCACCCATGGTCATGGCTTCGATTTGGTCATGGGTAACATAGACCGTGGTAATTCCCAATTTTTGCTGCAAGCGTTTGATTTCTGTGCGTGTTTGCATGCGCAACTTGGCATCCAGATTGGAAAGGGGCTCATCCATTAAAAAGACCTGAGAATCACGCACCAAAGCCCGCCCCAAGGCGACACGCTGACGTTGTCCACCCGACAATTCTTTTGGTTTGCGTTGAAGATAGGGCTTGATATCCAACATATCTGCAGCTGCTTGGACTTTTTTCTCAATCTCTGACTTTGAATATTTGCGCAGCTTTAAGCCAAAAGCGATATTATCATAGACAGTCATATGGGGATAGAGCGCATAATTCTGAAAAACCATGGCAATATCACGGTCTTTGGGAGGGACATTTGTCACATCGCGATTGCCAATGGTAATAGTGCCTTCATTGGCTGTTTCTAAACCGGCAATCAAACGCAATGTGGTGGACTTTCCGCAGCCACTGCCACCTACCAGGACCAAAAATTCGCCATCTTGGATATGCAGAGAAAGTGATTTGATAATCTCTACAGTCCCGTAGCGTTTCACAATATTGGTTAATTTGACTTCACCCATATATCAATTCCAGCCCTCTTTTATGATTTTCCAAAATAAATCCGCCGAATAGCAGATAAATGCTCGGAGTAGCTCTTAGAAAAAGCATGTGAGCCATCTCCACGGGCAACAAAATACAAATAGGCTGTCTTTTCGGGATATAACACAGCTTTTATCGCAGCAATCCCAGGATTGCCTATGGGTCCTGGAGGCAGCCCTCCATACCGATAGGTATTATAAGGCGAATCGACACGAATGTCTTTGAGAGATAAGCCTTTGGGCCCTTGATGCCAACCCAAAGCGTACTCAGTAGTGGGATCTGACTCCAACTTCATACCAATGGACAAGCGCTTCAGGAACACCCCTGCAATGATCGGAAGTTCCCGATCTAAGAGCCCTTCCAATTCAACAACCGAAGCCAAAGTAATGGTCTGATGTAGATCCAATTTATGTGTTGGCGGTCGCTTCTCCCAAATAGGCAAGACAACCTCCTGAAAACGTTTAAGCTGGGCCTCGATCAAATCTTTTTCGACCCCCTGCAAAAAATAGGTATCCGGATAGAGAAAACCCTCTAAAGATTTTCCTGATTTTAAAAAAGTGAACTTTTGAAACAAATCCGGATCTGGTTTCTGTGCAATCTCAATATAGCGCTCAGGAGAGAGCAGATATTCATTTAAGCGACGGGACGCTTGGTTAATACGATAGCCCTCAGGAATGGTATAGGGGATTTTTTCCGTGATTCCCTGAGTGAGTTTATTGACAATATCAGTGGCTGACATCTGTGAGGAAAGACGATAATAACCTGACTGAATCTTACTTTGTAAGCCTTTGAGCTTGACATAGAGCTTAAAGGCATCAGGATTTCGGATCAGTTTTTTCTCAGCCAAATCCTGAGTAACCTGGCCAAAGGTTGCTCCCATCTTAACACGGTACAAAATAGACTTTTCCGAGGTTTTTACGGGTGCCAATTCTTGCGTAAAAAACCAGCCAGCAGCAAGCAAGGTCAACAAAACCCCAACCAGAGCAAGCCCTAACCAGCGTAACAAAGACATTTGAAGCCAGTTAATCTAAATAAAAAGCAGTCACAATTTTATGCTGCTCATGGGCGAATTGAATGGTTTGTTTAAGGGTCATGCTGGTGTGATACAGAAAAACAACCAATTGCTGGCATTTGCTGATAATTTCTGTGTAGCAGAGTTCGCTGGCCTGAGCCAGAGTCATATTCGTTCTTTCGGGGTATTCGATCACCGTTTTTAAAGTCAAAAGCTGCTCTCGACTTTCGTCGGGCTGTTGCTCAATCGTCTGTGGCAGGATGACAATGAGATTATCTGGATTGGCACGTTGTACACCTTTGATCACCGCAAAATTGGTACCTGACGCACCACTCGTAATCACCTCATTGCCCTCTAAAGCCAAAGCATAGGCCAAAGTTTCGATCAATTGTTGATGTGCCAAAGAAATATGGCGGCTGCCAATTAAAGCGATTTTTTTCGAACCTTTGGATTGCAATAATTGCAATTCTTCAAAAAACGTATCCAGTTTATTATCGGTGATTGTGTCGGCGTTTCCGGATTGCTGTGCCATAAGTGGATGAACGTATTATCCTTCCCAAAAAATGCAGATACCATGTCTAGGTCAAACATTGCCATTGTAACATAATCACTCCTTGGGCACGTTAAAGACCAGCCCAGGGCTGAAAAATGATAACTGATATAATAACTAAAAATATGGCCCCAGGAAAACAAAGATGCTCCCTCACCCCACAACGGATCCAAATGCACCTTTAAGGTCAGATATTCGCAAATTGGGAGATATTTTGGGTAAAGTCTTAAATACCCAGGTGAATCAAGCTTTTTTTGAACTCGAAGAAAAAATTCGAGATTTATGTAAACGGGCCCGCCTTGAAAATGAGGTGGATATCTATTCAAAAATTGAACAATTGATCGGTAGCCAATCCCCGGAAACATTGGTTCATCTCAGCAAAGCCTTCGGCATCTATTTTCAATTGGTCAATTTAGCTGAGCAGCGACACCGCATTCGCCGCAAACAAGATTATCAAAGCCAAGAAGAAACAATCAAATACTCCCTGGAGTATATTTACGAAAAAATTAAAGGCCTCAATTTATCTTCTCAAGCGCTTCATGAAAAATTGAAACAGGTTCAAATTGTTCCTGTTATGACCGCTCACCCAACCCATATCATGCGTCAAACCCTGATCAATAAACACAAGCGCATAACAGATATTTTGTTACAACGGGATTTATCCCACACGCAACGCGAACAAGAAAAACTGGAGCTTGAATTGGAGCATGAGATCACCCTGCTTTGGCAAAGCAATCCTTTCCCCGTGCAAAAAGTCTCAGTAGCAGATGAAGCAGAAAATTTGTTTCTCTATTTTGATAATGCGCTTTGGAACATCATTCCAGAACTCTACAACGATCTCAGCTATTTATTGACTCAGGCCAAATTAAATATTGCCATTCCCAACTTACTTCGCTTTGGTTCCTGGATCGGCGGTGATCGTGATGGACATCCATTTGTGACCTCAGACGTGACCCAAACCATCCTGTGTCAGCAAAAAGAATATGTTTTGAGCAAATACGAACAAACGGTTAAAAGCTTACAAGATCATTTAAGTCTGTCATTCATTTACCAAAGCATCAGCCCGGAATTATTGGAGAGCTTGCTTGCTTCTCAGCAACACAGCCCCGAAGTTTACAAAAACCTCTGTGAGGTTTACCCTCAAGAACTTTACAGGCAAAAACTGGGGATGATCTTACATAAGCTCAACAATACCCGTTTACAAAACAAACAAAAAAATAAGCTTCTTTCTCCTCATCAATACTACCGCCAAGCGGTTGAATTAAAACAGGATCTCGAAATCATCCTCAAGAGTCTGGAAAGCCATCAAGGTAAATCTGTCTGCCAACCGCTCAAAAATCTGATTCGTCAGATCGATACCTATGATTTTTGTTTGGCCACCCTCGATATACGTCAAAATGCCACGATTCAAAATCAGGCCTTGGCTGAAATTTTCAAAAACAATCAGATCAATGCTGATTATATCGCTTTGCCAGAAACAGAAAAACAAAGGATTTTACTTGAGGAGCTGAGCAATCCTCGTCCCCTTTTATCCCCTTTTCAAACACTTTCTGAAGTGACCCAAGAGTTCATCAATACCTTGGAGACCATCCGAGAAACCCAACAAAATATGGGTCCCAGAGCAATTGAAAATTACATTATCAGCACCTGTGAACAGGCTTCTGATGTCTGGGGTCTGCTCATATTATTAAAAGAAACTGGCTTGGCGAAAACAACGGGCGAGGCAATCCTCTGTGATTTAAATATTGTGCCTTTATTTGAAACAGTTCAAGATTTAAAACGGGCACCAGCAGTAATGGAAACCCTTTATCAAAATACACTTTACCGCTCTGTGATCAAACACAAAAACAATACCCAAGAAATCATGTTGGGATATTCAGACAGTGCCAAAGAGGCAGGTATTTTAGCTGCAACCTGGCAACTCTACCAAACCCAACAAAAATTGGCCAAAAGCGCCCAATCACATCAGGTTCACTTGCGCTTCTTTCATGGCAGAGGGGGCACAATTAGCAGAGGAGGAGGGCCTTCTCATCACGCTATTTTGGCCCAACCCCCTGAGACACTTTTGGGAGATATTCGGATTACCGAACAGGGAGAGGTTCTGTCCTGGAAATACCTCTTTCCAGACATGGCACATCGCAATTTGTCTGTGCTGATTACTTCTGTCTTGGAAACCCTATTGGTCGATCATCAACCCACTGCCCACTCGGTTGAAAACCCTATTCTGCTTGAGAATCTGGCTCAATCGAGTTATCTGCATTATCGCCAATTGGTTGAACATCCCTATTTTATTGATTTTTTTAAACAGGCCACGCCCCTTGATGCCATCAGTCACTTAAATATTGGCTCGCGCCCATCTCGGCGCAAAGAAACCCAAGGATTAGAAGACCTCCGAGCGATTCCCTGGGTCTTTGCCTGGATGCAGTCCAGATGTGTAATGCCTGCCTGGTATGGTGTTGGCAGTGCTTTTGAACCCCATTTAATAACCCCGGATAGCCTGTCTGAACTTCAGACACTGTATCAGGGCTGGCCCTTTTTTAAAGTCTTTATTGACAATTTACAGATGACGCTTTCCAAAGCAGATTTGGGAATCGCAGAACGGTATACGCAGATGGTTGAAAATGCAGATTGGCGAGAGCAGATTTGGCCTATGCTTGAAGGAGAATTCCTCAAAACCTGTAAGGCAGTTTTGCAAATCACCGGCCAAACAGAACTATTGGCAAACACCCCCGTACTAAAAAAATCAATTGCCTTGCGCAATCCCTATGTAGATCCGCTCAACCAAATTCAAATAGAAAGTTTAAAACGCTTAAAAACCCTTTCACCGTCAGATCCCGCCTATATACCCTTACAACAAGCACTCAATCTGAGCATCATGGGAATATCCGAAGGCCTGCGTAATACAGGCTAAGTATACCCATCTTTGTTTCTACACATAGAGTGCTATAATTTATCATTTCATAGCTAAGCAAAGGAAATAACCATTTATGAAACGCTCCCTGCTTTTTACCAGCGTTGCCCTCAGCTCCTCCCTTCTGATTTCTATCCCTGTTCTAGCAGAATCAAGTCCCAAGCAACCAGCTCAACAGGTAGCGCAGATCGGAAGAGC
>JBFWRL010000025.1:0-45317 GCA_050248915.1 Candidatus Sericytochromatia bacterium
AGCAAAATGACCTGTTTGCCTGCCTGCAACTCTTTGCGCATGGCTGCCAGAGTGCTGTCTACATTGCTGCTCAAGTCTTTAATGTCGTAATTGACCTTCACACCCTTTTGGGCGGCCACTTTGCGAACGGACTCTGCCACTTGTTGGGTGCTCAGGGCATAAGGGCCATCGCCATTGCCGGTGCGTGCGCCCACCAAACGGCGCATATTGGTCAAATTGGGGGCCTGGATGCCGTATTGTTTGAGAACCATCGATGCTGATGCTGGGCCACAATTGGCTTGGCGTTCGCTTTTGGGGAAAATCGGCAGATATTGAAAGGTGAAGGAGTCTTTCAGGGCTTGCCAGGGTTGATTGACGTTTTCGTTGAAGACATATTTGGCCCGGCTGGAGAGGCGGTCCCAACCCCAGGAATTAATGCTCAAATTGGCTTTGGCATTGCCTTGGGCACATTGAACACTCAGGTGCTCTTCTTGCAGATCTTTGCCCATAAAGACCTGGATATTGCCGTCGGGTTGGTTTTGTAATTCTTCAATCAGATCGGCTTCAGAGGCATCGACCAAACCATCTTTGAGAATGGCCTGGCGAATTTTAAGGGTGTCTGCTTCGGTCAAGGTTTGCTGCGAAGTACCAACTTTTTTGAGCGCATAGTATACATCTGAATTGAGATCTGTTACCCGGCGATCAATATTGGCCATTTGCGAAACATCCTTTATCTGAATTTCTTTAACTCAGATAAGTATCTGCCTCCAAGGGCAAAAGCATACGTTAATTTTCTCTTAAAATCTCTTAAAGCGATTTTAGGACAGCCTGTCGACGTCGGTGATCGAGCGTTCGACTGAGCTCATGCCGAAGTCCTGTCGAAATCAGTCTTTGCTGCTGCTGTGGTTTTTCAGCTCGGTGCTGTAGAGGGTTTCAAATTTGAGTTTGGCTGAGACGCCAAAATGGTCGGAGAGGAAAAAGCCTTCAACCGGTTTGTTGTGGGTCACTTGCACTTCTTGGACTGTGGTTTTGTAGGTGTTTTGTTTGAGCACAAAGATATAGTCAATGCGAGCGCCTTGCTCTTTGCCCGCTTTGTAGAGGTTGCTGGGGTCGGAGGTATAACAGGGTTCGTTGGGGTTGGCTGTGCGCCAGGTGTCGATCAGGGGCAAGCGGCGGTTGAGATCGAGGTATTCGGGGAAATCGGGTTTGCCATTAAAATCACCAGTGATAATGGTGGGGTAAGGGGAATTGTTCTGGCTGACAAATTCCTGCATCACTTTATTGTCTTCTTCGATGCGGATTTTTTCGGCCACGGGTTTGGCTTCGGCTTGGTAATGGGTGGTATAGACATCCACCGCGCCCAATACAGGGTGGTCAATCCGGGTAAAGAGCACCCCTTTGCGGGCCAGACAATCAGCCACGGTGCAATTGCCAAATTGGCGGAAATCGTTGCGAATGATCGGGTATTTGGAGAGCACATAGAGGCCACTGCCCAGGCGCAGGCCGGTGTTGTTCCAGCGCATGTGGTAGGGAAAACGGGTGCTTTTGCGTAAAATTTCGATATCGTTAGAGAACGTCTCCTGCAGGGTCACGATGTCATAATCATTGAGGGTTTGGCCCAAGCGATCAAAGCGTGCTTTGCGGTCTTTGCCCAGCAAACTGGGCAGGCCCCAGACATTCAAGGTCAAGACCTTGACTTCGGCACTGGCATCTTTGAGCTGGGCGGGAATGGGCACAGGTGTGGGATCGGGATTGGGTTGGTGGGTGATTGCTGCGGGTGTTTTGGGCTGATTATTGGCTTCTGGCAAAGGATAACTGGTATTGCCCGCAATGACATCGGGAGGCAGAGCTGAATTGGGGTCATATTGGGTATTGGGATAAGCTGTATTGCTGCCATAGGCATTGGGGTCGGTATTGGCAAAGCCATAAGCGGCATTGGGATCACTGCCATAAGCTGCGCCGGGCTGACTGTATTGATTGGGTTGACCCGTGGTGGCATAGGCGTTGCCGTAGGGGTCGCTGCCCTGCTGCCCATAATAGGGAGACGTCATCATAGGAGACTGACCGCAAGCGGCCAATAAACCCAGAAGACCCAGCAAGACTAATTTTTTTATAATCACAATTTTACCCAAACATAACCTTATCTTGGAGTTATCCCGCTCTGCATTAAAAAACTTGCCTTTTCCCTGTAAAAAGATCTTAAGCGGCGATTTTTTGAGAGCCGAAGGTTTTGAGCAAACCATCGCGCACCCCAGTGGATTCGAGCAGGCCACTGCCGACGGAGGCGCCAATGGCACCGCCAATAAAGGTAATCACCGTACCAAAAGTCCCGGTTGCACCCATCGCACGCATGGCCAAACCTGTCAGCCCGCCTCCGGCGGTGGCTCCGAGTCCGGCTGCCCCGCCGCGCAGGGTATCTGTAATCACGTTGGCCGCTGCGCCTGCAGCGTCTTGTTTGCCGCTCATCAGGCCAAAGCCCTGTTTGAGCACAGAAAGACCGCCATAAACACCTGCGCCAATGCCTGCATTGATACCTGTCTGACGCACATAGCTGTTTTTGAGAATGCCGCTGAGATCTGAGCCGGCGGGATTGCCGTTGTTAAACACCAATTTGCCCATGTTTTTACCGGCAATGCCCCCAAAAATAGTGGAGGTGACAAAGCCATCCACGCGGCTATTATACGGATTGCCAGTGGGGGGAGTGGTTGGGGCCGTGGGGGTGTTGCCATCAGTCTGAAGCCGAACCGTGGGCATATAAATCGGGCGAACCAGATCAGAAACGTTCATACTTTACTTCCTCTTTATACGGTGTCTCACAAAGAGCACAAAACACTTGTTTAGATAAACAAGTTATAGTCGTTTCTTAATCTAGCCATGTTTGGCTTAACTATTAATTTCCCGTATGTTAATTGAACGTTAATCTTTTGGGTTTAAAAAAGCCTGGAAGGCTCTCGCTCCACTTGGATGCAAAGCCTTCCAGGCTTGGGGGAGGACTTTTTTGTGGCTGTTTACATCACCACAGCCACGTTTAATTTACTCAAAAACTGATTTTTGGCGTCTTCGGCCTGAATTTTGGCGGCGTCTTCGGGAGAGACCATCAGATCGACACGGCCTTCGCTGGTGCCTGTGGCTCTGACCACCAGTGGGTTGCTGCCGGCCCGGCGAATATCTTTCATATTGCGGTGATAGACAATAATGCCTTCGGCAATCACGCGATCGATATCCAATTCAAAATTGCCAATATAGACTTGTTCAGATTCACTTAAGACCATCGGCGACATCGCGGGCTGAATGTCCAGACCGCTGGCATCGATAATCAGACCCGTATAACCGCTGGCGGGTTTGACGGGCTTGGGTGTGGGTTTGACCACGGGTTTGGGGGTCGGTTTGACCTTGGGTTTGGCCGCCAAATTCCAAGGCGCGAGGGCGTATTGTTGGCCGGGAATCAAGACGGGATGTGCTGGGGTTTCTGCGCCAGGCCAAAATCCCTGTTGATTAAAGCGCTCCTGCTGTTTTTTGAGGGTTTTTTCCAGTTCAATCGCTGAAGACAAGCCCTGCTGGCCATTCATCGACATGGCCAAATCCACTTCCACAGAGCCATCACTCAGGTAACGCTCAGGGCCGGCGGGTGTGGCTTTGATCAGGGCAGAGACGCGCAAACGCACTGTATCACTTTCGGTGACAAAGTCTTTGACCACGGTTTCGGAATCGACCTGTACGCCATTGACGATCTCAGCCAATTGGCGATAGGCATCAGCCTGAGCGGCCCGTTTGGCCATCAGGCGTTTTTGGGCGGCAGAGCCGTTGGCAGGCGGCGCGCCACTGCCGGTTACTTTGAGCATTTGGTGGGTCCAGTCAATGCTGCCGTTGCCCATATTTTGCATCACGGCCGTATTTTGGGCTTGGGTGGCTTGGGGCAAACAGACAAAGCTACCCGCGCTGAGTAAAAGGGCGGAAGAGAGCAGAATGTGAAGTGATTTTTTCATGGTGTTTGATAATGACTCCTTGGGAATGTGACTCTATTATAGAAAGGCCACAAAGAATGTAAAGCGGTCTGGCTTACATTCTGGGACAAAATTACCCAAACTGGGGCTTTTGCTGTAAAGTTTTTTTAAGCGATCAGCGATTTAAAACGCATAACCCAGCGAAGCTGTGGCATCAAAAATCGTGGGATCATAACCGAATGGCGCTACATTGGGGCCAACGGCCATCCCAAAACTCAACCCGCTGGAGGGGTTGCGGTATTCAAAGCCCAGTCTTGGCTTGAAGGCAATTCCATTGAGACTGATCATGGGAAAGACCGTGACCAACTCAAGAAAACCAGCCAAATCATGGGGGTTAAAATAAACCCGCGGAGCAAGGGCCAGGTGGGGGCTGATCGTAAAATTCCCGGCGGTCACTCCCGCGCTGGCACCCAGGGCAAAATAAGGGCTAAAACTATAAATAGCCCCGCCACTGGCATAACGGGGCCAGCCGCCTTCGAGAAAAATCAGCCAGGGTTTGGCCTCGCGCACGGGCAAACCAGACACGACCTCGGCGCTGGTTGCTGGTTTGGCGTCAACCGCTTTGGCGGTGTTTAAGACTTTTCGTACCAGTTCAGGGGCCGTTTGGGTCATCAGCGATTCCAGAGGGCAGAGGCAGTCTACGTACTCTTCTTTTAAGATAGAGCCTTTTTCAACATCGATAATCCGCAGGTTGAGGGAGTATAAATTGCCGAGACGGCTGGCACTGCCCGTGATCATGTGGCGGACCGAGAGAATTTTGCCAATCGCCACAGAACAATCGGTGGTATCGCAGTTTTGAGTGGCTTGAAAGCCCTGCTCGCGCAAAATGCGATCCATATTTTCACGTTCAATAATTTCATAGGGGCCACTTTGTACCATCAAACTGCGAATGCGATCGGTGAGAATACTGGCATCGCTGGCTGTAATATTGCCTTTGGGGCTGAGATCGAGAACCGCGGCCCGCTCTTTGGCCAAACTGGGCAAGGCATTGAAACAAAAGAAGGCGCTGAGTGCTGTTGCGATTTTGAGGGTTTTCAGCATGGTTTACTTTCTGTTTTGATTTCCGGGGTGGAAGCGTATTACATGTTTATCACAGATTGGCTTAAAAGACTTGTGAAGATGGGTGCAATTCGAAGTTGAAAAATTTTCTCAGATTTTTTGAACACTTTTTCAAAGCCCTGTGTCTCCCTTCTGTGGCAGCCAAAAAAGCGTATAATTGCTTCACTGCCAAGCAAATAATCAAGCAATGTTCTTTAAAGGAGTACTGCAATGAAACGAAATACCCCCTATCTTTTGGCTCTTTCCCTGACGGGAATCCTGGGGCTGGGGGTGGGGTTGGCTGCGCCGCAGCTGACCTCCCTGGTCACCCCGCCCGTAGAGGCCCAAACCAGCCAGTCGCAAAAAAGTGTGCCCACTTTAAACAAACTCAACGAAGATTTTATTGCAATTTCTGAAACGGTCACCCCAGCGGTGGTCAGCATCTCAATGAGCAAGACCCTCAAGGCCCCCAGCCGCTCCCGTGCCCAGGTCCCCGAAGAGTTTGAAGAATTCTTTGGCATGCCTTTTCCCGCGCCGCGTGATGAGCAAAAGCAGCAGGGTGTCGGCAGCGGTGTGATTGTCGATGCGGCCAAGGGCTATATTTTGACCAATAACCATGTCGTGGCCGATGCCGACGAAATCAAAGTCACGCTCAGCGACCGCCGTACGTTTAAAGCCAAAATCATTGGCACCGATCCCCGCACCGATCTGGCGGTGATCCAGGTCAGCGGTGCCAAAGGCCTGCGTCAGGCTTCTTTGGGTGATTCCAAAGAACTCGAAGTCGGAGAATGGGTGCTGGCGATTGGCAATCCCTTTGGGCTCAGCTCAACGGTAACCGCTGGGATTATCAGTGCCAAGGGCCGTGCCAATGTCGGTGTGGCGGATTTTGAAGACTTTATTCAGACCGATGCCGCGATCAACCCCGGCAACAGTGGCGGGGCCTTGGTCAATATCAAAGGGGAGCTGATCGGGATCAATACCGCGATCGCCACCCGCTCCAAGGGGTATATGGGGATTGGTTTTGCGATTCCCAGCAATATGGCCAAACAGGTCATGCAGAGCCTGATCAACAAGGGCAAAGTCAGCCGGGCCCAACTGGGTGTCTTTATTCAACCCCTCGACGACTCGATGGCCCAAGGCCTTGGGCTCAAAGACAGCCGTGAAGGCATTTTGGTCAGTGGCGTGGTCAATGGCTCCCCAGCTGACAAAGCCGGAATCAAAAAATATGATGTGATTCTCAAATTGAATGGCAAATCGATCAACGACAGCAATCAATTCCGCAATCAGGTGGCCATGACACCTTCTGGTTCGAGTGTCGAGATTGAGATTTTGCGCAATGGCAAAACCATGACCTTTAAGCCGCTCTTGCGAGAAATGGAAAACAGCGGCAAAGCGGCCGAAAATATGCAGACCCCTGCACTGCAAGACAAACGGGGTTTCCAATTACAAGATCTGAACCCCACTCTGCGCCAGCAATTGCAGGTACCGGCTTCGCAGCAAGGGGTGGTTGTGACCGATGTCTCTCCTTCAAGTCAGGCCTATGAAAAAGGTCTGCGCGAAGGCGACCTGATCACCGAGCTCAACCGGGTTTCTGTGCGCTCATTGGCTCAGTTCAATGCTGAGTTTAACAAACTCAAAAGCGGGGATGTGGCGCTCCTGGCGGTACAGCGTGAGCAGGCCTCCGTGGTGATTGCCTTCGAAATACCTTAAGTTGATGTGAATTCCCAATCGTATTGTTAGCTCGCTTATGGCCCCTGGCAAGAGAATTGCCAGGGGTTTCTTTTGTCTAAAGTTGGCCGCGCATCATGCCATTCCAATACATTTGAGGCAGACCGTAGGCCTTGAGCATATACATGCTAAAACGCTCCTGAGACTGATCAAAGGGGAACGACTCGACAGGTTTGCTGTCATAGTCAAACTCCGCCAGGATCAAGCTGCCATAACCTGTCACAAGCGGGCAGGAGGAATAGCCGTTATACGATGCTTTTAATTGGCGGCTTTGCATCAGTGCGAGCAGGTTTTCAACCAGCACGGGAGCTTGTTTGCGAATTGCTGCGCCGGTTCGGGCGGTTGGCACATTGGTGCAATCACCCAGAGCAAAGATTTCGGGGTATTTCACATGTTGCATTGTGTGTTTATTGACCTCGACAAATTGGGCTGCGTCCACGAGGGGGCTGCTTTTGATAAAGTCAGGGGCACTCATCGGAGGGGTGGCGTGTAAGAGATCGTATTTGATCACCTGTTCGACACCTGTGTCGAGATGTTTAAAGACGGCTTCTTGTTCGGGGCCACGCACTTCGATCAACTCATTGCGAAAAAAGGTGTCGGTGATCTCTTTGCGTTTGAGCACTTTTTCGAGCGCAGCTTTGTATTTGGGAACGCCAAAGATACTGGCCAAACCACTGCAGAAGACCATTTTGGTTTTGGCCCGCACCCGTGATTTGCTGCGGAAATAATCTTCAGTCATGTACAGCGCTTTTTGCGGGGCACCGCCACATTTGATCGGGGTACCTGGTTGGGTAAAAACAGCTGTGCCCCCTTTGAAGTTTTTAACCAAGTCCCAGGTGCTGTCGACGGTTTCATACGAATAATTGCTGCAGACATTGTATTTGCCAATGCTCTCGCGCAGGCCGGGTACCTTTTCCCAATTGAGTTGCATCCCGGCTGAGACCACCAGATAGTCATAGCCAATTTTTTGGCCAGAAGCCAGGGTTAAGGCCTTTTCTTCGGGTTGAAAGCTGGCTACTTTGTCCTGCAGCCAATCCACCCCTGCAGGGATGTAGTCCGCTTCATTGCGTTCGGAGATCTCTTTGGCAAAGACCCCACCGCCGACCAGGGTCCAGAGCGGTTGGTAATAGTGTTTGTTAGAGGGCTCAATCAGCCCGATCTCCAGGCTTTCGGAGGCATTGCGCAGACGTGCGGCCACGGCGATACCGCCGGTTCCACCGCCCACAATCAGGATTTGGTAATGGGTTTTCGACATAATAATCAACCTCTTTTAATTTTTTGAGTGGGGCACACGACCGGCCTGCAAAGAACGGCTGAAATGACGGACAAAACTGAGCAAAAAGCCCATGCTATTGCGGAACTCGGGTTCGCCCAAAGCCTTGAACATGCTGAACAGGCTGGCGGGCTGATAGTCTTGCTCGCTGCTGGCCAGGGCTTCTCCTGCGGAAGCCACCAGCGAGACGGTGTGGATATCTAAAATGCCGTGGCGCAGGCTGTGCAATAATTGACCAAAATCGTGGCCACCGAGATCGTAGTGTTTGTAAAATTCGTCCAACGAATCCACGGCCATGCTCACGATACCGGGAATGTCGCGCATGGCATGAACGCCCATCAGCAGGGTGTCGCGCTGGTGTAATAACTCAGAAAGCAGATCTAAAGTGCGCGGATCACTGGCCTGCAGAGCCACTTGTAACAAGGCTCGGCCCCTTTCTTGCAAATCCACCCCGTTGTTTTTTAAATCGGCCATATTTTCATCGAAACCATCGACACTGGCGCTGAGCAGACCGGGGACGTCTGCCAGCATTTTGATCCAGGGCACAAATTGATCGGCATGTTTGGCCACGCTTTCAAGGGCTTCCAATACGTTGGGTTGGGTCAATCTTTCGGCCAGATTGAGCAGGGCGGGCAGGCGTTCTGGCCATTCGCTGCCCTCTTGCCGCAACGGGGCAGTCCACTCATCCAGGGTATTGACAGCCATGGCTGCCACACCAGGCATTTCCTGTAGGGCTTTTTCACTTTTTTCCAAACGCGTTTCTAGCTGGTCTAACCGACTTATAATTTGGTCCAAACGGCTGAGAATTGCTTCAGAGGCTGAATCGGAACTGCTCATTTTGCAAAACCTCTTAATATACTATATAGGGTATAATACATGAGTTGGCAAAAAAAGCAATTGATCCTGGTCAATTCGGCTTAAATTTTTTTAAACAGCTGGAAAAAAGTGACTTTGGCGCTGGGCCTGAGCCGTGATGACCTGGTCTGAAATTTGGGCCTGCAATTGGAGTTGAATTTTGCCCTGAGCTGTCCACTGAGCTTGAACCTGCAATTGGCTCTGAATCTGAGTTGAACTGCGTTTGAGCAAGCGACTGAGCTCTGTTTGAAAGCTGTCCCGGGCCAGGCGTTCCGCCTCAGCGGGGCTTCGGCTTTGCTCTGCACGCAGGAGGGCATGGTCGAGTGCTTGGGCCAGGGGGCCGACCAAACGGGCTTGGGCTGCGCCTTCAACTGGAGACAACGTTGCAGAGGTTGGCAACGCCGTTTGACAGCCTGAGAGGCTTTGGGCCCCGAGAAAAAGAGCAGAGATGAATATAAACTTGCGCAGCATTAACATATCTTAACACTCTTCAAATAATCCCGAGAAGATTAATAAAAAAAGATTCTCTTTTGATTGTGATTTTCTTTTACCAGACAATTTGAGTTGCATTTCAGGTATAAGAGAGACACCCGGTGATCTCGAGAATTTGCCCAATATGCTGTGTACCTGTGCAAAAAAACACAGGAGAAGAGACGATTATGAACTGTCCACGTTGTCAAACGGCTGAACTGCAGGATAAATCCCGCAATGGCCAGGGTTTTCTCGTTTGTCCGGCCTGTCATTTGCTCAAAGTTGCTTTGCGCAGTGGCTTATCCGCGCCTCACATCGGCCTGGAACATCAACCCCGTTTGAGCCTGAATAAATTGGTGTATGAAAATAAGCAGCAGCACATCGCTCTGCAAGAAACCCATCTTCGTCATCAGCAGGAACAACGGGAGGCGCATCAGGATTTTCAGTATCAAACCCAGGCCCTCTTAGAGCCCCCGCTTGAAGATCTCTGGGTTTGATCCAAATCAATGAAGTAGCTCCCCTTTCATTTGCTTCCTTTTCAGTTCTGTGTGCGAGAATAAGATCGGTTCTAAATATACCCAAAGGGGTATTGGTTCATGGTCACATCTCGCACTTTTTTTCTGGGATTGTCTCTGACACTTTTGCTTGGCTGTCAGACCCAAACACAGCCTGTGCAGGTGGCTGGTCGCGCGATTCCGTCTGCGGTGTCTCACCCTGCCGCTCAAACCCAGACCCTGAGACCTGTGCGTCTGGGGGTGCAAATTGCCATACCTCGTTCTTCCCGTTCTTTTCAGATTCAGCAGGCTGCAGCGGGCGCTGTGCAGTGGGTGCGTTTGAAGGTGAGCAATTTGGCCGGCGATTCTCTTTTGCCCGAAACCGATTTTATCCCGGTCTTGGGGCCGACCGTTGCTCACGCGCTGGTTTTGCCCGCCAACGATGAACTCAGTTTTGTTGAGGTCACTTTCTATGATGCTGCAAAACAGCCTGTGGCCACTCCGCTCAGTGGCTATTTTCGGCCTGCTTTTTACAGTAAACACAAGTTGCCTGTCGAAATTCATTGGTTGAACACACCTGTTGTTCAAACGCTTAAGGCGCTTTTTCTGCTCAATCCCGAGCTGGCCCGTTCGATCAAAGAATTGGATTTGCAGGAACGGATCAATCGATTTGTGATTCATCCACTGACCCGTCAGTTTTTGCGGTTTCCGACAGCGATCAGGGCGGATGTATTGGCAGCGCAGATTCAGGCCCAAGGGCAATTGCCTGAGCAGCTTGATACCAGTGTCTATCAGGCCAGCAGTATCAAATTGAGAGTCAGTGGTTTGCCTGCTGGGCAAACAGCCAAATTGAAAATCCCCGCCTTAAATTGGGAAAAAACCCTGCCCTATGACACGGTTTTGCCGATCGACCTGCCTGCGGGCACTTGGGAGTTGGAGACGGAAGTCCCCACTTCGGTGTTTGGTTTTTTATCTGCTGCCAAAGTGACTTTGGTCGCAGGGCAGAGCGCCTATTTACAATTGCCGCTGGTGGCAGGGAGTGTTGCCAATCCGATCAATCAAGGCAAAGTGGAGTTGGGGGCCCGGCTCTTTTTTGAAAAGGCACTTTCGGGCAATAATCAGATGTCTTGTGCTACCTGCCATGATCCCCGTAAAGGTTTTTCCAATGGCGAGGCCAATGCGGTGGGGATTGACGGCATTCGGGGCACCCGCAATGTTCCGGCTCTGTTTGAGTTGGCCTCTCAACCCGCATTTTTTCATGATGGCCGTACGGCCACTTTGGAAGAGCAGGCCTTAGAACCCATTCAAAACCCGATCGAAATGCATGAAACATTGCCGCAAGCAATGGCTGATTTACAGGCCATTCCCTATTACCCCTCCAAATTTCAGGCAGTTTTTGGCTCTGGGATTTCAGCCGAAGGTATTGCTCAAGCCTTGGCCAGTTTTCAGCGTGCCTTGGTGCTCTATGATTCAGCATATGATAAGCGCTTTTACGTCAGTGGGGTTTTTTCTCCCGCGATGTTGCGGGGCTATCAACTCTTCAATGGCACTGCCAATTGTACACTTTGCCATAAATTGCCCCATTTTTCCGACTTTGCCTATCGCAATGTGGGGATTGGCATGGACCAAGCCCAGCCCGATCCCGGTCGACAAGCCGTGACCCAACTTCTTGAAGACACAGGTAAGTTTAAAACCCCGACCCTGCGGAATATTTCCGCCTCTGCACCTTATATGCACGATGGCTCATTGGCCACACTGAGCGACGTTTTGGACTATTATATTCGGGGGGGGAATGCCAATCCCCATCTTGATGCCAATAAGGTTCCGCTCAATTTGACAGCAGAGCAAAAAGCGGATCTGCTGGCTTTTTTGGAGAGTCTGACGGGTCAGAACAATCTCAAACAATTGCTGGATCTGCCTGGTACCAAATTGCCGGATGAAACACTGGATTTACCCGCCTTGGAGTGAGTGCGAAGCGCTGGAAAAGTGCAAACCCACAGTGTTATGATTTGTTTATGTCCAAAAAATATTCGTTTTTGCCTGCGCGTTTGGGACTTGGTCTGGGATTCGGTCTGGGGCTTTTCTGCCTGCCTTGCTTTTTGCCTGCTTTTGCCAATCCCGTTGCCGAGAAAGCCCTTGAAACCAAAATTCAAAGTCAATTAGAGGCTGTTCTGGGACCCGGTAAAGTCAAGGTGACCGTTTCAGGTTCTTCCGACAGTGCCCGCCGCCAGCGTCGCTCGGTGACCCAACACAAGCCCCAAATTGCCCACGAGCGGATTGTTACAGAAACCCAAGCCGGGGTTACCCGCAGCAAGGTCGAGCGCATTTATACCTACGATCACACCGAGTCTTTGGCTGCCGAAGCTTCGGGGACGCTCACCCAAAAATCGGTCTCTGTGATCTACGAGCCCCCTGCGTCAGGCGAAGATCCCGAAAACCCTGCACCACCTTTGGATCCGGCTTTGGTGGAAACCATTGTCAGAACCACGGCCCGGATCAATGCCTCGCAGGGAGATCAGCTGCATATCAGCCAAGTCAAAATGGACTCCTCCGCTTTTGAGCGGCTCAAAGCTGAGATGGAAAAAGCCCGTCAGAACGCTACACCCCTTTGGCTCTATGGACTCTGTGCTTTGGGGGGGATCGGTGGCGGTCTGGGGCTGGGATTTTTCTTGGCCCGCAGACGGCAACGCAAAGTGATACCCACTTGGGAAAGTCCGCCAGCAATGCCCGTTTATCCCGGAATCATGGCTGCTGATCGCCTGAGTGTCTCAACAAATCAGGCCCTGGAGCAACCCAGGGCCTGAAAAAAGACTGGAAAGAGAGCGTTTAGCGGGGGCCTGCGCCGTGAATGGCGCCGCGTTTCCACTGTTGTAATTCGCCCTGGTTGTCGGACAGACGCAGGGCCTCTTCAAAGTCAATGGTACCCTCTTCAAAATGTTTAAACAGGGCTTGGTTCATGGTCTGCATACCGTCCATGGCCCCTCTCTGGATCAGGTTATAGATGGCATCCAGTTCGTGTTTGTAGAGGTGGTCCCGCACGGTTGAGGTGACCACCAGAATTTCATCAATCGCGACGCGGCCCACACCATCGGCTTTGACGGCCAGACGCTGGGCAATTGTGCCGCGCAAAACAGCCGCTAATTGTTTTAGAATCTGGGGCTGTTCGTGGGGCGGGAAGGCGTTGATAACGCGGTTGATGGTTTGAACGGCGTCGTTGGTGTGCAAGGTGCTTAAGACCAAGTGACCGGTTTCCGCCGCTTTGAGGGCCGATTCGATGGTGTCCCGGTCGCGCATTTCCCCAACCAGGATGATATCCGGATCCTGACGCAGGGCGTATTTGATCGCTGTTGGAAAAGAGGCGGTATCATTCACCAGCTCACGCTGGGTAATGATGCTCTTTTTGTTGCGGTAGACAAATTCAATCGGATCTTCAATCGTGATGATATGCACGTCATGATTGGCATTGATCAGATCGATCATGCCTGCCAAGGTGGTGGTTTTGCCCGAGCCGGTAGGGCCGGTCACCAGAATCAATCCCGTGCGCTCATCGGTAAATTTGCGGATCTGATCCGGCAGTCCGAGATTGTCGAGATTGGGCACGTGAATCGGGATTACCCGCAAGACAGCGCCGACGTGGCCCTGCTCCATAAAAATATTCACGCGGAAGCGGGCCAGCCCGCTGATCATGAACGAAACGTCCATCTCGAAGTTCTTCTCAAACGCCTCTCGTTGATTGTTACTCAACATACTGTAGAGGGTGCGTTTGGTGTCCGCGGGGGTCAGCGGACGCATTTCGGTGGGCACAATCCGCCCATCAATCCGCAACATGGGAGGGCAGCCCACGCGGATGTGAATGTCTGAGGCGCGCTTTTTGACTGCGACGCGAAGAAACTCATCGATATTCATGGGAAGGCTCCTTTACCGGCACTCGGCCAGGGGTTTACCCATCATTTTACTCAAGGTTGGCAACATTCTGTAGAGAAATTTGATGTCTTCAGGGCGAGAGGCATCCTGATTCCACTCTTTAACTGTTTCACCGTGTTCGTTAACGAAGATGGCTTCCAAGCGGATTTCAAGGGGATTAAAGCCCCGCTCTTCAGCGGTGGTGGCATCTCCCTCTCCTTCATAACCCGTGGCAAAACGGTTGGTCAGGGTAAATGAAGCCATCTTGTGAATGTCTTCAGCCATGACTTGGTGATAGGTTGGGAAAAATCCCAGGGTCAGAAAGCGCAGTGAAGTGACCAGGCGAATCTCACAACTGCCCATGACCACACGCTGTTGGCCCACTTCTTCACTCACTTCGAGGTGGTGATAGGTCAGCAAAATGCGTTCATCGGCCTGAAGGGCCGTTTTGAGCGTGCGGCTGATCAAGGTGGCAATCGGGCCGAGGGGCTGGAGTTTTTCCATCAATTCGTTGATGGATTCAGGGAAAGCGGGATCGGTACTCATACAATCAGATTGGCTCCTCCCATATAGGGTTGAAGTACGTCAGGTATTTTGATTGTACCATCGCTTTGCTGAAAGTTCTCAATCACGGCGGCCAGGGTGCGGCCAATGGGCAGGCCTGAGCCGTTGAGGGTATGCGGGAAAGCGGTTGAACCCCCGGCTTCGGGCCGGTAGCGCAACATGCCGCGCCGGGCCTGAAAGTCGGTGCAATTGCTGCAAGAGGAGATTTCCCGGTATTTGCCCTGGCTGGGAAACCAAACTTCGATATCGTAGGTCTTGCTGGCGTTAAAGCCCGTATCACCTGAGCAGAGCAAGACGACACGGTAAGGCAGTCCCAGGGCCTGCAACAGGCTCTCTGAATCAGCCACCATTTTTTCCAGCTCGTCAAACGAGGATTCTGGTTCGACAATTTTGACCAATTCTACCTTGGCAAATTGGTGCAGGCGAATAATGCCACGGGTATCGCGGCCTGCTGCGCCCGCTTCCGCGCGGAAACAGGGGGTGTGGGCCGTAAAATATTTGGGCAGATCTTCTTTTTCGAGAATCTCGCTGCGGTGCAAATTGGTCAGGGGCACCTCGGCAGTGGGAATCAAGAAAAAATCTTTGAAATTGAGGGCAAAAAGATCTTCTTCAAATTTGGGCAAATTGCCATTGGCGGTCATGGTTTCGCGGTTGACCATGGCGGGCGGTGAAATTTCGGTATACCCCCGGCCCGTATTGTGATCGAGCATGAAATTGGCCAGAGCGCGCTCCAGACGGGCACCGAGGCCTTTCATGACCACAAAACGCGCGCCAGTCAGTCGGGCGGCGCGCTCAAAGTCCATGATATTCAGGGCTGTGCCCAGATCGTCGTGGGCCTTGGCTTCGAAATTAAATTCCGTGGGGGAGCCCCATTTGCGCACTTCTTGGTTTTCGTCTTCGCTTTTGCCTGTGGGCACGCTCAGGTCCAAGGTGTTGGGAATCGTCATGAGCAGCTCTTTGCGCTCATCTTCACAGGCCATCATCCGCTCTTCAACGGTTTTGGTCTCTTCGGTGATTTTGCGCACGGCTTCCATTTGGGCCGAGGCGTCTTGGCCCTGTTTTTTGAGGTTGCCAATCTCTTTAGAGGCTTGATTGCGTTCCATGCGCAGCTGATCCACGCGGGTCTGGCAGCTGCGATGTTCTTCATCCAGGTTTAAGAGCCGGTCCACAACTGTGGGGTCCGCTTGGCGACGCGCCAGCGAATCCCGGACCGGCTCAGGGTTGATCCGCAGATTTTTGAGATCAAGCATCTGTTTAGAAAACTTTGTCCGCCAAAAACTCGCGATCGAGAACTTCAATCCGCTGATGGCTGATGGCGATGGCGCCTTCATTTTGCAGGCGGTTCAGGGCGCGGGTGACGGTTTCACGCGAAGAGCCAACCATATTGGCCAGATCCTGGTGGGTCATGCGCAGCGAGGTCAATGGGCGACCTGCATTCTGCTCTTCGATTTCGAGCAATTGGAAGAGGGTGCTGGCAACGCGGCCGTGCACATCTTTGAAAGCCAGATCTTCAACCTGTTGGTTGATCTGACGGATGCGGCGGGTCAAATCTTTCATGATCCGCAGTGCGATCGAGGGATTTTCGTTGATCAGACGCTCGAAGTCGCCTTTGCTGATGGCGAAGAGATGTACATCGTTGTCGATCGCTTCGGCGGTGGCGGAGCGGGGCAGATTGTCAAAAATGGCCATTTCGCCAAAGAAATCGCCGCCCTGCAAAATGGTCAGGGTTTTTTCGCGGCCATCAATCGCCACTTTGGCAATTTTGATCCGGCCATTTTTGATGATATACAGCGTATCGCCATGATCACCTTCATGGAAGACAATGCTTTTGCGCGAATAGAGCTTCTCAGACATAATGGCAGCAACGCGCTGCAGACTGTCTTGGTTGAGTGCGCCGAAAATCGGCACCCGGCGCAGAAATTGAATCTTCGCTTCTAAATCCGTTTTTTTACGTGAATCCATTACCATCGGTTCTGTTTTCTCCTGAAAAATTATCGCTCAATGAACCCAAGATTAAAAATAGATCATGGGGTTTATGCAACTATTCTAGTACAAGGTGCTTATCGGGGTTGGTGATCATGGTAACCAAAATAAAAATATTTGTGAGAGACTAAACTCACAAACGTCCTAAAAAATTCTAGCTTATAATTTTCTCAATTCAAATATCTTTCAGATCTTTTCTTAAAAATTTATTAATCACCCAATATGGTCGGATATTCAAAAAATAGAGATTGATCATGATCTGGATCTCGGCAAGATCTGCCTGATCGAATTTACCCAAAAAAAGCCCAAAAAAGCCAAGATTTGATCTCTTCTGATCTAAACTGATCCAAAGTGATCAAATCTTGGTTTGTGAAATTTTTTTAAAAAAGTCCCAAACCTTTTCAGGCTGGGCAGAAGCCCGCGATCGCCACGGGTGAGAATCAGGCTTTTTTGTCGGGGGTTTCACAGCCGGTAATAAAATCCGAGAGACAGTCGACAGCGTCATAGAGATCGCTTTCGGCATAAACCAGATTATCGGGTTCGTCTTCACCCAGGCTTTCTCTGAATTCTTTCAAGAGCGCCTGGAGCTCTTGTTGCAGTTTTTCTGCTTGTTGGGCAAAGTTGGCGCGTTTTTCTGCTGAGAGGGGCATGGCTTTTTCCTTCAAATCGGGTATTGGGGCAAGTATACCAGATCTCTTTTGCCCGAACTGTGTCTTGGATCTTGGGGGGCGCTTGACGTTGATTGATTTCCCCCCAGCGGGAGTAATCCTGCTAAAATCAAGCTTATCGGCATCTGCGATTTACCAGCGATGTTTGAGAAACAATGTGTCTAAAACATGCTTTTTTAAGAGGAGAGCCAGATGAAAAAATTAAGTCTGCTGATATGCCTGAGTTTTGTGCTGAGTTTGCCGGTCTTAACATCGTGCAGTGGGATTAAAATCCGGGTCAAAGAAGAGATCACGATCAAAAAAGACAATGGCAACCACAAAGGCCACGACAAGGACAAAAACAAAAACAACCCCGGCAAAGGCAATAAAGGCAATAAAGGCAATAAAGGGCGCGGAAACGGCAATCGTTAACCGAGCAAGGCCTTTTTCATGCGGGCAAAGCCCGTACGAATATTTTCTTCGTTGGTTGAAAAAGAGATCCGCAAATGGCCCGGTGCGCCAAAAGAGGAGCCGGGCACAACTGCCACGTGGGCCTCTTTGAGCAGGTATTCTGCCAAGGCGTCGTCATCGGCAAAGCGCTCACCGAGGTGTTTTTTCACGTTCGGAAAGAGATAAAAGGCACCGCCGGGTTTGACACAGTCGAAGATCTCGCGGCAGAGCGGGTAGGCCACATCCAGGCGTTTCTGAAAGGTGTCTTGCATCTGCGCCATGATCGCCGGATCCATTTCCAAGGCGGCCAAAGCGCCAAATTGGGCAAAGGTGCAGACATTGCCGGTCAGGTGGCTGTGCAAATTGTTGATCGCTTTGATCAGGGCTTTGTCGGCGATCATAAAACCGACCCGAAAGCCCGTCATACAATAGTCTTTGGAAAACGACTGGGAGGTGATCACCCAGGGGGCAAAGCGGCTGTCTAATGCGGCCAAACTCAGGTGTTTGGCGCCGTCGTAAGTCAGACCCGCATAGGCCTCATCAGAAACCACGTAGATCTGGTGTTTGAGGGCCAATTCTCCCATCGCGCGCAGATCCGCTTCGCTATACACCGCGCCGGTGGGATTGTTGGGGCTGTTGATCAAAATTGCGCAGGTTTTGGGTGTAATGGCCGCTTCAATCAATTCTGGCACGAGTTGGTGCTCGCGGGTATCAACAAAGACCGGCACCCCCCCCGCCAATTTGACGATCTCGGGAAAGGTCACCCAATAGGGCGAGGGGATAATCACTTCGTCGCCAGGATTGCAAATGGCCTGGAAGATATTGTAGAGGATCTGTTTGGAACCATTGGCCACCAGAACGTTTGCGGCCTCAGCGGTGATACCATTTTCTGTTTGGACCTTTTCAGCAATCGCTTTGCGCAGATTGGGCAGGCCAGGAACGGCTGAATATTTGGTCTTGCCGCCTTTGAGGGCCTCAATCGTGGCATTTAAAATGGGCTCGGGAGAATTAAAATCGGGCTCTCCGGCATTAAAGGGAATGACATCGGTGCCACCGGCTTGCATTTTTTGGACCAGATCCATCAGGCCTGTGGTTTTGGATTCTTCGATCTGTAAAATGCGTTCAGACAGTTTCATGGCATGTGTGCTCCCGGTATTAAACAAGTATAAAGTATGCGCTGCATCATACCACAGGCCACTTCGCACAGGTTAAAATACCTGCCATGACCTCCCAACTCACCAATCCCCTCTTTTTGGTCTTCAAAGCGCTGCTGGTCTGTGTACTGGCTTTGATGCTCGATCAGCTACTCGGCAATCCTGATCATGTCTCTTCGACCTTTGTGGCTTTGCTCTGCCTGACCCCCACGGTCAGCATGGGCTTGTGGCATGCCCGCGATCAACTTGTGAGTGGCCTTTTGGGGGCCTGTTGGGGTACGGCCCTGAGTGTGCTCGGTTGGCCGATGGAGTTGGCCTTGCCTTTGGCGGTGGGACTGTCGATTGTCAGTTCCTTTGGGCTCAAAATGGGGAGCAGTTATGCCACGGCTGCCTTCAGTGCCTTGTTTGTGGTCTTGGTGCAGTTTCAGTCGCCAGGGCATACCTTGCAGGTGCGCCTGCTGGCGCTCTCAATTGCGGCAGTGAGCAGTTTTATGGTCAATGCCCTGGTCTCTTCGCTGATCTACCGGGATATTTTCAGCGAGCGGCTGGCCAAGGTCGAAAAAGAGGTCTATGCAGTTTTGCCCGCAGTCGTGGCGGGCGAGGGAGAAAAAGCCGATCAGGTCTTTGAATTGCTGGCCACACTCAAACATCAAATGCGGCAAACCTTACAAGAATTGGCCTTTCGCAAAGACTGGCAAACCCACGCCCAGCTCTTAAAACTGCTCAAACGGGCCCAGTGGCTCAATTATCTCTTGCACCTGATCTGGGATTTGGCCTGGTTGCAGCGCGAAGAGGGGGGCGATAGCCGTGATCTGGAAACCTTTGTGGCCTGGATCCGGGGAGAGGCAGCGGAGTTTGTCTTTTTATCTGATTCCCTGCTGGGGGTGCAAAAACGCGTGGTCTCAGTCTTAAAACGCCTCAATGCCAATCACGAAGTCGCTGCTTAGCCAAGTTTGACTATCCGGGATATACTTTTAAGACGGATTTGAATTGCCCACCTTTGAATTGTTCCAGGAGTAATGCCATGGCCTCTTTATTTGTTCTTTTGCCTGTTCAGGCCCGTAAACGCTTCACGCTCCTCGTGGCCGCACTGGGTTTGGGGCTTTTAAGTGTTTGGCCCACAGGTGTTTTGGCCCAAGTGCCTCTTCAACTGTCTCGTCAGCCAGGTCTGCAGGGCGAACAACTCAGCCCGGTTCCCAGCCGCTATCTGCAGATCGATACCTTGGTGCAACGGGCCATGGATCAGCAAGACTTGGTAGGACTGGCTCTCGGTCTGGTTGAAAATGGCCAACTCACCTACCTCAAAGGCTATGGCTGGGCCGACAAAGAAAGCCGTGAAGCCGTCACATTAAATACCTCTTTTCGCTGGGCCTCGATCTCCAAGCCCGTGACTGCGGTTCTGAGCCTGCAATTGGTTGAACAGGGCAAACTCGATCTGGATCAAGATATTCGCAGCTATTGGCGCAGTTATAACAATGCCCAGGGCTGGAAAGTCACCCAGCGTCAATTGCTCTCCCATTTGGGCGGCGTGGGCAATTATGACGATGTGCCTCAGTGGGGCGAGGGACTCAAACGCTATCTCAAAAATGACTCTCGGCCTGAAAATAGCGGGGCAGACATGGTTGCTGCTGCCCGCCAGATTTTTGCTTCAGCCCCGCTAATGAGCCGCCCCGGTACCCAATACCGTTACAGCACCTTTGGTTCGGTGCTGGCTGGAGCTGTTTTAACCCAGGCAGGTGGCATGCCTTATCTGGAGCAGTTTCAGGCCCGCATTGCCCAACCGCTTGGGCTGACCAGCACCCAACCCGATCGGCTGGGGCAGCATATTCCCTACCGGGTCAGTGGCTATTACCGCGACAATCAGGTGATTAAAAAGCGTTTGCCCGATGACGTGGCTTGGAAACTGGCTGGGGGCGGCTTTACCTCCAATATTCACGACCTGACTCGGTTTATGCAAGCCCTGATCAACCAGGAGTTGCTCAGGGCTGCCAGCAGCCAATCGCTGTGGCAATCACAACAGACCTTAGACGGAAAAAAAACCGGTTATGGGCTCAGTTTTGGTATTGCTGAACGCGATCACCAGCCCTTGATCGAACACAGCGGCAGCCAAACCCAAACCCGCACGTTGATGAGCTTGATGCCCCAAGAAAAAAATGGTGTTGTGCTGATGAGCAACAGCGAATGGGCAGATTTTGGCCCCCTGCGCCATCAAATTTTGGATGCCTTGCGGGCCGGGGCTATTTTAGAAAAATAAGCCCGTCATCACCCCTGTTTTGGTCAAACATCTCACTTAAGACCTGCAAAAAAGCCGCCTGTTCAACCCAGCGCTGCTGAGAGGGAATAAAGAGCCGCTGAAAATGTTTTCCCAAGGGACTTAAAAAATCCGCGACACTCACGGCGCTGACCTGTTTTAAATGGTGGGGCAAAAATTCGATCTGCAAAACCTGGGCCTTGGCCAGCAGGGATTGCATGCCCAAACGGGCAAAGTATTCTGCGCCTTCAATATCCATCAGAATCAGATCAAAATGCTGCCCGTGAAGCAGGTCATCAAGCGCGACCGCTTCAACTGAAATTTCTGCGGGATGATCGTAAAAATAGAGGTTGTTTTTGACCACAGGCATGCGTTTGCTACCGCCTGTGCTGGAGGGATTCGCCAAAAAGCGCAGGGTTTCTGGGCCCTGGCTGGCAGCCAGACAGTGGGTTTCACAGTTCAAAATCTGGTTGAGCCTGAGATTGAGGGCTAAAAGTTCAAAGCTATGGGGATTGGCTTCAATGGCAACCAATCTCTGACAGCGGCGGGCCAAGGGCACCACCAGCGAGCCAATATGGGCGCCCACCACCAAAATTTCAGCTTCGGGAGAGAGATAGGGGGTGAGCAGATCCAGCTCACTTTGACCCCATTGACCTGAATGACGCAATTGTCGTCCCACATCAAAGTCTTGGGGATCTACCGCAAAAAGACCTTGGGGTGTTTGGGCAATAATGGCCAGGGCATGGGGGCCCAGCAGGCGGGCTGTAAAACGGGCGAAAATATCTCTCAGCTTGAGCTTGAGCCATAATTTCACCCGGCCAGCACCTCTCCTCCCTTTAATTGGGACTGCTCATCTTCGTTGAGGATTTTTTCAATGTCCAGCAAAACGACCAGGCGCTCTTTGCGGCTGTTTTCGTCTTTATTTTTGAGGCGGCCCACGCCGACCATATAACGGGCGCTGATGGCCGTGCGCAGTCGGGCCGGTGGCGGGGTAAACAGTTCTGCCGGGACGCGCAAAACCTCTGAAACGGCATCCACCAAAATGCCGACCACATCTTCACGGGTTTCGACAATGATATAACAGCTTTCACGGCCGGGTTCGAGTGGCAGCAAATGAAAGCGCTTGCGCAGATCGAGAATGGGGATAATCTGCCCACGCAGGTCGATAATGCCTTCAAAGAAAGGCGGAATATCTGGCATTTTGCGTGGCAGACTGAGGCGGTGACAGCGCTGAATTTCTTGCACATGGCTGACGGGGATCGAATACTCTTCGGAGCCAAGTCGAAAGATGACAATATACAATTCCTGAGCAGTTGGCCCGGGCATGGTGAGATCTCCTTGGCTGACGATTTAAAATGCGGTCTGTTTCCAGTTTAATCGGGCCAAGGCGGCGGGGCAAGTCCAAGCCTTTTGCGAATTGACATTCACTCATGACGCAGTGTATAAATTTAGAGGACCTTTTAGAATGACGTGATCTTGATGATCATTTGCTCATTTCTTAATTATTAGCTTCATTTTTAAAATGCTGAATCTTCAACAAAGCCTGCTCCCAAACAGGCGCTGAAACACACAAACGAGTGAAATAAACCAATGGAACATTCTCACAGTATTTTCTTTGGACCGCTTGAAATGGCCCTGTATACAGTGGTCATGCTGGGTTTGATCGGTCTTTCTGCTTATGGTGCTTCGATCAAATACCAATTGGTCCAAATTGGCCAAGCCGAAAACCGCCACCCTGAGCCCGATGATTTGCCCCAGCGCCTGTGGGGCACTGTTTACGATGTCTTCTACTGGGCGCTTCGCGGTATGCGTCCGATTGTTGGGCTGATGCATACCTTTGTCTTTGTGGGCTTCTTTGCCTTTTTATTGGCGACCACCCACCATGTTTTGCGCCTTTATACCAATGATGTGGAGTTTTCGCTGCTCAAATTGATCAGCCCTGTGCTTGATCAGGGCTATGCCTTTGTGGCAGACGGCTTTGCGATTTTGGTCTTGTTGGGGATTGTCTCTTTGGGCTATCGCCGCTATGTCATGAAACCCAAAGCGCTCTATCCGCCCCCGGAGAACCAAAATATTCTGGTCAATCAAGAATCCCGCGATAACCCTTGGCTGGAATCCCTGATCACGATCTGCTTTATTACCCTGTTGATGCTCTCTTATTTGAGCACCGAAGGTTTGGCGATGGTCTGGGTGCAAAAAGCCAATTCCAGCTTTAACTTTGAACTGTTTCGGCCCTTTAGCTCAGCCACCGGTTGGGTGCTGTTTCAGTTGCATTTGCCCGAGATGGCCCAGGTCGTGCTCTACCACCTCTCCTGGTGGGTGCATATCTTGTGTGTTTTGGGCTTTGCCTGTTATATCCCTTTCTCCAAACATTTACACTTGGTCGCTGGCCCGATCAATCTCTACTTCAAACGTCAAAAGTCTTATGGCAAGGTCGACAAGAAAAAAGACCTGATGGCCATGCTCGAAGATGATAACGCCGATGAAGACGATATGAGCATGGGCGGTATTCAATACCTGCACGATTTGTCTTGGAAAAATGTGCTTGATACCTTTGCCTGTATTGAATGTGGCCGCTGTGACGATGTCTGCCCGGCCAATGCCACAGGCAAAGAGCTGTCGCCCAAGTGGATGATTGTGAATATGAAGCACCTGATCAGCGATGAAAAAGACAAACTGCTCAAGGGCGAGCAGTCGCAGACCCCACTGGTGGGCCACGTCATGACAGAAGATGCGCTCTGGTCTTGCACCACCTGTGGGGGCTGTATGGAAGTGTGCCCGATGGGCATTGAACATATTGTCGACATCGTGGGTATGCGTCAGCACCAACTCATGGAAGCCGAAGAATTCCCCGCGGAGTTCACCACGCTCTTCAACAATTTGGAGCGCCAGGGCAATCCTTGGGGCCAGGCCCAATCCACCCGTGCTGACTGGGCCAAAGGCCTGGAAGTCAAAACGCTGTCTCAAATTGAAGACATCAACGAAATTGATGTGCTCTACTGGGTTGGCTGTGCCGGTTCTTACGACGACAATGCCAAAAAAGTTGCCACGGCTTTCTCCAAACTGATGCACGCCGCGGGGATGCGCTTTGCGATTTTGGGCAAAGAGGAAAAATGCTGTGGCGATCCCGCCCGCCGCTGTGGCAATGAGTTCTTGGCCCAGTCCATGGCTGCTGAGAACGTCGAAGTCATGAATGAATACGGCGTGAAACACGTGGTGACATCTTGCCCCCACTGTTTCCACACGATCAAAAACGAATTCCCCGATTTTGGCGGCCATTACGAGGTCAAACACCACACTGAGCTGCTGCAGGAGCTGATCCTCAGTGGCAAGTTGCGGGTCAATACCGAAACGGCCCAACACCTCACCACCTTCCACGATCCCTGTTATCTCGGGCGCCACAACGATGTCTATGACCAGCCCCGTGAGTTGATTAAGGCTGTGGGTTTGCCCCAGGTCGAAATGAAGCAAAATCGCAAGACCAGCTTCTGCTGCGGTGCTGGCGGTGGCCAGATGTGGAAAGAAGAGAACACGGGCACCCGTGTCAATATTGCCCGCACCAAACAGGCGCTGGATACCGGCGCCGAGTTGGTGGCTGTGGGTTGCCCCTTCTGCAAGACCATGATTCAAGATGGGGTCAATGATCACAGCAAAGGGGATTCGGTGAAAGTTCGCGATATTGCTGAAATCCTCGCGGACGCGGTCCAAGTTGAGGCACCGGTCGGTCCCCAGGTCTAAATCGGTCTAGATCGGTTGAAATCCCAAGCCCCTGCGTTCAAATGCAGGGGCTTTTTTTTATGGCACATAAAGGGCTCAGTCGATCGGTCTCATCCGTGCCAAAAACAACTCCAGCTCTTCGGTTTGGACTCCCGCTTGTTTGAGTCTCTCCAGATAGCCCGCTGTTTTAAGCAGTCGCTCTTTGAGGTGGCGATTGAGGTGCGCACGGCAATTGGCTTTGTCCAAAAGATAGCGAATGACTGTGTGGGCGGCCTGATCCCGATCGGCTTTGGCGAGTGCTGTGAGCAAGGTTTCGCGATCTGCTTCAGACAATTGCTCCAGACCAATTAAGATGGGCAGGGTTTGGCAGCGATTGCTAAGATCGCTGCTGGGAAGATATTCCCAAATATTCAGAAAATCCCCTCGCATTTGCGACATAATTCCAATTTCTTCGCCCAATTGAGCAAAGATTTTTTCAATTTCAGCCGAGGCCCCCGCCAGATGGGCGGCGGTTTGAAAATAGAGTTTGACTGAGGTGCCGGTTTTCAGCTTCATGGTCAAAATCGCCTCATCAGGGCGCTTAAAAACCCCTTGCGGGGAAATCAAATCGCGGTGTTGACCGGCTGTAAGTAGCCAACCTGCTTGGCAGAACATCAAGCGCAGGTGTGAAATCACTTCTGGGGGGATGCCATGTTCATTTAAACGCTCCAAGGTGAGCAAAGACAAGAATAGCAGGCCTGTGCCTGTATTGATGGCCACAGGTTCCGAACCGGGGGGCCAATCCGTTTCCGACAACTCATCATCTTCGACATCGTCTGTCAGATCGAGAAAGGCGTAAAAAAGGGTATGTGCTGCACCCAGACTGGCCAAGGCCGGGGACTGACTTTCCGGGTGTAAGGCTTGCCAAGCCAACCAGGGACCGATGAGCGCAGGAAAGACCTTGTCGGAGAAAAAATCCCGCCGCAATTTATCCAAGGCGGCATTTAATTGGCGACTCTGAGAGACATCAGCCTGCCATTGGCGCAGGACCAGTTCTACCTCTAAGAAGACCTGGCGGAAAAGCAGATAAAAACGTTGATTGCTCATGGCTGTATTATAGCTTTTTGAACCCTGGCTTCTTTCGCCTTGAAATGAAGCGACTTGACTTTGGCTCTATTTTATCCGATTAAGCTGGTGTACAGACCGGCCGTTGTGTAGTAATATGTCATCCGTAAGCTTGGCTGTCTTGTACCGCCCTCATGTTACCGTCTTACTGACGGTGCCTGATACAACTGTCTGATGATAGAGTTGTGTTTGGTGCTGTGTTTATAAACAGTGTTTTGAATGCAGCGTTTAATCGGTTCTCATTCAAAAGGGCCGCTCTAAAAATAAACATCGCTTGAAGTCAATAATCGCGATTAATAAAAAATGCATACCGTCATAGAAAAACGAGGAGATAACTGAATGGCATACATTATTACGTCCCCCTGTGTAGATACCAAGGACGCCGCTTGTGTGGAAGTCTGTCCGGTGGATTGTATTCACTCGGATGACAATGCCAACCAATACTACATCAATCCCGATGAGTGCATTGACTGTGGTGCTTGTGGCCCCGTCTGCCCAGTAGAAGCCATTTTCCCTGAAGAAGATGTGCCCGAAGATCAGCAAGACTTTATCCAAATCAACGCTGATTATTTTAGTAAATTAATTTTTGTTTTGATAAAACCGCCTGTTGGTCTTACAAGTGAGGACTATCAGGGGGTTTTGGTCTTTTTTGGAGGTCGTGGATAAAATCCCTCAAAACAGATTTAAATCCCGGTGTGAGCCAGCTCACACCGAATCCGCGGTGGCTGGGTACAATGGTTTTATACCGACAGTAGAGGATGCATAGCCATGACTACGTTTGAACAGGTGATTCGTGAATTTCATCAACGGCGCATTGAAAAAGAAATTTACGCCGATCAGATCAAGGAGGATCGCCTGCGTCATCTTCAAGAGTTGGCTCAAATCGCTGATTGTGAACTCAAACAGCGGCGGCGGCGCAGCAAAAAAGCCGTTTGAGGCCTTTGTTTAAAATTGCATGACTAATCTGCCAGATTCTTTGCCTCAATTGGCCCGTGTGACAGTTGAAGAGTATGTTGCCTCAGGTGTTTTGCCTGATTTACCACCGGATCTCTTGCCCGCTTTTCGCAGCCAACAGGCGGGGGTTTTTGTCACTTTGTACCACCGTCCCGGTCAGCAGCGTGAATTGCGTGGTTGTATTGGGACTATTGCTCCTACCCAGCCCAGTATCTTTGATGAAACCAGACAAAATGCCGTCTCCGCTGCTGTGCGTGATCCCCGCTTTCGGCCCGTGGTGGCGTCTGAACTGTCAGGATTGATTTATGAGGTCAGTGTCTTACATGAGCCAGAGGCGATCGCGGGCTTGGACCAACTCAATGTTGATCTCTATGGCGTGATTGTGACCCATGCGGGTCGTAGGGGCTTGCTTTTGCCTGGTATAGAAAGTATTCGCACTGTTCAAGAACAGGTAAGTCATGCCATGTACAAAGCCGGTATTCGGCCCGGAGAGCCTATTTCACTCTTTCGCTTTCAGGTTGATAAATACCAGGAATAGATCCCGCTGAGCTGTGTCAAAAGTTTGGCTGTTTTTCTCTCAAACTCCCGCTTAAGCCTTAAAAATCTTTGTGATATAATGAACCTCTGAAGATTTAAACTCAGGCATATTTTCAGTCAGGCAACTCATCAGAACATCCCGTTCAAACCCATTTGCGGTTGGGGGCATCTGTAGATAGCTTCACATCTTTTGGGCCAATTATATGCTTGAATTTAACAAAAAAGGTGGTTGGATGAATGGGTCTCCTCAAAGCAGCAGATGTTGAATATCTTACCCTCGAAGAGGACGAGGAGTATCTTCTCGAAGAGGGAGAAGAGGGCGTTTATAACGAAAGTGAGTCCTATTACCGTGCAGGTCGCCAGGTAGACTTTGCCGCTCCCGTTATTATTGGTGGCGAAGGCATCGACTTTGATTTTGATTCGCTGGACCTCTTGGCCGATAATATGGCCGGTGTGGTTTTCTTTACCAATGCAGATACCGACGTTACATTTGGTGAGCCGATCACCGTCGGTGGCACTGCCTCTTTAACCCACTTGGACGAAACCAGCTACGACACGGGTTACCAAGAAGACCTCTACGAAGAAACCTATGAAGAAACCCCCCTTGAAGAAGGTTTCTTCGATGATATGCATCAGGAAGAAGGTTCAGAAGAAGAGCCTGCTTATTTAAAAGATTTTGCTGCCATGTCCACTCCCGATGATGAATCGGGGCAAGAAGCGGCCTCTGCCTGGGCTTCTCAAAAACGCAACACCATGTTGACCCGTTTGGACGACAAAGTCAAACTGATGATGGATGAGCAAAAATCAGCTTTTAGAGAGCAATCTAAAGAGCAGCTCGCCTTTGTCTCTGCCGAAGAAAAACAGCGTTTGGTCAGCGAAGCCCTCGACAGCTTGCGCAATGCCCCCCAAGCGGCAGAACTCGATTTTGAGAAAATTTTTCAAGATATTGCCGACTATATCGAAAATCTGGCCTGGCACCACACCGAAAAGCTGCAACAGGATCTCGAAGACGAGCGGGCCCAGATGTTGGCCAATGTCGAAGAGTACGTCGAAAATTCAATCCATGAGCAGCGCGAAAGCATGATGCTCGAAGCCGAAGAGTATATTTCTTCGACCGTTCAAGAGTACAAAAAATCCCTGAACGAAGACAATGAATTTATCAAAGCGGCCAATCAGATCATTGCCCAACGCGAATCGATTCTGAACGAGGCCTACGACAAATCCCTGATGATGATTCAGGAAGCCGAAGCCGAACATGCGCGTATTGTTCAAGATGCCTATGGTCAGCAGGAACAGGGCCAGCAGATGTTGCAAGAGGCCGAAGCCCAGGTCGAACTCATGGCCCAGGAGGCCCAAGCCGAAGCCGAGCGGATTATTTCCGAAGCCAATATGGAGTCGGCGCGCATCATCGAGGCGGCAGAGCAGTCTCACCAAGAAATCGTCGAAGCAGCCACCCAAGATGGTTTCAACGTGGGTTATCAAGAAGGCCGCGAAGAGGCGATCAAAGAAAATGCCCAATTGCTGATGGAAACCACCAATGCCCTCAACAAGCTGCACGCAGCCTTCCCTGTGGCTGTCAAACAGAACGAAGACAAGTTGATCAAGCTGGCCCTCGAAATTTCCCGCGAGGTCATCCAAGACGAATTGGCCATGAAACCCGAAATTGTGCTTAAGAGCGTCGAGCGTGCCATCGGCAAGGTCAGCGACCTCGAAAAAGTGATTATCAAGGTCAACCCCCTCGACCTCGATTTGGTTTTGCCAAAACAGGAGTTCTTCCGCAAACTGTTGCCAGACGTTCAGGACTTTATCATCACGGGTCACTACTCGATTGAGCGCGGTGGCTGTCACATTGAAACCAATTCCGGCACCATTGATGCCCAGGTCAATACCCAATTGGCAGTTGTGGAAGAAGTCTTCCAGCAGATTCGCAGTGAATACGACTTTGACGACGATGGTGAAATGGAGGAGGATGAAATCTAAATATGAGCAGTTTAGCTCTGGATACAGGTCTTGATTCTTCTTATGAACATTATTTTGACTATCAAAACTATGCTGTGGCACTTTCCAATACCAATCTGATCCGGGCCCGCGGTTCTGTGGTTCAGGTTGTGGGTCTGGTGCTCGAAGCCCTTTTGCAAGGGGTGGAAATCGGTGAACTCTGTTATATCCGCTCGGCGGACCGCAAGCGGGTCTACCCTTGCGAAGTGGTTGGCTTTCGCTCTCGCCGCGTATTGCTGATGCCCCTGGTCAACCTCGAAGGGATCGGTGCCGGTGCGGAAGTCATTGCTACAGGCAAACAGGTTTCTGTCAAATGTGGCCCCGGTCTGTTGGGCCGTGTCGTTGATGGCCTTGGCAATCCGATTGATGGGAAAGGCCCTGTGGTTGCCGAAAAATACTATCCCCTGCGGGCGGGCGCGCCCAATCCGATGAAGCGCAAACGTATCGACACCGTACTGCCAACGGGTGTGCGCGTGATCGACGGCATGTTGACCTTTGGCACAGGCCAGCGCGTCGGGCTTTTTGCCGGTTCCGGGGTTGGTAAATCGACCCTCTTGGGTATGATTGCCCGAAATGCGAAGTGCGATATCGCCGTGGTCTGCAACGTCGGGGAGCGCGGTCGCGAAGTTTTGGAATTTATCGAAGATAGCTTGGGGGAAGAGGGTTTGGCCCGTTCAGTGGTTGTTTCAGCCACCTCTGATACCTCTTCGCTGGAACGTGTGAAATGTGCTTATACCGCCACCGCTATTTGTGAGTACTTCCGCGATCAGGGCAAAAACGTCTTTCTCATGATGGACTCGGTCACCCGTTTTGCCATGGCCCAGCGCGAAATCGGTCTGGCGGTTGGTGAGCCCCCTGCTACCAAAGGTTATACCCCTTCGGTCTTTGCCTTGTTGCCTGAATTGCTGGAACGCACAGGCATGGGCGAAACCGGCTCGATTACCGCCATTTATACCGTCTTGGTAGAGGGCGGTGATATGGACGAGCCCGTGGCTGACGCGGTCCGTGGTATTTTGGATGGCCACATTGTCATGAGCCGTAAAATTGCCTCCGACAATATTTTCCCCGCAATCGACGTGCTGCCCAGTGTGAGCCGTCTGTTTAACGTCTTAACCACCCCTGAACACCGGGCGGCGGCCTCCGAAATTCGCAATATTCTCTCGACCTACGAGAGCGCGGTTGACCTGATCAATATCGGGGCTTATGTGCGCGGTTCCAACGCGGATATTGACCATGCAATCTCCATGATTGACCAGATCAAGAGTTATCGGCGGCAGGGCATTCACGATCCCACGCCTTTTCAAGATACCGTCAACGCCGTTAAAACCTTGGGTACCAAGACTGCCAGTTGGGCGAATTTGGCTTAACTTATGGTTCGACACTCCCTCGGGCCGACCTTATCTCTTTCAAGGCAGGCCACTTAACCCCTATGTCAGGCGGTCATGGTTTAGGTACCGATTCGCTGCCTTTGGCCATTGGTGCAGTCAGCTTTTGTGTCGTAATGGTCGCGGCTTTTGCCAGTTCCGAGGCCTCTATTTTGGCGGCCAATCGGATCCGCATTCAGCAATTGGCTGAAAAAGGCGATAAACGCGCCAAGGCCTTCTGTGAATTGCGTGAAAACGAAGACAAAATGTTTGCCACTATTTTGGCTGTGGAAAACATGTTTATCATCTTTGGCTCTTCGTTTGGGGTCTCTTCTGCTGAAAATATCCTGGGTCCCAATGCGGTTATTCCTCTCGGGGTGGCCACCATCGGGGCGCTGGCTCTGGTGCCCTTTTTATTGGAGTTTGTGATTGTGCTCTTTGGTGAGATCACGCCCAAGACCTATGCGGCTCGCCACGCCACCCGCATGGCACTTCTGGTTTCTCGGCCCCTCAATTTAATCGTCAATTTGCTCTATCCGATTATCAAATACACCTTTGTGATTCCCTCTCGGCTCTTGATTCGCGGTTTGGACCGAATCTTTGGCAGCAAAGAGCATTCACCCTCCATTACCGAAGAAGAATTGCGCATGATCATCGATCGCTCCAGCCAAGAGGGGGTGCTCGACAGCGAGGAGCGCGATTTGATCCACAATGTGTTTGAATTTGGCGATACGGTTGCCTCTGAGGTCATGACCAACCGCACCCGAATTGTGGCCTTTGAAGGGGAGTCCAAAGTCTGGGATGCCCTGCCCAAAATGATTGAAGAGGGCTATTCCCAATACCCCGTCTACGGTGATTCCATTGACGATATCCGCGGCATGATCTACCTCAAAGACCTCTTTCGGGCCCAGGTCAATGGCCAGTACCGCGAAGGGGATACCCTGGAAAAATACATGCGCCCCACGGTCTTTGTGCCCGAAACCAAAAATGTGGTGCAATTGCTCGAAATGATGCAAAAAAACCGCACCCGCGCGATTATTGTGGCCGATGAATTTGGTGGTACCGAAGGTTTGGTCACCTTGGATGACCTGGTGACCGAGATTGTGGGTGAGTTTGATGACGATCAGGTGCCTGTCGAAGACTTCATTCAGCCCCTGGGTAATCACCGTTTTCAAATTCAAGGAGCGACCCCTTTGTCTGAGGTGAATGAAACCCTTGATTTGGATTTGCCCGAAGGTCAGTATCAGACGATTGCGGGTTTTGTGTTGGCCCAGTTGGGCCATATTCCCGATCAGGGGGCTTCGGTTAAATTTCAAGAAATCGAAATTGAAGTTACCCAGGTCATGGGACCCAAGATCCTCTGTCTGGAATTGCACAAGCTAAATGGCTCGTTAGAAAGCCTTGAGGGTTCGGGCTTGCCTGAGCCGGCTTGATTTGCTCTATTGAGATTGAATGACTTGCTTAGAGATCTTCCCATTCCTGGCTGAGATCTTCGTAATAGCGCTCTAAAAGCACAGGCACAGAGAGCAGGGCTTCCATCAGTGCTTGGCGTCCTTTTTCCATCACGGCCTGTTCGTATTTTTCAAAGGCCTTGAGTCCCCCGCTGAGTTTGAGCTTGAGGCTTTGAATAAAGCGCAGGCTGGCCCGTTGTAAATGGGCCAATTCCTGGGAGAGTTGCAATTGGGATTCAGACAGATTTTCAGCGGAGTCGAGATAAACGCTGAGCTGGGCGATTTTTTGGCGGGCCCTGTGTGCCTGATGATGATCTTCGACATGCTGTAATTCTGCCTGCAAATGGCCCACCTGGGCTTGAGCATCGCAGAGACCAATGGTGATACACCAGAGAAAATGCAGTTTCGCTCCGGTCAATTGGGGCAAATAATTGTCGAGAAAGAGCTGTTGTACCTCTAAGAGCAAACTGGCTTTAACAAAGTTCAGGTATTGGCTGCCATCGTGGGCTGTCAGAGCTGCTTGTTTGAGACTGAGATTATTGCGAAGGGCATTTTCACTCTCGACAATAGTGTAAATATAGCGCATCCAATGGCGGTAGGCGTCGTGCAGGCTGAGATAGACCATGCCTGTGGCTGTGACTGCTGCGGTTTCTAAGCGCGGGTGGCTATGTGGGACCACCGCGACGCCCCATTTATCGCCAAAGTTCAAGCGACGAATCTTGCCAATTTTGTAGAGATCCAACATGGCATGAACCTCGGAGTTGAGGTGGTGTTCGACTTGTTCATAGCTGGCTGTGGCATCCAAACCTGCATTGGTGCGAATCAAGCGCTCTCCACCGGGATGCAAATACATAAATTCGGAGAGATCGTAGACCTGGCCCTGAATCACCATCCAATAGCCGTTTTGGGGGGAATTGTGTAAGAGCACTTCTGAATTGTCATAGACCTGATAATCTTTGACTCCAGGGCTGTTGGCGGGGGCAAAGGTCGTAAAAATATCCATCATCAGCCGCCCTTCGGCCACCCATTTGCGAAAATAGTCAAGCACGGCTTGACTCTCGGGGGTGGGATTGCCTGGCAAATATGTGGCAAGAATGGCTTTGATACTTGCGATCACCGAATGGGCGAAATGGGTTTGCCCACAGATATAAAAATAGCCGCCTTGGCCCCCCTCTGATTCAGGGCGCAGCAATAGCCAGAGCGCAGCCGCGTTTTCTGGGGTTTGCATCAAGGCTTGAATGCGCATTTTTTCGCCCGCTTCGAAGGCAAATTGGTGGGTGGTTGGGTTCCAGGCCAAACACAGCTCGCTGCGCGAAAAAGCTGCCCGCACTTGCAATTTTCCCTGGCTGACTGCACCTTCCAGCTCGTTTTGGTAATAGAGGTGCTCAGGGCTCTGAACCCCTAAAAACAGCCAGTCGGGCTGGTTTAAAAGGGTGGTTTGGCGGCTTTGCCAAAAGCCCCGAAAGGGAGAAATGCCTGTGCCACCCGCAAACATCACCAGCGGCCGCTGAGGATCTGTGGGCAGCCGAAAGCGTGAGGGTCGCACAATTTGAACTGGAAAAGGCTCTGTCGGCGTGCAGCTTAAAAACTGAGAGGCGGTGCCGTATTGCTTCACGGGCTCAGGGGTTTGGCTTTGGTAATTTAATTGGCCAATTGTCAGATGAATCTCCTCGGCGGGGGTTTGTAAGTCCCCTGATGACGAGATCGAATAGACCCGAAAGCGTTCAGGCGGAATCAGCTTGGCCAGACTTTCGGGTTGCCAGGCCTTGGCTTTGCAGAGGCGGCGCAGATCAAAGTTTTCGCCCTTGAGCAATTCAAAGATTTGCCAGAGTTCATATTGGTCTTCGCTGCGGCTTTCCAAGATCTGGAGCAATTGTGGCGAGTGGCTGAGCTGGTAAAGGGCTTTGCCCACAGGGCGCAACAACGGCCGCAATTTGGCTCTGGCTAAAAATGTTTTCAGTGGGACCGTTTCTGGGCTTGTCACCTCAGGCTGGATTTCGCTCCAGGCCATGCGCCAGACCCCATTGAGTTCAATCATTTCTTGACCGCTTGCATTGAGCGCTTGCAGGGTCTTTGCTACCAAGGCCTCACTGTTGAGGGGAAACACCCCCAGACGGTCGCCGGTTTGGTAACTCAGGCCTTGGTCTTTCAGATCCAATTGCACATGTTTCACAGGGCTTTCGGGCTGGGGCGTGGCAGCTGTTGCCTTGTGATGGGCAAAGGGGCAACGCCCCACGGGGGGGGCACTCTTGCGCTCAAGACGGGAGGCATTGATCGACTGATCTAGGGCCTCCCAGGAGCGCGTTTCAACTTCGCCCGCAAAGCCCCCATTGGTTTGTGTGCGCCCAGCTTTAAAGCCCACTTCCATAAATCCATAGACTTTTAGGCGGTGTAATCCCAGCCAGCCCCGTTCGCCCGCGTAGGCCTCAAAAGTTTGGCGGTAGAGGTTTTGCTGGCTCAAACTGCCGTATTCTTTCACAAATTGCGGCAATTGCAGGGCTTCCACGGCCTGCAAAAATGCCAAAAGATCGGGTGGCATCCAGTTGCGCAGGTGCAAGAGTTCCTGCCCGATTTGGCTCTGGTAGTCTTTGCGCTGAAAGAGCAAATCCAAGCAGTGAAAGACCGGCGAGCCGCCTCCACTCAGCCCCAGCTCCCCTGGCCGTATCGGAAAGGCAAAAGGGGCAACGGTTTTGGCCCAGACCAACTGATCGACATGGAGGGGGCTATAGGGGTTGGGATCGATTTTGAGCAGCGATTCATAGGTCATGGTTTGCAAGCAGGCCTGCAATTCATACAGAGCGTTATCCAGACCTGAGGCATTTTTTTCTTTGCGGCAGGATTCCAGGGCCATCAGTGCGGGCAGGCTGCGGCTGGCGACGTCATGCATTTCAGCCATGGTCATATAAAAGATCCGCTCTTCGGGACTGCCATAGACCGGAATCATGAGTTGGAGGTTTTCGACTTTGCGCGGCTGGTCGGGATCTTTTAAGCGCCAATTATAGAGAATTAAATCGCTGTAGGTCATGCCTGCGCTTGGGCGGCCGAGTCGTTGGCAAACGGTTTCCCAGGCCTTGTTGAGATGTTCAGGCAAGTGGCTGCCTGTTGTGGCTTTGAGGCGCAAGCGGGTCTCTTGTTCGCGTATACAGGTATGGGCCAAAATACCCAACAAAGAGGCGGCCCGGCAGAGGTATTCGGGCGGTAATTCCGCTTCGCTGCTACCAAAGGGGGGTAAGTCCTGCAAGCTGGCTGTAACGGCTCCCTGTTCGACCACACTGGGCAACACACTTGCCAGTTGATCCCAAGCCAAGTGGCTTTTGGGCAATTGCGCCAGCGGGGGCTGCAGGGGCAAAAATCCCGCTTGCAATGAGAGAAAACCCTCTTGGGCGTGGCCGGGGTGGCTTTGAGCCAAGTCGCCTTGGGTGATGCTTTCAGCCAGATTCATGATTTGCCGCTGTTTTTAGACAAAATCGCCCAGGCGATATCCGCCCGTGAGACGGTACCCAAAAATTTGCCCTCAGCCACCACGGGCAAACGGCGAATCATTTTTTCGATCATGATGGTGGCCACTTTGAGCAATTCATCGTCGGGAGAAACGGTGATCGGATGGGTGATAATCAAACGGGTGATCGGCTGTTGGGCTAAGTCTCGGCCATTTTCAAGAAAAAAGCGAAAGGCGTCTTGAAGTGAGCCCCCGGCTCTGACGACCTCATCATAATCGGGCATGAGCAGGCGCAGCAAATCGCCTTCGGAGACAACACCCACAAAATCACCGGCTTGATTGACCACAATCAGGTCGCTGGCCTGGGTTAATACGAGCAGTTCAGCAGCTACCTGCATCGAGGTGGATACCCCAATTCGGGCCACTTTTTGATCCATAATTTCTTTGACTTGCATAATCAAGGAAAATACCTGATTTTTAAGACTTTGTCAAATTTGATCGGGATTTTGGGGCGGCTTTGTGCTCCAACGGGGCAGTCGGGTGCCCAAGCTGGTCAAGACTTCATAGGGAATGGTTTGTAATTTGTCTGCCCAGTCTTGGGCTGTGATGCTCTCTTGGCCTTCAGTGCCGATCAGCGTTACAATCTCGCCCTCGCTGACGGCTGGGCTTAAATCCGTCAAATCGATGGCGGCCTGATCCATGGAGATTCGGCCAACCAAGGGCAAACGCATCCCCCGCAGCAAGACCTCTTGGCGATTGGAGAGCAGCCGGTTGAGGCCGTCGGCATAACCGATGGCGATCACCCCAATTCGACTCGGGCGCTCAGTGACAAAGGTGCGTCCATAGCCCAGGGCCGTGCCCGAGGGCACGGCTTTGAGCTGGGTGATCTGGGCTTTGAGTGCCAGAGCCGGTTTTAAATCCAGCCCCGGAATGCCGCCATAGCCGTAGAGTGAAATGCCCGGGCGCACCAGATTATAATGCGCTTCAGGATACTGAAAGACCGCGTCGCTATTGGCAATATGGTACATCAGTGCTGCGGGTTCACGCAAATGCCCCTGGGCATAGGCCACGACCTCGGCAAAGATCTTCAATTGTCTGGCGATATGGGGGCAATTGGGTCGGTCGGATGTCGCCAAATGGGAGCAAATACCGCTCAGGTTGATGCGCTCTGTGGCGGCCAACTGATCCAAGGCTTGGCCCATTTCTTCGGGGCGGATCCCCACCCGGCCCATGCCGGTATCGACCTTGAGATGAACCTCTGCGGTTTTGCCTGTGCTGCTTGCCAGACCTTCTAAAATGGGCAAATGGCTGAGGGTGTGTAACATAAAGGCAAAGCCCTCTTCCAGGGCCAGGTGGTATTGGTCTGTGGTCAGGGCTCCCAGAATCAGGATATGTTCAGCCTGGGGTAGGATTTGACGCAAATACAGGGCCTCTCCCAAAGTGGCCACGCCAAAATGCGTCACACCGGCCCGCCAGAGCACAGGCGCGACCTGGGAAACATTGTGGCCATAAGCATTGGCTTTGACCACTCCCATGATCTGGGTCTGTGGAAATTGGCAGGCTTCTTTGAGTCGCTTGAGGTTGTGTTCAAGCGCGGCCGGGCTGATCTCGGTCCACTTGCTATAATATTGGCGCGGTAAAGGCGTAACAATCATGGCAAGTGGCAGATCAACATGGTTTTAAAGGTTTAAAACTTGACCAGCGGCAAATTGAAAAACAGGGGCTGTTCTTGGGCTTTTAATGAAAGTTTGGAGCCATCGCGGGGATTGGTAATGACGATATCGGGCCCTTCACTGGCTTTGGCATTGGCGCGGGCCACCAGTACCACACCCGTTACAATCGCGCCAATCACCAAGACCCCGGCACCAATGGTCCAATAAATCCAGCTATTGTCAGCGGCGGTCACCCCGCCTTTGATCTGAGTGCGGGCCATTTCCAGCTCGGCGTCACTGACATAGAGACCGAGTTTTTGCGGAATCAGCAGAGAGAGGTAATTGGTCACGGGCAGAATTTCATCTTCCGATTGAAAGCCATAACTTTCGCTGACCAGGACTTTGCCGGTTTCGACATCGAGCATGCGCACATTGATCTCAAAGCGGCTGCCACCTTTGACGATGCTGCCGGTCACTATCACACCTGCGCCCGCCATTTTACCCAATTGGGCTGTTTTGGAGCTGTCGGCAAAAGCGGTCTGGCCAAAGCCAATTTCTTTGATGGCTTTGTCGATTTGGCTGCGTTCGACCAAGTGCAATTCGGGCCGTTTGGCCAATTTGGTGACCAGTGATTCAGAAATGCCGCGTTTGAGATTGTCAAAGCGGGCCTCTCCTGTGTCATTGGCAAAGTCCACCACTGCCACGGTTTTGGAGACCACAGGCTGATTCATGCCGCCCGAATTGGGGTCTCCCCCCACTTGCAAGAGTGCCTGCTGCACAATTTGGGTGTAATTGATCTGTTCAACGGAGTTGATCTGCCCAATCTGCCCAATTTCTTCAGACATGGCTGTATTTGCTGCCCAGGCAGGGGTGTGAAAGGCAATCAAACTGGCGCTTAAGAGGCCTGCCAGAATTTTGTGGGTGGATGCAAAATGCATATCAAATCTCCTTGATCATGGTGAACGCATGTTTTTAGCTTGGTCTTCCCGTTCATGATACACCAAGGCCGACCGAGAGGGAACGGTCAGGCAGGCCGGATCCGGGCCTTGGCCCCATGGGCCTTTGTGGGTTTGTCTCAACGCCAGTGGAGATAAAAGCCATTCACTTTCCCCCACCATCAAGGAGACAGGGCTGTCCAGAAGTGGGCTCTGTTTGTTTAAACTGTAAGTTTCCCATTGGCGCTTGGCCCAATCGGGGCTGCAGACTTGTTGACTGGCCTGGGTGGCATTCCAGATCACCAAAACGCCTTTGCGCTCCTGATCGAGATTGGCCAGGGCGGGCAAATCATCGCGAACTTCCATGGCCAATAGGCCGGGAATGGCCTTGGGGCCGGTATTGTGAAAGCGCAGACGCTGAATAATTTCGGGGGCTGTGCGCAGCCGAAATAGAGGTGAACTGCTGCGAATGCGCAAATAGCGGTGAATCTGGGCCAAATGGGTTAGGGCCAATGTTTGATCTGGCTTCAATTCTGGTCGGGGCAGGCGGGGTTTCCAAAAGTCCCATTCTTGGGCATTGCGCCAAGCCGGGGGCAGGCCTCGGCCCCAGCCGTGTTCTGCCCCCGTCCAGTCGATCAAATTAAACCAATCGCCCGAGTCGTAGCTGTCACCATCGCCGGATTTGGAGCGCAGCAATTCACTGCCTGCGTGCAAAAAGGGAATGCCCTGCCCAAGCAAGGGCAAACTCAGCGCTAGGGCTTGCATCTGCATGCGCTCTTCGGCCGTGGCTGTGACCGGTGTGCGGGTTGCCACTTCAAACGGCGCTTTGGCGGCAATTTGATCCCAGAGACTGTAATTGTCGTGGGCCTCAACATAATTGATGGTCTCTTGGGGGTCGTGGGCGAAACCCGCTCCGGGGTTGCCTCGGTAGAGCACCGCTTGGCCTTTTTGAACCTGCCCCAGCGCGTTTTGGATCGGAAAATCTGCCAGCCCACCCGCCAGGCCGACTTGTAGATTGTCCATATAATTGCGCAGCAGGGCAATTTGGGCCTCTGGAGTGGTCGGGGTATCGCGGTTAAACGGGCTCAGATTGGGATCGGTGTAGAGCCCTGTGGCAAAGCCTTGATCTGAGCGGGTGCTGTGGTCATAATTCCCGCCTCGGGCTGAGTCGCGCAGGCGGTCATTGAACATCCCTATGCCGAGCCCACTGCCAAAGACCTGGTTCATGGCATTTTGGGGTTGGATGGCGTCAAGCGAACCAAATTTCCAGCCCTCGCCGTAGAGCAAGATGCTTTTGCCCTCTATGCCGTCTTTTTCAAGGGTCAGTGCGTCGAGATCGGCCCGGATCTGTTTCAGGTTCTCGCGGGTGTGGTGGCCCATTAAATCAAAGCGGAAGCCCGCCACTTTATAGGCCTTGGCCCAGCGCAAAATTGTGTCTCGCATCAGCTTTTCCATCATCCGATGTTCTGTGGCGGTATCTGGGCAGCAGGTACTCTGCTGGATCCTGCCCTCGGTATCAAGGCGGTAATAATAGCCTGGTACAATTTTGTCGAGCACAGATTTGGGGCCGTTGCCTGCGGTGTGGGTGTGGTTATAGACCACGTCCATGACCGTGCGTAATTTATGTTGGGCCAAGCTTTGCACCATCTGCCTGAATTCTTTGATTCGGGTCGGGCCCTGAGGATCGCTGGCATAACTGCCTTCGGGCGCACCATAGTGGAGGGGATCGTAACCCCAGTTAAAGGCGTCTTTGTCGCGCACCAAGGCCAGGGCCTCTTGTTGGCGGGGGGAGTCGGGCGGGGCTGACGGGATTTTGGCTGTGTGCACAAAGCGCTCGGGAATGGTGGCGATGTCAAAGACCGGCAAAAGGTGAATATGACTCAATCCCGATTGGGCCAATTGGCTTAAATGGCGCATACCCGTGCTGGTCGGGAGCGAAAAGGCGGTATATTTGCCGCGCAGTGCTTCGGGCACACTGGGGTCGGAAATGCTGAAATCGCGCAGATGTAATTCATAAATCACACTGTCTTCCGGGGCTGCCAAGGGGGGCAATTGCAGCTGAGCCCAACCTTCGGGTTGGAGGGCTGAATCAGCCAGGTCGATGATTTGGCTGTGTGTGCTGTCAGCAGCCAAAGAGACGGAATAGGGATCCGTCACACTGTGGCTCTCCAGTTTGCCTGTGTCGGGGCGAAAGGCTGTTACTCTGTAACGGTAATAGCTGTTTTTCCAGTCTGCGCTTGTTTGAATTTGCCAACTGCCTCGCCCAGTTCTTTGCAGCGGCAGGATTTTGCTGGGGGTCTGCAGGTTTTCCGTTTGAAAAAGTTCTAATTCCACGTTTTGGGCGGTGGGGGCCCAGAGGCGCATGAGGGGCTGGCCTGTGCCAAAACTCAGGCCCAATTCTACGTTCGGATCGCTGAACTCGGCATCAAGCAAGGGAGCCAACTGTAAAGCCGTATGGGCAATCACGTGGTTTTGTGTGTTGCGGGCCACCAGCCAGAGCTGTTGCTGAATCAGGTTTTTCAGTTCTGCCTCTGACAAGGAAGGCAATTCAAATTGAGGCAGAGCGGCCAAGTGGGAAAAATGCTTCAAAGCACGGGCTTCTGTTTGTGCACTTCCCCGCGCTTGAAGTGGGATACACTGCGCTCCTCCGCGCAATTGACCCTGGACAAGATACATCTGGGCTTGGGGCTGGTGGCAGAGTTGGTAATGCTCTGCCACAGGGGCTTTCCAGGCCAGGGTTGTGCGATTGAGCCAATGGGCTTGAGCCGGGAGGGGGCCTTGAACATCTGCCAAGGCCGTCTCAATAGACAAAATGGCTCCCCATCCCAGTCCGATACTGAGCATACCTGCCAGGTAAAATTTCACGCCTCACGCCCCCTTGTTTTTGCTCTCAAACTCAGGATACTTTAGCTCTTGAAGTGGGGCAAACCCCGCTCAGCAAAATAATTCAGCATTTTTATTGCGATCTGTGTCACAAGTACTTTTTCTTTGGATCTGGGTGCTGTATTCTTATGTATAGTATCTGATCAACTTTGTATGTTTTTTGATCGGTTTTACACATAAATACATAACTAACGTATCAATATAATTTGTGGGCCCGTCATCTGCCAATGGACAATCGCAATCGCCAGGAGTACCATCGCTTCAGCCTTCTGCTTGAAGATGCTCTGCCTTTGCGCCTGCTTAAATCCGACTATGCCCCCGTCATTTTGACCACCTTTCAATGCCTTTTCAAAGACCGCAATCGCTTGGTTTTGCAAGAAGAGAGCCTGCATGAACTCTTGGCTGAATTACTCGAAGACATTCGCTTTCGTGCCAGCGAAGGACATGAGCGCGGCTACGAAGCCCAGGCCCGGCATTTGCTCGCCCGTTGGACCGATCAGGGTTTTTTGCGCAATTTTTTAACCGAAGAGAGCACCGTCTGTTACGAACTCACTGCCGACAGCGAAAAGGCCCTGCGCTGGGTGGAATCGCTCGAAAAACAAGAATTTGTGGGCACCGAGTCGCGTTTTCGCGATATTGTCAGCAAGCTGCGCGAATTGCTGGAGTATACAGTCGAAGATCCTGAGCGGCGGGTGGCTGAACTCGAGCGCAAAAAAGCCGAAATCGATGCCGAGATTCTGCGCATCCGCGAACACAATGAAGTCAGCTCATTTGATGATTATCAGGTCAAATCGCGCTTTCAAGAGCTGAGCCGTTTGGCCCGCGATCTGCTGGCCGACTTTAAAGAAGTCGAAGACAATTTTCGCCAGATCACCCGCACCATTTACCAAAAACATGCTGAGCAGCAGAGCCGTAAAGGCCAGATTCTGCGTTATGCCTTTGATGCGATCGAGGAATTGCGCCAGAGCGATCAAGGCAAGAGTTTTTACGCTTTCTGGGACTCGCTCCTGCGTACCTCGGGGCCCCAAGAATTGCAAAAGCTGGCCGATGAACTTTACCAGATTCTCGATCGGCGCAATCTGGCCACCCAAGACTCCCTGCTGCGCTCGATCAAAACCTATTTGCACCAGGCAGCCCAAAAAGTACTTGAATCCAATGACCGCATGGCCGAAAAACTCAGCCGCATCATTATCGAGCGCGACCCGCAGGAGACCCGCCGTCTCAAAGAAACGATTGGCTCAATCAAAGAATTGGCCCTCAAATTGGCCGAAAAAGACTATACCGGCGAGGGCTTTCTCTGGGTGGATGGCCAGCCAGATATTGCCATGCCTTTGGAGCGCAAACTCGGCCGCCCGAGTGTGGAGCCGGTTTTTGATCAACAGCCCGAAGAGCCCGATGGTGAAATGGGTTGGCAAGAAGAGCCCGAGGTCATGGATCGCCTCTTTCAGACCTTCTTTGTCGATAAAAAGGCCCTGCGCAAACAACTCACACGCCTTCTGCAAGAGAACCGCAGCTTGAGCCTGCAAGACGTTTTGCGCAGCCACCCGATTGAAAAAGGCCTGCCCGAGGTTTTTGCTTATCTCACCCTGGCCAGCCAGGTTGAAAAACACGAAATTGATGAAGACAAACGCGATTTGATCACCTTTGATCACGATCAGCAGCGGGCTCTGGTCATGCCCGAAGTCCGATTCAACCGCTGAGAGGATAGAGACACACCCGATGAGTACTCCCGAAAAAGTTGAGCCCTACGCCCCCATCATTGTCAAATTGCTCGGCGGCGAGATCACCGAAGATGACCGCCTCTGGAATGAGCTATTGCACTATCGCGTGCCGGTGGGCGAGTACCTGGCCCGGATTGGTATAGAGGTTGTGATCGACCAAAAAGAGGGCTTTGCCTTTTTGCGTCAGGTAGAACTCGACGAAGACGGCCGCACGATTGGCCTGATCAAACGCAATCCCCTCTCTTACGAGGTCACACTGATCTGTGTGGTCTTGCGCGAAATGCTTGAAGATTTTGACATGAGTCCCGCCACTTCCCCTTATTGCCATGTCACCCACAAGCAAATTCGCGAACAAATTGAACTCTTTTTTAAAGAAAAATCCAATCAGGTCAAACTTTTGCGCCAGCTTGACCGCTATATTAAGCAGATTGTTGAACTGGGTTTCCTGCGGGTGATCCAAGAAGGTGAGCTGCTGGAAGAGCGCATTTATGAAATCCGAAGAATCATTAAGGCAAAAATAACCAATGATGTACTCGAAGACATCCGCTACGCCATGGAACAAGATGCTTCCATTGTCTGAGGCTGAGCCGGTGGGAACCGGTTACCGCCTTCAAACCATGGAACTGTATAATTGGGGCACGTTTGACAACCGTATTTATACGATCAACCCCCAGGGACATTCCTCTTTGCTGACCGGGGCCAACGGTTCAGGTAAGACCACCCTGATCGACTCGCTGCTCACCCTTTTGGTGCCCGAGCGCAAATACCGCTTTTACAACCAATCCTCAGGCAGCGAAAAAAAGACCGAGCGCACCGAAGAATCGTACGTGCTCGGCCAATATGGCAGCATTCAGGAAGAGGGGCGCAGCCATTCCACCGCCATGCAATTGCGGGCCGACAAACAGAGTACCTTTTCGATTCTCTTGGCCCATTTTGCCAACCAAGCCGGTCAATTCTTGACCCTCGTGCAGTGCCGTTGGTTTGTCAATCAGGAACTGCGGCGTGTCTACTTGATCGCCGAAGTGCCCCTGAGCATCAGCGAAGACTTTATTCCCTTTGACCCCAAAGGCAATTGGCGCAAGCGCCTGCGCGAAAAATACCCTGCCACGGTTGAGGGCGATCCTCTGATGTTCTTCGACAGTGCCAGCAAATACGCCCGGCGCATGTTGCGGGTCTTTGGCATGCGCTCGCCCAAAGCCTTGACCCTGTTTAACCAGACTGTGGGCATCAAAGTCTTGGGCAACCTGACCGACTTCATTCGCCAGAATATGCTCGAAGCGGGCAGCATCGACGAGGAGTTCAGCAAACTCAAAGACACCTACAAACTCCTGCTGACGGCCCAAAATGCGATTGAAAAGGCCGAGCGCCAGCTCGAATTGCTGCGCCCGATTCGCCTGCATGCGGAAGCCCTCAAACAGCTCAAACAGATCAACACCCTGGGCACCGACCCCCACGAGGTGGTCAATTTGTATTTTGCCGAGCGCAAAAAAGGTTTTTTGCTGGGCGAAATTTTGACCCTCGACGAGCGCGAACGCGAACTCACGCAGCAGGCCGCCCATCTGCGTGAAACCCTCGACGAACAGCGCGAACTCAAAGAGACCCTGCGCCACGCGATTCAAACCGACGCCACCGGCCAACAATTATTGCAATTGGAGCAGGCCGGTCGCCGCCACGAGCAAGAAAAACGCAAACGCCAAGAAGAACTCGTGCGTTATAATCTGCTGGCCAAGACCCTCGATTTTCCCGAAAATCCCGATCAGGCCTGTTTTAAACGCTCACTCAAATCCTCTCAAGAACTCGAGAAAAAATTCCAGCAGGAGCGCCGCGAACAAGAACACCGGATTTTTAGCATCGAAAAAGAACAAGAGGCGACCCTGCGCCAATTGCGCGAAAAAGAGTTGGAAATCCGCTCCATGCTCGGCCAGCGCAACAATATTCCCGGTCGTCTCAGTCAGATTCGCCAGGAGTTGGCCGATTACCTCGAAGTCTCAGCTGCTGCTTTGCCTTATGTCGGTGAATTGGCCCAGGTCCTGCGCCGCGAACACGAGTGGGAAGGGGCGATTGAGAAGCTGCTGCGCGGCTTTGCCACCAGTTTGATTGTGCCTGAGTACCTCTATTCGCGCGTAAATGCCTATCTCAACCGCATCAATATTGGTGGGCGTTTGGTCTATTTTAAAGTGCCAGAAGCCTTTGAACCCGCCCAAAAGTTTTTTGCCCCCCCCAAGGCCCTGGTCAATAAATTGGAGTTTCACCCTGATTCGCCTTATACCAATTGGGTCAAACACCAGATCTCAAGCCAATACGATTACCTCTGTGCGGATAATTTGGGTGAATTCGAAACCTACAAAAAAGCCATCACCCGTCAGGGCCTGACCAAATCGGGTGCCCGCCATGAAAAAGACGATCGTGAGCAGAATTTTAACCGCAGCCAATACGTGCTCGGGTGGTCGAGCCAGGGCAAAGTCGATTTTTACAAAGACCAGCTCGATGCGCTGCAAGACATGATCTCGGCCCAGCAGCGCAGCTTAGAAAAACTCAAACAGGAGCAGGAGCGTTACGATTGGCTCTTGCGTAACTTGGCCAAATTTGAGCAATATATTGATTTTGAGTTGATTCACTGGCAGGCCTTGCAGCGCGAGCAAGAAAAACTTGTTCAGCAGCAATTGCTGCTCGAAAGTGGCAGCCAAAACCTCCAGGGCCTGCGCAATCAGGCCGAAGAACTGGTCAAGCGCATCCAAGAGCTCGAAAACCAACGCGACGACCTCTTG
>JBFWRL010000026.1:0-44160 GCA_050248915.1 Candidatus Sericytochromatia bacterium
ACACCACCCGGATCTGTGCCTTTAACGAAATTCTGGGCTTTTACAGCACCTCGTATTGGTATACCTGGCAGGTCAGTATTTTGGGGCTGGGCCCAATCTGGATCAGCCACAACGAAAAGGTCAAAAACCAGACCGCCGCATTCCTGCAAGAGGGGGGCATTTTTGCCTTTGGGGTTTCCGAAAAAGAACATGGGGCCGATCTTTACGCCAGCGATATGTCCCTGACCCCCGATGGCCAGGGCGGCTATCGGGCCAATGGCAGAAAATATTATATTGGCAACGGGAATGAGGCCGCGTATGTCTCCACCTTTGGCAAACGGCCCAAAAAAGACGCAAAAGAGGGCTCTGGTGAGAGCGAGTTTGTCTTCTTTGTTTCACAAACCGCCAAACCCGAATACATCTGCCACCAAAACCTGATCAACTCGCAAAACTACATTGCCGAATTTGAACTCAAAGACTACCCCGTCAGCGAAGATGAAATTTTGGCTTCGGGCCAAGAGGCTTGGGACATGGTGCTCAACAGCATCAATATTGGCAAGTTTAATTTGGGTTTTGCGGCGGTTGGCATGTGTACCCACGCCTTTTATGAGGCGATCAACCATGCCTCTAACCGCCGCCTGTTTGATCATTACGTAACTGACTTTGTGCATATCCGCCAACTCTTCATGGACGCCTATTGCCGCCTGGTGGCCATGAAGGCCTTTTCCAATCGCAGCATTGACTATTTTCGCCAGGCCAGTCCCGACGATCGGCGCTATCTGCTGTTTAACCCCATGGTTAAAATGAAGGTCACCACCCAGGGGGAAGAAGTCATGAACCTGCTCTGGGACGTGATTGCCGCCAAAGGCTTTGAAAAATCTACCTTCTTTGAAATGGCGGTGCGGGATATTCGCGGCCTGCCCAAACTCGAAGGCACCGTGCATGTGAACATGGCCTTGATCATCAAGTTCATGAAAAACTACTTTTTTCATCCCCAGGCCTATCCCGAACTCAAGCCGATTCATGGCAACAAAAACGACGATTTTCACTTCTAGCAGGGCAGCACCAAAGGCCTGAGCAAAATTCGCTTTCATGATTACAAAATTGCGTACAAAAGCAAAGATCTGCCAAATTTAAAGATCTTTAACAAGCAAATTGGTAATTTTAAACAGTGGTTAATGCTCTGTCCTCCCAATACTGAGCAAATCAAAGATATTGACTTCCTTTTGATAGTCGGTGAATTGTTTACCCTGGTGGCTTATGGCCAACTGATCCTCGAATACAGCCAAGTGGTTAACAATGGCCTTGACGACGATTTAATCGACCAGATCTTTGACTTTATGATTCGGGATTTTTCCAAATTTGCCTTGCAGCTCTACAGCAAAACCAGCAGCACAAAAATGCAGCAACTTTTGAGCCTGCGCATGATTGCCAAACCGGTGGTCGACCATGCCCGCTTTGAGCGGGTCTGGAAAAAACAGGTCTATGCCCTCAAAGACGTTTACCACATGTTGCCCTGAGGAAAATTCCTAGAATATCCTAGGGAAAATTAAACGGTGGCAAGGTGGGCAGGGGCAGGGGGGCCAGATCTGGAATGGAGATCACCTCCAGCGCCAGCGGCAGGGTGACCGCATCGCGGGGCAGGGTAAAGGCCTCTGGGCGCAGGGGCAAAGCAGGGGAGCGATTCGGCGCAGTGGTACCCAAGCGTGGAGCGATCAACTCCCACATGGATAAATTGCTCGGATTCAAAAATGGAAAGGTTTGGGTTTCTCTGCTGGGATTGTGATTGCCCGACCAACACAATTCGGCATTTTCACTGCTATTGCCCATGATTGAATGGGGGCAAAGATAGCGGCTTTGGGTGGTCACTGGCGCAAAGGGATTGGTCGTGGTGGCAGTGGCATCTGTATATTCATCGGGCAAGCCATAACGCTGATGGAAAATCTCATGAGCCAGCACCCGTCCAGCGTCTTTGGTTTCTCTGTCCCACCAACTCTTGTCTACTTCAATCAGGGCCAGTGGTGTGCCTGCTGCCGTGACGTGCTCCCGCCAAAAAGGGTGGGGGTAGGGAAATGGGTCTACCCGCGCTTGGATAATATCTGTGAGATTGAGGGTATTGCCGAGAATCAGCTTGAGTTTGCTGATACGGGCCCGCCCCTCTGTACTTTGGTAAATTCGCCGGGAAGCGTGATCAATCACCTCTTTAAACCTGTCTGTCAGGGCCTGATTGTTGGCGGCACCAAATTGACCCGGATTGCCTGCAAAGCGCACGGTCAATGGAATCTGATCGCTGACCTGATTGACGCTGAAACGGGCTTTGGTGGATTGCCCATCCACTGGTTTGATCGTGACGGTTAATAAAAGGGTGTCATCTGGCGCCTCTCCTGGAGAAAAGGTCATCAGGCCGCCTTTTTGTGTTTCAAAGCGCTTGATACCCAAACTACTGCCAGAGAGGAGAAAACCATCACTCAGACGGCTGGCAATAACTTCTCCTGCTCCATCGAGTACAATGTCCACGGTTTTGTCATTCAGGCCTTTGACGGTCATAAAAAATGTTTTGGGCTCGCTTGAGCGCCCATGTAAGAGAATGGGGCTGTTTAAACTGACGGGCAGGCTCTTAAGCCGATTGGCTGTGGGAGGGTTCTCTGTGACCGGCTCTGGCAACATGCCTGGCTGGGTATTCATTGTGATTTTATTCAATTGCTGAACCGGGGCCGTTCCATTGCCATCCCATGAGGCTTCGAGAATAGCAATATTGCCGGGAATATAAATGGCGGCTGGCCCAGATTTGACTTCACCCAAGAGGGTGCCACTGGCAGAAAAAACCTGGATGCCGCTGCCCTCGCTGACAGGCACTGTTGAGCTAAAATCCAATTGGGCGTCTTGAACGCCATGGCCCAAATACAGGGTATAACGGCGTTTGAGCGTAGCTGCTCCCGCCCCTGACAGATCCAGATTTTCACTCTGAAAAACCGTTTGCACGTTTAGACCAGGGATAAAGGTTAATCCGGGATCCTGTGTTATTGGAGAACTGCTGGCCATAATGGGCCGCAAGCGGGTGGCCAAGGGGATCGGGCTGGGGACCCCAATTTTTACCCCATCGGGGCGCAATTTGTCGATCTGATCTGGCCGGAGTCGGGCTTCTGGCTCAGCGGAGACTTGAATTGAGGGCAAGGGAGCAGCGCTGGGTTCGCAGCCATTGAGCAGACCCATGACCAAAAGCAAACAGGAAAGCGGGAGGGGGGCATTCTTTGACATGTTGAGATCCATTTTTATTTTCCTGTCTTGTTTTGTCTCACTATACATTGTGCTGAACTATTCTCATAGCCCGAAAAATTTTCCCAGGATTTGAATCAGCGCCCCACAGGCAAAATACGTTGCTATAATTGCCGGAATGGCTACCCAGCCCCCTTTTGTACGTGTGGGTTGCAGTTGATCCTGCACCGACAGAAAGGGCAAGAGATTGATTGTGTGGTAATTGGTCATCGGGTAGGGCAAAAAGGCCAACATGCCTGGTGCAGCCCAAAAGAAGTACAGACCGCCATCCCCCAGTGCTTGGGCCAGGCCCATGATCACCACATAGCCCCAAAACGAATAGGCATAACGGTTGATCAAGAACCAGATCAGCGAAAAGATCAGCGCATAAGCGGGCAAGGTAAAGAGCAAATCCAGGCCAAAATTGAGCAGAGCTTGGCTCCAAGGGGTTTCCGCTGTCACGCGCAGGGACTTAAACACCGGCTCTGAAATCATGTGAAAGCCCTCCACCACCGAGGCCAGGGCGCAGCCCAAACCCACAAAGCGGGTGCGAGGCTGAAAGCGCGAAATGGCTTTGAGCAGGGGGCCACGGGCCAGCAAACTCAGGGCCAAAAAGAGCAGTACCATCAGGCGCGTGTTATTTTCAGGCTTGAAGCCGCCCACCATCAGGCTCAGTCCAATTGCAACTGTGGCCCAGAGGCAATAGAGCGCGCCGGGCCAAGTCAGCCCTGGAGGCAAAGGCCGTTTGGTTTTGGTCACAAAGCAACCTCTCTTTTCTCTTTTTGACAGCTGTCACGTGACAGATTACCATTGAACTGAGGTAAATTATGAAAAAAATTCTGTTTTCCACACTCTGTCTGAGCCTGCTCACTTTGCCCGCCTGGGCCATCGAATTCAGTGGCCAAGGCAAATTGGCCCAAATGCATTATCCCGCCCTCAAAAAAATTGTCTGCAGCCCCCAGCATTTTGGCGGCATTGGCAAAGACTGTGATTTGGACCGTGTGCGAATCATCGGGGTCTGGGCCTGGGTCAGTTGGAGCGGCGGCGAAGCCGGGGGCAATAGCCTGCTCAAATTAACGGGCAAAAGCTGGAAACATATCACCGGCGGGGGCGGGGCCATGAACGCCGAAAATGCCATGCAGGTCGGCCTGAGCCAAGCCCAAGCCGAGATGCTGGTGCCTTCGTTGGGGATGGAGATCGGCCAGTCAAGTGATAAATTGAATCCCGAAGACATTGACTATTTATCCGAATGGGATTTGATGGTGGCCCGCAATGCGATCTATGCCCGCCATGGCCGGATCTTCCAGCACAAGCCCCTGCAGGACTATTTTGCAAGTTTCCCCTGGTACAAACCCAATCCCAAGTACCACGACGGCCTGCTCACGGCTCTGGAAAAATACAATGCCAACGTGATTCTGCAACTTGAAAAGAAAAAGGGGTATATGTGAGCAAATATTTTGTTCGCTCGGGATTGCTCTTGCTGCTCTTTTCTGCGATGCAAACCGCTCCCAGCTTGGCCCTGTCTAAAGTGGATACCCAATTGATCAAAAAAACCACATCAGCCTGGCTCAAGGCCCCCAGCAAAGACAAAGAACTGGTCGGCATGAGCATTGTCGTGGCCCTGGAGCAAAAGCAGGCCTACAAAGGCCCCAAGGGCCACCAGGGCCGGCTCAAAGCGGCCAAAAAGATCAGCGCCTGCATCGACTATATTGCCGAGGGCATGCGCAAGAAAAAGATCAACAAACCCGCTGTGGTGGGTGAGGTGGGCTTTTTATGTGCGATCAATGAAGGCTTTGTCAAGAAATAGTCAGCTCTCACTCAACTCCCCACACAAATTGACCCCCATCAGCTCACGGGTCTGTTCTGGTGAGTAGCCCACGGTCAGCAGGTAATAGAGTTTGGCCAGGGCCGCTTCAGCGGTCATATCTCCGCCGCTGATCACACCTGTTTCAGCCAGGGCCCGGCCCGTGGCATAGCTGGCGATTTCGACACCGCCTTTGAGGCATTGGGTCACGTCGACAATCACCACCCCGCGCCCTGTGGCCTCGGCCAGCACCTTGAGAAAGTCGGGGTCTTTGGCCGGGCCGTTGCCCAGGCCGTAGGCTTCGAGCACCAGGCCCTGCAAAGGGGGCTGCAAGATATTTGCCAAGACCTGTGCGGAGATGCCCGGAAAGAGGCGCAGGGCACCCACCACTGCCTGGTTAATCGCCTGCACGTGTAAATTGGGTGGCGTGACGGGCACAGGGCGCACAGCCGACCAGTGGATGTCGATATCGATGCCTGCTTGGCCGAGCAGGGGGTAATTGGGAGAGGCAAAGGCCTGAAAGCCTTTGGCATCGACTTTCACGGCCCGGCAGCCCCGCATCAGGCGGCCGCCAAAGAAGAGGCACACTTCGGGAATGGCGTATTGGGAGGCAATCAAGAGCGAGGTGATCAAATTGTCGCGGGCATCGTTGCGAATTTCACAGAGTGGAATCTGTGAACCGGTGATGATCACGGGCTTGCGCAGCCCCTGCAACATAAAGGGCAGGGCCGAGGCCGTGTACGCCATGGTATCTGTGCCATGTAAGACAATAAAGCCATCATAATCGTTGTAATGGTCGGCAATGTCTTCGGCAATTTTGAGCCAATCATCGGGGTGCATATTGGCCGAATCGAGCAATTCAGGAAAGGCATGCACCTCAAATTGGGGCATGCCGGGCTGGTAAAACATCGGCATGGCTTGCATTAAACTCTGCAGATAACCCGGTTCGGGGGTATAGCCCTGGGGCGATTGTTTCATACCAATCGTCCCGCCGTTATACGCGATGTAGATCCGTTTGCTCATGTTTGAGCTTGGCTTTTTTCGCGCAGCTTCTGGAGTTCGGGCAAAATGCTCTGAAAGTATTTGACGTCTTTGGGGTGGGTCAGCAGGTTTTCGACTTCTTCGAGGGGCACCCAGCGGGCTTCGGGGTTGTCAGGGTCTTGGGGTTTGAGTTCGGCCTGGTCGGTGCTGTAGAGGTACATGTAAATGGTTTTGACTTCGTGCAGGTCTTCTTCACCTTTGTCATCGAGGGCCGTGCGCTGATACGAGCTGAGCGGGCGAATCAGGCGCAAATAGGCAATGCCCGACTCTTCAAAAATTTCGCGCTGGGCAGTCACAGCAGGCTCTTCACCCACTTCAATCCGGCCTTTGGGCAGCGACCAGGACGTGCCCTGTTGGCTGACCACCAGCACTTCGGTTTGGGCATTGAGCACCACACCCCCGGAGGAATAGGTGTGGCTGATCGGCGTCGGGGAAGGGGGCGCTTTGTCAATTTTGCCCATCAGCGGGCTGGCTTCAAAGGCCCCGGTCTTTTTGAGCAATTGCTGGTGCCGCTCTTCGAGGGATTTTTGGGCCATGTTGATGGCATCCAATTCCTGTTGTAGGCGCTTGTTTTCAGACTGTACATCGGCGTAGCGCTTGGCATTGACAATCGCAATGGCGGCCTGATCGGCGAGGTAGTCAAACAGAAACTGATCCACTTCAGTAAAATTATTCATCAATTGTTTGGCGTCGGCATAAAACAGGCCAATTACCCGCTCCCGCAGCAGCAGGGGCGCACACATGGCTGAATAAATCTTGAGCGACATCATGCTGTCTGCCGGGTTGGATGAACCTTCTGGGGCATGGCCATTGTGGCGCACAATGGTCTGTTTTTGGGTTTGGGCCTCTTTCAAAATTGAATGAGAGATATCCCCCTCGCCTTGTTCGGCCTTTTCTTTGTCGATGCGGTACATGGTGGCGTATTTCCAGAGAATTTGCTCCTGGCCATCGGTCATGACAATAAAGCCCCGCTCCGCGCCAATCAGGCACAAACCCTCTTTGTGTTTATTTTAGAGAATCTGGTCGAGGTTGTTCTGGGTCAGAATCGACTGGGTGACTTTTTTCAGGCGCAGCAGATCGTCTTTGTGAATAAAGTGGCGGTGCAAATCCACCACGGTATTGGTGCGCGGATCGGGGCCCGTCTCTTCGCCATAGATCAGGTGAATATCGCTGGAAATCTGAATTTTGTCTTGGGGTTCGAGCTGCTTTTGTTTGATGCGCACGCCGTTGACAAAGACATAATTGGTGGAGTTGAGATCTTGGATGACATAATGCCCATTTTGCTTAAAAATCTTGGCGTGGTTGCGCGAGACCTTGGGATGGTCAAAGACCAAATCATTGTCCTTGCTGCGGCCAATGGAATAGGTTTCTTTTTCCATGGGGTAGCGGCGGACAATTTCATCGTCTTTGAGGTGGGCAATGTATTTCATAATCCGCTATTGTACACAATCCGAAAGCGGAAAGGAATCCCGCCGTGCAGATTCTTGACGAAAGTTGGCGTTTAGAGCAGGGCGCGCGGGGCGTTGATCATGCCGTGGCCAAAATTGGTATCAAAGCCGGGGGTGCCCAGATCGATCGTGGTGCCTTCGAGGCGGCTCTTGATTTGGGCGGGAGTCAGATTGGGGTGTCGGCTGCGCATCAGGCCCACCAGACCGGCCACAATGGGGGCTGCCATGGAGGTGCCGTCCATAAAGTCGTAGCGGGTGTTATAGCCTTCGTTTTCGGTCATAAATACAGATTTGGTGGGCATGGTGGAAAGAATCTGTACACCGGGAGCGACCAGGGTGACCCAGGAGCCAAAATTCGAGAAACTGGCGAGTTGGCGATTGTTATCCACCGCGCCGACCGAAATCACGCCAGCAATCGCGGCGGGATAACGCAATTCGCTGGTGGTTTCGTTGCCTGCTGCCACAATCACGGGCACATTGCGGGAAAAGGCATAGCGCACTGCGCGCTCCAGGGTGGGGTCGGATTGTGGGCCTCCGAGGCTCATATTGATAACTTGGGCCCCATGATCCACAGCCCAGACGATGCCGATGGCAACATCAAAGGCATTGCCTGCGCCTTCAGCGTCGAGGGCTTTCACGGGCATTAACTTGCAGCGGGGGCAGGTGCCTGCCACACCTTCACGGTTGTCTGCAGCCGCAGCGGCAATGCCCGAGGCATGGGTGCCGTGGCCATTGTCATCTTGGGGCGGGGTGGCCCCCTGGGAGATCACGTTATAACCTTGAACGAGGTTGGGTTTGAGATCGGGGTGGTCGAGGTCGGCCCCGCTGTCGATCACGGCAATCACGATGCGGGGGTCACCCAGGGAAATATCCCAGGCTTTGCCCATGCCAATAATGCCCAGACCCTTTTGTTCAGCTGAGCGGGGATCGTTGACGGTGAAATTGTGGCGGTAAATTGGGTTGGGACCGGCATAAGAGATATATGGATCTTGTTGCAGGCGGGCCATAACCTGGGCGGTGGCGATTTGGCTGGTTTGTTGAAAGAGCAAATCACCCATGGGAGAGGCTTTGAGCAGGCGCAGGCCGTGGGCCTGAGAGAATTGTTGAATCAAAGTGGCGCTGGGGCGGGTTTTAAAATTGACCACCACTTGGCCGGGCACCGTTTGGGGCAAACGGGCGCTGGCACTGTTGACACGAGAGGGGTTGACGGGCAAAGCACGGCCAGGGGCAGACAAAGTGGCAACAGGGTAGCGGCTGCAGGCAGCCAGGGCCAGAATGCTGAGCAGGGATGCGGTTTTTTTGAGGGTTTTCAGGGTGGTTTTTTTCATTTTCACAATTCTCTCTTCACGCCGTTGCTTATGTAAAAATTATAGCCCAGCAAAGGCCAAAACTTTCCAATCTGGCTGAAGCATTTCCCAAATTTTAAGCGGAATATAACCTAATCTTAGAAGCGCAGATGGGCTGAGACAGTCTTAGCGGCGAATCACCCGTTGGGCAGCTACACTGGGAGCAGGCGGCGCAGCCGGGTCGGCAGGGGCCGCAGGAGGGGAAACAGGCGGGGCCGCATTGACCAGGGCCTGCAGAGAGGCTTCAATTTGAATGCGCCCTGCGCCAAACAGGCGGCTGTCACCCACCGGGCGGGCCGTGCGGCGGATCAAATCTTTGAGCTGCTCAGCGTTTAAGGTGGGATTGACCGACAAAAGCAGTGCCGCCTGGGCGGAGACCATCGGGCAAGCCATGGAAGTGCCACTCATGGCGGAGTAAAAGAGATCAATTTTATTCTGCATCATGGCATTGGTCATAAAGGTTGGGGTGGTCGACATAATGTCTACGCCTGGGGCCATGACGTCAATGCGTTTGTCGTGGTTGGTAAAGTCGGCCAGCCAATCTTCGCTGTCGGTAGCGCCGACGGCCAGCACACCTGGCAAATTGGCGGGGAAACCCGTGTGGGTAAACGAATTGCCAGCGGCAGCCACAATCAAAGCGCCTTTGGATTGGGCGTATTTGACGGCCAATTCAATCGGCTTGCTGGGCTCACCGCCGCCGAGGCTGAGATTAATAATCCGCGCGCCCTGGTCAGCGGCAGCGGTAATGCCTTGGGCAATCGCAAAAGCCGAGCCCCAGCCCTCTTGGTTGAGGGCCTTGATATTCAAGACTTTGACCATCGGCGCAATGCCTGAGACCCCCATCTGGTTGTCGGCCAGGGCGGCAATAATGCCGGCCACATGGGTGCCATGGCCAAGCTGATCGCGGGGATCGTCGTCCACCACATCGGGGGAGCCTTCGCCATTGGGACCTGTGGCTTCTTCAGCCATATAGTCTTTGCCGTTGATAATCTGGCCTTTGAGATCGGGGTGGTTATAATCTACGCCACTGTCGACCACGGCCACAATCAGCTCAGCGGGGTTTTTGACAAATTGCCAAGCTTGGGGCACGCCAATTTTGGGCAGGGCCCATTGCAAGGGATAAAGCGCATCGTTGAGGGGTTGGGTGGCGGTCGAAAAGCGTTGCAGCGGACGCGAAGGCAAAGCCAGAGCGGTATAACGGGGGTTGAGGGCGACCGAGGCCACGTCAGGGCGTTGGCGAAGTTCAGCCATTGCGGCTTCTGTCTGGCCGGCAGATTTAAAGTGCAACAGGCCAAAGCGTTGGCCCTGAACGATCAATTCTTGATTGTGGGTGACCCCAGCCATGGGAAACATTTGGCGCGCAGTTTGTGATTGCAGGCTGCGGTATTGCACCACCACTTCACCGGGCACAAAGGCCGATTGCTGTTTGAGCACCCATTTGGCCTGAACCCGCGCTGGAGCGACTTGTTTGGGGGCAAACGTAGACAGAGGCAGCCCCGCTGATTGGCAGGCACTGAACAATAAAAGGCTGGTGCCCAGCAAGGAAAAATGAAATTTTTTCTGTTTTTGCATGGTCCAAAAAATTCTCCGACTACGCTTTGATTAAAGAACCTATCGGCGCAAGGGGCTCAAAATATGTTTCAAACGCCCAAAAAATAACCAAAAATTACTCTTGAAATAACGCAAACTTAACAATACCTGGCTTTATAGAGATCTTGACTCATTGGGATGGTATTTGTTAAGATTTGTGTATTCCCGCATGACAGGGGGAAAGCTATGATGAGCACTTTGATGGGCACTTGGATGGACGTAAAAATAAATGGGAATGGAAGTGCTTGTGGTGAAAAAAGGGTTTAATGCAATTTCTGGCTTTTCACGGATTGAACTTCTCAGTACAGTGATTATTTTGGCGGCCACGCTGGGTATGGGCATGCGCACCTATCTGATGGCCGACAATCACTTGCAATTGGCTGCTTCAGACGTGCAGTTTCAAGCCGAGGCCCAATTGGCGCTTTTGCAAATGAGCAATGAACTGCGCTTGGCCACAGATGCCCAGATTGTGGGAGAGACCGCAGGGCAAATGCCCGCTACTGTGATCTTTGTCAAAGCCGTGATGGCAGGTTCTCCAAGTGCTCCCACTTACCAATGGGTCCGGTATTCATACCAGGTCCAAAATGGGACTGGCGCGCTGCTGCGCACTGTGCGCAGCCATGGTTCCCAGCCCAAACTCCAGCCTGCCGACTTGCAAATGGCCCCAGCCAAATTCAGCCAAGCGGGGGAACAGAAACAGGTGCTCTTGAGTGATGCCCGTTCAAATGAAGATGCCCCCAAGACCTCACAACGCCTCAATCAGCTGACCTTGCGCCTCTTGGCTTCTGCCCCTGAGGCCATCATTCGCAAAAACCCAACAAAATCATAAATCCTGTTGCTGACATATAATACCCCTCTCTCCTGGTAAAACAGGGGAGATTTTTTTATCTCAAGCGGGCAGCCCATCAAACGAAACGCACCCGAATCAGGTAAACTGATCGATTGGATCCCCTGATTGGAGCAGCTCTATGACAACCACCCTGTCACAATATACCGAGGCCCTGACGGAAAAACTCAGTACCGTCATACAGGCCTTTCGCAAAAAAGAATCCCGTCCCGAACTCGATGGTTTATTTGACCGCTGGGAAAAGCAATTGGCCCAGATGCGCAGCTATGCTGAAGAAGGGGAAAATGTCTCAATTGCCCTGTTGGGTGGCACGGGAGCGGGCAAAAGTACCCTGATCAATACCCTCTTGGGGGCGGATCTTTTGCCCACCCACAGTTTTCGCACCTGCACCTCTGCAGCGGTCGAAATTTCGTATTCTCCCACCAAACAGATTGCCATCCAACTTGAATTTATCTCCGAAAGCAGCTGGGAAGAAGAAAAGCAGGCCTTTCTTGAAGAGATTCGCGCGTCCAGGGCCCAGGGCCAAAATCTGCTCAGCCAACAGGATTTTATCTACAAAGCCTGGAGTCTCTACCGCAACGAAGACGGCCCACCGCCGCTGCCTTTTCCGCTGGACGACATGTTGGCATTGCTCGAAAATCCCCTGCCCGAACGCCTGCAGACCTATCTCAAACAGGGGGTGGCCCTGTATCGCTACCGCAGTGCCGAACAACTCAAACAAGAGCTGACTGAATTGCTCACCGCCCAGGGCCATTTGTGGCCGCTGCTCAAGCGGGTGCTAATCCGGGGGCCTTTTGACGTGCTCAAAGGCGGGCTGCAATTGGTGGATTTGCCCGGACTCAACGATCCCAATCCCGCCCGCGAGGCGATCACCCGCAATTATCTCAAACAGGCGGAGTTTATCTGGCTGACCTTTAATACCACCCGTGGCCTGACCCGCGATGTGATGGAAATACTCAAAGACCGGGGCTTTATGACCCAGGTGATCATGGATGGCACCCTGAGTGCATTGGCGTTTGTGGGTACCCGTGCCGATGAATTTGTGCCCGTTCTCGAAAAACAGCAATTGCAATTGCCGCCAGAAGCCACCCTGGATCAAATTTTGGCTGCCCGCCACACCCAGATTCAAAACCGCGTGCGTGAGCAATTGAGTGAACTCACGCTCTGGTTTAGCAATCGCTACCGCATTCAGAGCCAGATTGGGGATGTGCTCAATTTGATTGGCCAGACCCTTTCCCAATCACCGATCCTGATGGTCTCAGCCCTTGAGCACCAACGCCTGTCTGGCTGGCACAGCGGGGAGGGACTGTTTACCGATTTGCAGCAAAGTGGCATTGTCGCCCTGCTGGACTATATGCAGAATATTGTCGCCGTCCAAGGCCACCAGGCCCGCAAAAAAATGATCCGCAGCCAATGTCAGCAAATGAATCAGGAGATCAAACGCCTTTTGCAGGCTTTACACAGCCGCCAGAGCTTGGCCCAATTGGCGGCCGTGGATCAGGTCCAGATCAAAAGCCAGATTGTTTCAGCCCGCAAAAATTTGGACGTGGGCTTAAATGCCCTCAAAGAGGCCCTCGAATTGAGGCAGAATCAGGCCCAGCAGACCGTGTTGGCGGCTTTTACTGAAGTGCTCAGACAGTGCCGGACAGAATTGCCTGAGTGGATCAGCGCCTGGGGCAGTTATCCCTGGCAAACCTTGCAACGGGCGGTCAAAGGGGGCGGCAGATACACCAGCCCCAGCAGCGGAACCGCCCTCAATTTGCCCGCTGAAATCGCCGATGCCCTGTTGGGAGGGCTGGCCCCCTTTTGGAATGCTTTTTTGAGCGAGGAGCTGGAAAGCGAACCACACAAACTGCAAACGGCTTTGGGAGAGCAATTGCTGGCTTTTGCCACAGCCCTCAAGGGGCATCCCGAATTCAAAAAACAGCTGGAAGAATTGCAAACCAGCACCCTGGCCATTTTAACCGAACAGGCAAGCCAAACCCAGTTCCGTCTGCAAGAAGAACTCAAGGCCCAACGCCGCAAATTTGCCGAGTTGGTGCAGGCCCTCAGTGAAAAAAGTGTGGCAAAGGCCTGTGCGCAGGCCGCTGATCTGTCAGGGGTGGGTATCAAAATGCAGATCTTGAATACCTTGCAAAGCCAACTCGAAAGTGATTGGCCGACCCTCGAAAGTGCTGCCCAAAGCCAATTAGAAGAACAATTGGGGGCTTTGAGCCACCACCTCTTGCAATACCTCGAGATCATGGCCGCTGTGCTCAAAGACAATGCCCGCTTGGTCGCTGAACTCTTGCCCGACGCCACTCCCCACTAAATTCCAAAGAAATACGATCATGAAAATTCTCCACTTTGCAGATTTACATATTGGGGTCGAGAACTATGGCCGGGTCAATCCCGCCACGGGGCTGAATACCCGCTTGGAAGATTTTGTGCTCTCCTTTGATCGCTTGGTTGAAGCGGCGCTCAAAGAGCCTGTGGATCTGGTGATATTTGCCGGAGACGCCTTTAAAATTAACGAACCCAGCAATACCCACCAGCGGCTTTTTGCCCAACGCGTGATGCGCCTGGCCCAAGCGGGCATTCCTGTTTTTTTGCTGATTGGCAATCACGACCAGACCAACCGCTACGGCGAATCCCATGCCCTGGACATTTATGCCACCTTGGATATTCCCGGTGTGTGGGTCAGTGGCAAGCCCCAGATTCAGATTGTGAAGACCCCCGCAGGGCCCTTGCAGGTGGTGAGCATTCCCCATGTTTCCAAAAGTGCCTTGATGACCTTGGATGACTACGCCAGTCAGACCTTGGCAGAAGTCGACCGCTCGATTGTTGAGCAGGTTGAAGACATTCTCAATTATTTTGCCCAACAGCTCAAACCCGACATTCCGGCGGTGTTGGTGGCCCATGTCGGCGTAGAACAGGCCAAAATGGGCTCAGAGCAAAGCATGTCGATTGGCTACGGCTTTACTGTGCCACTGGGATTGCTGGCCCGCTCTGAATACCGCTATGTGGCTCTGGGCCACATTCACAAACACCAAATTCTCTGCCAAGACCCCTATGTGGTTTATCCTGGCAGCCTCGACCGGGTGGATTTTGGCGAGGAAAAAGAAGACAAAGGGTATATGCTGGTTGAACTCTACCAAGACAAAACCGAAGTTGAATTTGTGTCTTTGCCCTGTCGCCCATTTTTGACCCTGGAAAAAAACCTCAGCCAAAGTGAAGATCCCACGGGCGATTTGCTCAAATTAATTGAAGCCCAGCCCGTGCAAGACAAAATTGTGAGATTGATATACACCCTACAAACCCCACGGGCCGATGAAATCGACAGCAAAAAACTCAAAAAGGCCTTAGAAGGCACTTTCCATGCCAGTATTCGACCCCAGCTCGAAGATCCCAGTGAGCGGGTGCGTATGCCGGATTTGGCGGACGCGGAACCGCTGCACCCCCTCAAGACGCTTGACCTCTATTTGCAACGGCGCAGCGACTTGGCAGAGATTCAAGCTGATCTGATTCAGCGGGCCGAAGGGCTCTGGCAGGAGTTGGAAGCCACAGGTTTAACCTGAACCATGGCCATCAAAGGGTCTCAAAATTGGCTCCAAAAATGGCCAAACGGCGTTGCGGAAATGTTGGCCTCGACCTTTTTCTTTGCCCTGATGAACCTCTGTGTCAAAAAATTGCAGGGGATTCCCACCCATGAATTGGTCTTTTTCAGGGCCTTGGGGGTTTTGCTGCTCTCGGGGGGCATGCTGTGGTATTTGCGCATCCCAGCCTGGGGCAATCACAAACGCTATTTAATTCTGCGTGGTTTCTACGGCAGCTTGGGATTGAGTTGTTATTTTTGGACCCTCAAACAAATGCCCCTGGCCTCGGCGGTGACGATACAATACCTTTCGCCCATTTTTTCGACCCTGTTGGCGGTTTGGATGCTCAAAGAAATTCCCAAACGGGTGCAGTGGTTCTGCTTTTTGCTGTCATTTGCGGGGGTGATGCTGATCAAAGGTTTTGATCCACGGATTGCTTGGCTACCTTTGGGGGCGGGTATTTTGGCCGCTGTCTTTTCGGCCCTGGCCTACAATTACGTGCGACGACTCAAAGACCACGATCACCCGCTGGTGGCCGTCTTTTATTTTCCGGTTGTGACTTTGGTGCTGGTCACGCCGTATACCCTGACCCACTGGGTCTCGCCCCAGGGCATGGATTGGCTGTATCTGGGGCTGATCGGTCTCTTTACACATTTTGCCCAGTATTATTTAACCCGCGCCCTGCAGGCTCAAAAGATGGCGCTGGTTTCCCAACTCAATTATGTGGGGGTGGTTTACGCACTCCTGATGGGCTATTATCTCTTTGGAGAGAGCGTGCCCCCTTTGGCTGTGTTCGGTCTGCTGTTGGTCGTGGCCGGTGTGGTTTTGGGCAGTTGGCTGGGCCAGCAAAGCCCGCCTCCCAGCGCAGGGAACTCTGAACACATGCCAACGTCCGAAAGAATATCCCCTTTGAAAGGCCCGCTATGATGACGCTCAAAAATCGCAAAATTCTGCTTTTGGCTACTTTGGTCGCGCTCCAGTCTGGCTGTTTTTCCCCCACTCCGCCTGCCATCAACCCCTTTCCCCGTTCAACTCCCAGCGGGTCCCGCCCCATAGATTTCCCGCCGATTACATACCCCACCCCTGTCCCTGAAGACCTCAAAAGCGGAGGACCGATCGCAGCCACATTGGCCCCCAAAGAGATCAAGGTCTGGTATCTCTCTGTTGTCCCAGAGCAAGAGTATCTGCTGCGGTTAGACTTCCCCCAAGCTATCGGTTTGTATTATTTCGGCGAAAATTCAGATGTGATGACAGATTCACTCAATTCCCTGATGAAACAAAAACAACCCGGCAAATTTGAAATCCGCTTTGTGGCCAAAGGCAGCAGCTATTATCTCGCCTTGGGCAATGCCAATACCAGCAATGGTGTGCTTGGCACCCTTTTGCAGCTCCAAAATCTGTCTGCTCCCAGCCCCACCCCCCAGCCCTATCCGATTGAAACCCCTTCGCCAACCCCCACACCCATCCCGACCCCCCTCACTTCGACTCCGCTCAGTGAGCACGAAGGGCTCAATCCCGATCCCAGCGTGCCGATCAAAGTGCTGCTCTCTGAGACCCTGTCTACGGGCGGCGGCACAGATTCGAGCCGGAAATACCAACTGCGTTTTTCTGAACCACTGGATCCCGACTCACTGAATGAAAATCTCTGTGTTTTTGCCCGCTCGCCGCTGCCGCTCAGTGTCGAAAGCAGTGGCATCAGCGGCAGCGGCTTGTTTTCGTCTCAAAAGGGCAATGTGCTGTTTCGATTGGCAGATTTCCAGACCGTCTGGAATGCCGACAAACGCGAAGTGGTATTGAGCTTTAAACCGGGCCGAACCCTGCTCTCTGACAGCGATCCCAGCCGCCAGCCCAGCCATGAAATGAGCCTGGCCTGCGGCCAGACCCCAATCAAAGACAGTGCGGGCCGTTCCCGCAGCAGCGGCTTTGCCAACGAAAACGCCCAGAATTTATTGACCAAAATTTATCTGCAACAGCCCCCCCAAGCGGTGGCGCTGCAAATTCAAAATGGCGAGGCCAGCGCACAAAGTGATCTGCGTCTGCGCTTTAATCGGGCGCTGTTTATTCCCACCCAAGTCGGGTCTGTGGGTGGGGGCTTAAGTGGTCTGCCCACAGAGGCCTTTGCCGCGCTGGGCAAAATCTCAGCCACAGAGGCCGCCCGCAATTATACCCTGACCCTGGAGCGCAACGGCCAAACCCTTTTAAACGGGGTCAATTGGGCCGCGTTGGGTGGCAGCGTGGCGTTTGACCCCTTTGACAGTGAAAACCGCACAGTCTTACTCAAACGGCCCCCAGCCCTGGCGGAGGCCTTGAGTGGGGTCTTTGCCCAAGGCAGCGAGGCCAAGAGCTTTCCGGGGCCCTTTTTGACCGATGATGCCGACGGCAATGGTGAAAGCCTGGCCTTGGAGCTGATCAGCAAGGGTTGGCAGAAGGTGCCGCTCACAATCAATCTGAGTGAAAATCTCAAAAACGCCAGCGAAGTGGCCCAAGATCTTCAGAGCAAGCTCAATACAGCCCTCAAAGAGCTGCCCGAATACCAACGGGCCAAAGATGCGTCGTTTAGTATCAAACGCGAGACCAATGATGTGTTGACCTTTAGCTTCGACGATCCCAGTGGTTTGTATTATGGCTTCCGCATCACAAAGGCCTTCCTCTCTAGCAGTACCCAGCCTTTGCCGAATCGCCTGCAAAATGGGGATTCCAGCGAAACCCTGCCCGCAGGCGTTTTGCCCCCACTTTACCAGGGCGGCGACTTAATCAGCCTGAGTCTGGGTGAAAGTATCAAAGCCCCCAGCGGTGAGCGCCTAACAGCCCAACAGCGCAATCTGAATCTGGTGGTCAAACCCTGATGGCCCTCAAAGCGACCATTTTTAAGGCCGAAGTGCAGATCAGCGATCTCAACCGCCACTATTATGAGAGCCATTCCCTGACCCTGGCTCGCCACCCCTCAGAGACCGACGAGCGCATGATGATTCGGCTTTTGGCCTTTGCACTGTTTGCCGACCCACTTTTGAGCTTTACCCGTGGGATTAGCACTGTCGATGAACCCGATCTCTGGCGCAAGAGTCTCACGGATCAGATTGAACTTTGGATCGAGCTGGGGCTGCCCGATGCCAAGCGCCTGGGCAAGGCCTGTGGCCGATCTGAAAAGGTCCAGGTGATCGCTTACGGCGGGCGCAACGCCGATCTGTGGTGGAAAAAGACAGCCTCGGACTTGGCGCGCTTTGACAATCTCTCTGTCTGGAATATTCCCTTCGAAAGTGGCCGAGCCCTGGCGGCTCTGGCCGAGCGTCAAATGCACTTGCAGTGCCTGATACAAGAAGATCAGATCTACTTAACGGTGGGAGAGACGGCCCTGGAGATTAAGCCGGATCGCTGGTTGGAACGGCCTGATTAAATTTTTTTAACCCAAGCCCCAACAGGCATTGCATCCCCAAGGCCCCGCTCATGTCCCAGGCCACGTCCAAGGGCGAGCCCGTGCGCGAAGGCAATAGACTCTGATTAAACTCATCCAAGCTGGCCACAAACAGGCAGATGGCCAAGACCTGTCCAGCGGATTTAAAATTCCAGCTTTTGAGCCCCGGAGCCAAACCCTGATGCCAACACAGGCTGAGAATTGCATAGGCAATGACATGGGCCCCTTTGCGCAAAAGGGTGTGGTAAAAGGCCAGATCTGCTGCTGAGAGGCTGGGCCAGAGACCGCTTAAAACCGCCTGCAAAATGCCGCCGGTCTCACTGGCTGCAAAAGTGGCCGAAGAAAACCAAGCGATCACCGTGGTCCAGGCCAATGCCGGGAACCAACGCAACAAAAATGAGGGAAAAGGCCCAGTGCTGTCTCGGGGAGTCATTGAGGGACTTAAGACACGCCTTTAGACTGGGCGTTCACGCGTTGTTGGGCCTCGCGTATTTTGTCTTTTTTGCTCTTGCGTTGGCCTTTGATGGGGGCTTGACCTTTGCTTTTGGGGGGCAGTGCCTGGAGGTCTGCGTTGGGTTCAAATCCGGGAATTTGCTCCCGTTGGAGTTGAATCTGGGCGCGCTTCTCGATCAGTTGAAAGTGGGCGGCACTCTCAGCAGAGATCAGCGAAACCGCCATCCCCACATTGCCAGCACGGGCGGTTCGGCCAATCCGGTGGATATAATCCGCGGGGGAGCGAGGTAAATCGAAGTTAACCACATGGCTGATGGCGTCAAAATCCAGCCCGCGTGAGGCGATATCTGTGGCTATCAACACTTGGGCCCGGCGGCTTTCAAAGGTGTTGAGAGCGGCAACCCTGTCCGCTTGATTGAGATCGCCATGAAAGGCCACGGCTTTGATGCCGTCTTTTCTGAGTTTTGTGGCCAGATTGGCGGCTCCCCGTTTGCTGGCGACAAAGACCACTGTTTGGCCCCACTTTTCTGTTTTAAACAGATGGCGCAGCAGACGGCCCCGGACAGCCTGATCCACTTCAATCACCCGCTGTTGAATGCGATCCAAACAGGGGGCCTCTTCTGCAACGCGCACAGGAATGGGGTCGATCAACACTTTCAGGGTCAGGGCCCGGACTTTTTCTGGAAAGGTGGCAGAAAAAAGCAAGGTCTGGCGCTGGGTGGGCAGCAATTGCAAAAGTGTTTCCAGCTCTTCGGCAAAGCCCAGAGAAAGCATTTTATCTGCTTCGTCCAAAACCAACAGGGCCAGTTGATTCAATTGCAGGGCCTGCTGACGCAGCAAATCCAGCAGGCGACCTGGGGTAGCCACGACAATGTCTGCCCCGTGGCGCAGGGCGGCCTTTTGGGTCTCAGTTTCTTCGCCGCCAATCAGGGCATGGATCTGCGGTTTGGGGCTGAGACATTGAGCGTAACTGCCAAAGGCGGCTGCCACCTGAAGGGCCAATTCGCGGGTCGGGGTCAAAACCAAGGTGTGTACGCGCTGGGTAGCGCCTTTGTTGGCTTGGGCAGCGGCCCAAAATTGCAGGGCGGGCAAAGCAAAGGCGGCGGTTTTGCCTGTGCCTGTTTGGGCTTGGGCCAACAAATCGTTTCCGGCTTGTACCAAGGGAATGGCAAGGGTTTGAATCGGGGTGGGGCGGGTATAGCCGACTTTATCGAGGGCCCGCAATAAAGCGTCGGGCAAATCAAGTGCTTGAAATGGCATGTAAGACCTTTGACTAAAATGGAATGGAGCAAAGGTATTATATAACACGGTTTGCACTGAATCGGGGTTAAATTGACGGCTGTGGGCCTGGGTGTATACTGGATGTATACAAAAAACAGAGGTATCCAGACCATGGCCAAAGTAACAGGAATTGGTGGTATTTTTTTCAAATCCAAAGGTGATGCCAAAGCCTTGATGGAATGGTATCAAACCCATTTGGGCTTGGTTTTGGAGGATTTTGGTGCCGCAGTATTTAAATGGCCTGCCGACACAGCGGGAGATGGCGGGGCCACCGTCTGGGCGATTGCAGACAAAGACTCGCAATGGTTTCAGCCCAGCGAAGAGCCCTATATGATCAATTACCGGGTGGACGACCTCGATGAAATGATCGCCCAGTTGAGTTCAAAAGGCATTTCCTTACAACAGGGGCCAGAAACCCATGAAAACGGCAAATTTGCCTGGATTGTGGATCCTGAAGGTCGCAAAATTGAGCTTTGGCAACCCCAGCCCATGTCAGAAAAGGCAGTCTAAACAGAGCGAAAAAAATCACCCATGAAAAAGCTTAAAATTACCTTTATGTCTTTGCTGATGGCCACTTATAGTGGTACTTTTTCCGTATTTAGCCAAATTCAATCTGCCACAGCAGCAGAATCTCAAGCCCAAATCGGGCTGCAATTAACGGCCCAGCCCACCAGTGAAAATCTGCAATTTGGGCTGGGTTTTTACCATTGGAATAGCTTTCGGGTTGTAATCCACAATCAGTCCAATGAGGTCATTTCTATCAAGCCCGGTCAATTTGTCTTGGTAAATACCGAAACTGGAAAGCAATACAATGCCCTTTCTCTGAATGACGCCTTTCTCACGACAGTTTCGGCTTTGGGAACATGGGTGCCACATCGGCTCGAACCACATCAAAAAACCGCCATTGCTCCCTTGGCCCTCAAAGAGGCCTTGGTTTTACCCGGAGCGAGGATAGAAGGGGTGGTCTTTTTTAACAAAAAGCTTTTTGTCTATAAACCGGCAGAAAGCAAAGCAAAGCTCTTTTTTGTCTCAGAAGCAGGTCAAGTCATGAATGTTGATTTATTGCCAGCACTGGGTGATACATGGTAACAAAGTGCCTTGCTAGATGGCTTGAGCTGGCTTTTCGAGTAAAATGAGAAAAAAGGTTTTTTATGCCCGATTCAGGGGCCAATGGCCATACGGTAACTGTTTTTCTCGAACAGTCCCCCCTTTTGGCTTGCTTAGTCTTGTTTCTCAGGCTTTTGCCTTGCGGCTTTTTGCTTGCGCACCGCACTCAACGAGACCACCTTGTTTTGGGCCGCCAGATGTTCGTGTAACGCAGTCAATAGCTCGTGTTTGAGAGAGTTAAGTAAGCCATCCAAAAGGCTTTCCCAATGCCGGGGGTGGGTTTCTGTCATGAGGTTTTCCATGGTGCCCGCCAGGGAGCGTATGGTCATTTCTGCCAATAAACTGGATTTGGGCAAATTGCTGTGATGCTCTTGTAATTCTTGGTGCATCCAGCCCACCTCTTGCAGATGTTGCCAGAGCTGCGCCTGTAAATCGGTCTCAGAGCTGAGGGTGTCCCGCACCAATTGAAAAGCCTGGGGTGCTACTTGGCTTTGCAGGTGGTGTGGGCTCAGGCTCAATTGCACGCCTCCAGGGCCAAATTCGAGCAAAAGTGTGGCCATATGCCCCCCACTTTTGTGGTGTTGGATCAAAAGATAAATATTGGAAGGGTCTTCGATGTCTGCGGGATAGAGGTCATAAAAGGTATAATCCCCAGCAGGCAATTCATAGGGATTGTCTTTTTTTAAGCGTCGCTTGCGACACCAGGCCTCGCGGCTGTGGTCAGGGAAAATGCGTTGAAAAGGTTGGTGCATGATGGCCTCTTGATGGTCGTTGCCAGTCAACCTTAACATGCCTCTGGTAGTCTGACCAGCCCAGAATCCGGGTAAATGAAAGCTGAAACTGATCGATTGAGGTAATTAAATCTATGTCTGAAACCCTGACTCCGGTTATTTTGGCAGGTGCATCAGGTCGGATGGGACTGGAAGCCATCCGGGCCCTGACAGATGCTCCTGAAACCTATTTGATTGGCGCCCTCACCCACCGTTCGGGCTTGGGCCAAGATGCCGGTACCTTGGTGGGTTTGCCCAGCTTGGGTGTTTTGCTCAAGAATCAAGTGGAAGAAGTGTTGGCCCATGCCCTTCCGGGGACCGTGTGGGTCGATTTAAGTCCCGCAGAAAGTGCCTATACCCATGCCTGCCAGGCCTTGGAGCATCAACTGCCTGTTGTCATTGGCTCAACCGGACTCAGCCCCGAACAGATTACAGAACTGCGTCACAGGGCCCACGCCAAACAAACGGGGGTTTTGCTGGCCCCCAATTTCTCGATTGGGGCTCTGCTTTTGATGCGATTTGCCCAACAGGCCCGCCAGTATTTTGAGTGGGTGGAAATCATTGAATTGCACCACGAGAAAAAACGCGATGCCCCTTCGGGAACGGCGGTCAAGACCGCAGAACTGATGGCCGAGATGGCGAATCAAATGGGCGCGCAGCCCCACCCCCCTGAAGCACACCCAGCAAGGGGGATGCAGGTAAAGGGCATTCCGATCCACAGTGTGCGGCTACCGGGGTTATTGGCCCACCAAGAGGTGATCTTTGGGGCCGAAGGGCAAACCCTGACTCTGCGGCACGACAGTTCTCACCGCAGTTCATTTATGCCCGGGCTCTTGTTGGCCATTGCCAAGGTTCAGGCCCTCAAAGAGTTGGTTTATGGACTTGAAACGCTGATCTGATGGGGTTTATTCCCCCCCTTTCTTATGTTAAGATATATTTAAGGCTTGCGGATCGCCCGCTGTTTTCTTTGGTGCGATCCCTTTATTTTTGCGTCAACTGCTTATTTTTAGTTTATTTTTTTTGACGCCTGATTTTGACTAAGATGAAGGATCGTGGAACCATGAAAATTACCTTGGATAACGCCTCTGAAGCGTTGGAAAAACATATTTTGCGCGACGGGATGAATTTTATTCTCGACTTTGAAAAAAGTCACGGCAATTATTTGGTCGATGCCAAAACCGGAACGGAATACCTTGATTTTTTCTCGTTCTTTGCCAGCTTGCCGATCGGTTTTAACCACCCCAAAATGAACGACCCGGCTTACCAAGAAAAACTGCTGCGGGTGGCGCAAATCAAACCCAGCAATTCAGATATTTATACCGTTGAAATGGCTGAATTTATTGAAACCTTTGGCCGTCTGGCCGGAGATGCTGAGTTTAACCGCTTTTTCTTTATCTCTGGGGGGGCGCTGGCAGTTGAAAATGCCCTCAAAGCGGCCTTTGACTGGAAAGTGCGCAAAAACTTTGCCAAAGGCCACACGGAAGAAAAAGGGACGCAGGTCATCCACCTCAAAGAGGCTTTTCATGGCCGCAGCGGTTATACCATGTCGCTGACCAATACCGACCCGGCCAAAATTATGCACTTTCCCAAATTTAACTGGCCGCGGGTGAGCAATCCCAAGATGATTTTCCCCATGAACGAAGCCCATACCGAACAGGTGATCGCTGCCGAGCAACAATCGCTGGCTGAAATTCGTGCGGCCATTGCTGCCCATCCCGACGATATTGCGGCCCTGATTCTGGAGCCGATTCAATCAGAAGGGGGAGACAATCACTTCCGCTATGAATACCTCAAGGCCCTGCGTCAGATCTGCGATGAACACGAAATTATCTTGATTTTTGACGAAGTTCAAACGGGATTTGGTCTGACCGGAAAAATGTGGGTCTATGACCACTTTCCCGAAGCCCGCCCCGATATTGTGGTCTTTGGCAAAAAATTCCAGATCTGTGGGATTATGGCCAATGCCCGCCTGAACGAAGTGGATTCTGTCTTTAAAGTCTCCAGCCGGATCAACTCCACCTTTGGGGGCAATTTGGTCGATATGGTGCGCTGCAAACGCTACCTCGAAGTGGTCGAAGAAGAGCAGTTAATCGACAATGCCGCCGAAGTGGGGGATTATATTCGCAGCCAACTCGAAGGCCTGCAAAACGATTTCAGCTCTATCACCAACGCCCGTGGGCGGGGTTTGCTCCTGGCCTTTGATTGCCCGAGCAAAGAATACCGCAACCGCCTGATTGATGTGCTCTATGAGCATCAAATGCTGGCTCTCTCTTCGGGAGACAGAAGTGTGCGTTTCCGCCCGGGTTTGGCCATGACCCGCAGCGATGCAGACAAAGGCCTGGAAATTCTCTCAAGCTGCATCAAACAGATGGAAAAACAGGCGGTCGCAGTCTAAACCGCTCTCAAATAAAAAAGGGCCTCGCAAGAGGCCCTTTTTCACAGGCAAGCTATTAGTCAGCACATAATCCATCAAAATTGGGATCTTCGACCAATTTTGTGCTGCTCACTTCACTGACTTCACCTGCAGGTGTGACACGGTAGGTGACTGCGTAATAGGGGTGGGGACCACAGCCAAATTGCTGGTACTTAAACGCCATCACCAGATAATCGTTGCCCGCTTTGTTGACCGTGGTGGGCACAAAGCTGCTGCTAAAATAGCGGAATTCAGGCATCAGATTGATGCTGCCCTGGGCACTGCGACCGGGGGAGCGTTTGTCGAATTCGTAGAGCGGAAAAGCACCGGTCAGTGTTGTTGCAAAAGACAGGGCTTCTTCAGCGGAATCCACAGGAGCAAAAGCCTGTTTAAATTTGGCGGGGGTGTCCAGCAGTGTTGTTTGGCCGTCTTTTTCTAAGAGCAAAACCCGACAGCCGCGGCTCAATCCCCCCAATGGCAAAATGCCCTTGCCGGCTTCACAGTTGCTGATCGTGGCTTCGGCCAGTACAGGTGCGGGCTGCAATCCTCCCAGGCTTTCGCTGGGCATTTGGATATCTGCCAGATTAAACTGGGTTTTGAGGGCCGCATATTTGCTCTCTTCGATGATCAGGGGCGGCATGGGCCGCACACGGGGATCGGTGGCCGGGCAATTGGGCACGGGAGGGCAGATTTGGCTGTTAGGCAGCACCTTGTATTCGCCATGACATGCGGGGCAGAGCTTGACATCGCTCATGGTTCCGGCCGGGGTTGGGGTGGGGCTGGGTAAAGTGGCAGAAGCCGAGGACACAGGCAAAGGGGATGAACCACTTGAATTTTGGGAAGATTGGCAGCTGACACTGCAAAAAATCATCAGGGTGGCGGTGGAAAATAAGAGGGCCGCCGTGCGTTTTTGATACAACATAAAAATAAAGACCTTTCGCGCTCACTCACTGCTACAGCATAGCGGATTTAAAGAGGGCTGCGAAGGAAATATCTCACAATTCCCCCTGGGGCCGGTTACAATAAAGACGTGGGTCTGCATCATCCTTCGCGTTATACAGTTTATGGTACCCAACTCGTGGATCAATTGATTCAGCGGGATTTGCGTCATGGGGTTCAGTTTATTCGCGATCGCTGGCCCGATCAGCTGGCTGCCATTGTGCTCTGTGGGGGCTATGGCCGGGGTGAAGGCGGGGTTCAACGCAAGAACAGCCAAGAATATCCCTTTGATGATTATGATTTGCTGGTGGTGTTTAAATCACTGAAGCCCGCAGATAAAAACCAGATCAACTTATCTTTGGCCCGCTTGGCGGCAGAGATCAGCGAAAAAACGGCGGTACCCGTTGATCTCGCTCCCGCCTGTGACCTTCAAACTTTGTCTCAAGCCCCTTTGACGCTATTTTGGTATTTGCTCAGACACAGCCACCGTGTGCTGTGGGGGCAGGTCGATTTGTTGCAAATTTTGCCAGAGTTTCAGGTGGATCGGCTCAGTGCCGATGAGGGATTTAAGTTATTGCTCAATCGGGGGATTGAATTGTGGCTTGCCATTGAAGCGGGAATTCCCCTGGTGGATCCCTGGAAAGATCCGCGCTGGCCAAACTTGTTATTGGCATTGCACAATGCGATTATTGCGTTGGGAGATGCACTTTTGCTGTTTAGGGGCTGTTATCATCCCTTTTATGAGGAGCGGATCTCCATACTCAAAAGTCTCTTGCAGCAGGCCCAGGATCTGCCCGAAGCCCATCTCTTGGCTTATCTCTACCCAGAGGCCATTCAATACAAACTCTCCCCCTCGGAATACCGCAATTTGCCCGTGGAATTGGTGATCGGGAAGTTGGAAGTGGTGCGCAAGTTGTATCAAGAGCACCTGATGGTCTTTTTGGCCCAGACCTTTGCCTGGGAGCATCACCACATTGATTCTCTGCAGGACTGGGTCACTTTTCTGCGGGCCCACCCACCGGCACTTTGGCAGCGCTTTCAGAATCTGGGCTTAAATCGGCAGTATTTTGGTCCCCAGGTGGCTTGGAATGGCTGGCTCTGGCACCCGCCCCATCTGCGTTTTTTGGTGAGTTTGCCCTATTTATTGGCACCCCAAAGCTGTCAGCCAGGCGCTGAATTGGCGGGGCTGTTTCTAGAATTGAGCCCTGAACCCACACTTGCGGCCTTAAGTGAGGCTGTCAAACGCAGTTGGAAGGTCTTGCTCTAAGCGCTCAGGCCCTTTAAATGGCCTGATAGACCTGCGCCGCTGAGACCTGAAAGAGTTCATCGCGTTCAATCAGATAGCCGGTCAATTTTTTGCCATAGACACAGCCCGTATCGAGACCGATCAGATGGGGTTTGCCATCGCGGCGCACATAGACCAGGCCCCGCCGGGCGTCGTGACCAAAGATCACGCCTTTGCTGCCCTGATAAACCTCGTGCCAATGGGGGGCATTGAGGTTTTCACAGGGCCAATGGCGCATCAACAGCGCCATTTCGGGGCTGGTTTGGGTCAAATCCCCACTGGGATGGAGGCCCGCATGAACCACCGTAAAGTGATCGAGCTCGAGAAAAAGCGGCAATTGCCGCAACCAGCTATCCCAGCCCGGCGCGCGCAAGTTGAGTTGCTCGACAATGCGCTGGTGTTTGGGGCGGGGTTCAACTTCTCGATCGACAATTTTGAGCAGCCAGGCATCGTGATTGCCCAAAACTGCTTCCATTTGGTATTGGTTGATCACATTCCAAACCCCCACGGGATCGGGACCTTTGGTAAAGAGATCACCCACCAAAATCACCCGTGTGGGCTGCACATTGCTCAGCAATTTTTGCAATTCCCGCGCACAGCCGTGAACATCTCCTACCACCAGGGTCCGCGCGCTTTGATTGGCATTCATGCCCGCACCTCTGAGTGGGGCATGGGGTGGGTCGCTTGCATGGCACTTTGAATGGCCAGGGCCAAACTTTCGAGACTGGCCTCGGGTGGCAAAATGGCTTTTTTCCCCAATTTCTCGGCCACCCGCTGGGCGGTAATGGGGCCTAAAGCGGCAATCTGAACCCTGTCAGAAACCTGCTGCCAGAGCGCTTTGGGCACAGCTTGGGCAAAATGGTCTACGGCTGAGGCGCTGGCGAAGGTCAAGATGTCCAATTGTTGGTTTTCCAGCCAATTGAACAGGGGCAAGAGGCTTGTTGGTTCGGGGGCTTGGGTGTGATAGATCACTACTTCATCCACCACAGCTCCTGTCTCACGCAATTGGGTGGCCAAGACTTCGCGGGCGCCTTGGGCGCGCAAATAGAGCAATCTTTGGCCCTGAATGCCCTTTTGAATCAGCATCTGGGCCAAGCCCTCTGCTTGATACACCTCCGGGAAGAGAACTGCTTGGCCTGTGGCAGTGCTCAGGGCCGAGGCGGTCTGAGGGCCCACCGCTGCCAAGGTTAAATGGGCCAAACAGACAAAAGGATCTTTGCTTGCGCTTTGGAGGGCCTTTAAAAAAACACGGACGGCATTGCTGCTGCTCACCACCAGATAATCATACTGATCGATTAAGTTGAGGGCCTGATGCAGAGCTGGAGAGGCCATTTCTGCTTGAATACTGATCAGCGGGCAGAGAAATGTTTCTGCGCCCAAAGCCTGGAAATAGTCGATCCAAGCGGCGGCCTGTTCGGGCGGGCGCGTGATCAAAATGCGGAGACCCTGGAGGGCAGAAGGGCAGGCCATATTCACGGTGGACTTTGTGTTTAATTTGATAATTTCAGTATAAGGGAAATTCGCTGTGACCTGGGAGGTTTCAATGGCTTCACTGGTTAAGAAGTGATTATGAGAATTTAAGCCATTGATAGCGTCAGGTGAACGATCTTCTGCCCGATGATCAGAGCAGAGCCACAGACAAATCCGAGGTAGCTTGCATGTTCAATTTCGGCGATAAAATGAATCTCTATCTGAATCAGGCCAAGGGCCTCTTGCGCAATGCCGAAAACCTGTTGAACAATAGCGAAGGCCAGGGCTCTTTTTTAGAGGAAAATGATGCAAATCACGATGGCAAACTCACCGTTCAAGAGCTCAAAAAGACCTTTGATAGCAACCGCGATGGATACCTCGATGCCAAAGAAGTCCAACATTTGGCCCTCAAAGCCGGCGCTTCAGGCTTTGATACCCAGACTGTCAAGGCCCTGGGGGCCGCAGTGGCCTCTGCCCAGACTGAATTGCCGCTGTTTAACAAATCGGCTGAAGGCCAGTGGCAAGCTACCGAGCCTCTCAAAACATTGAAACAGAACCGTGTCACCGCCCTGCCTTATTCAGATACACCCTTGGCTTCACGAGAGCTGCAATCAGTTGCCAAAGCCCGCAAAGGGCTGTTTCGGGTGCAAGAACAGGTGGGCAACTCCTGTGGCACCACCTCACTTTCGATGTTGTTGAAGTATTTTCAGGGACACACCCTCGAAAACTCGGTGACAACCATCGACAAATACATCCGGGCCCAAGGCAAATTGGAGTTTATGTTGCCCAATGGCCAGATCAAAAGCGTGGGCCTCGATGGCTATACGGCCCCACGGGACATAGTCAAATACGCCAACCAACAGGGGATGCGCGCAGGCTTGCAAAACAACAGCTCCCTCACGGCCCTCAAAAAAATGCTCGACAAAGGGGTGCCCTGCCTCTGTTTAACCGATTGGAATTTTGCTGAAAATGGCTCTCGGCCCAGCAAAGCGGCACCCGATGCCCAGTCCTTACACTGGGTCAATCTCATTGGCTATGAAACCCAGAAAAATCCGCAGACCCAAAAATCCGAAACGGTCTATTTGGTGGCCAATCCCCATGGGGTGATTCAGCGGGTCGCAGAAAAAGACTTTGACAAAGTTTGGTCGGGTTCGGGGCCTGGTTTGGAACAGCAGATTCCGGGTAATCAGCGCATCAACACAGGCATGATGCGCCTGTTTGTGGCGATGGTCCCGCGCGATGAAGAGACTGACGTGGTGGCCCCTGACGGCTCGGTGCTAAAGGCGGGAGACATTGCCATCCCCAGTGGCTCCGATGGGATTCGTGGCAAATTGGCCCAAATGGGCTCCGAGGTCATGCAAAAAGCGGGAGAATTTCAAGACAATTTGGCCCAGCGCGGGGCTCAGATCAAAAACGAGGTCCAAGCCGGTTGGGAAAAAGACGGGGTCTGGGGGGCCCTCAAAAATTTCTGGGGTGGCGACAACAGCCAGGCCCCAGCGATTCGAGCCCGGGCCAAAACCGCCAATCCCGAGCAAAAAGCCCAGATTGTCAATGAATTGTTGGCTGCCAGTATCAACCGCAGCCATATTCAGCAATTGGTCTATGATATTCTCAAAGATGCCTCTTGGGTCGATTTCCCCGACATGATTCAACACATCGACATGCGCAAATTGGCCACGCGCTTAGAAGACGACCAACAGGCGGGGCAGGTCTTGGCCTGGGTGGCCAAAGTCGAAGTTAAAGAGGGCAAAACCGGGCCCAAATTTGATGCCTTTGCCGTCTGTTTGGCGCAAAACCACCGCGAGGGGGCGATAGAGGCCTTTCTCAACAGCCATTACACCCGTGAGGGCCAGCTATTGCACAAGGTCCCGGCTGCCGCTGTGCGCCTGATGGTTGAAAAACTGCTCGAAGGGGTGACCGATGGCGCTGAAGAAACGGCCATCTACCATCTCTTGCAGGGCACTTCTTGGCAACAATTTGATCAGGTGCTTTCGCGTTTGAATATGGCGACGGTGGCTTCTGAATTAGAAAATACCCAAGAATTGGGCTCACTCACGGCCTGGGTGACAGAGCTGGGGCTGCGCACCCAACATTGGAGTGGCCTGGGTGAGATCTTAACCCAACTTGAATCCATGACGGAATTTGGCCGGGCTGATGACGTCTTGGGTATTGCCCTGACGGCAGCCGCTGTCAAAGGCCGATTGGCTGAAATTCCCGCCCATTTGCGCCAGCGCATGATCGACCTGATGGACGACCGCACACGCTGGCGCTCAGAGGCGGCTTTGCAGGCTTTGGCAGCCTTAAAAAATATCTAAATTAATGGCTGCGCTGGGGTTTGTATTGGCCAGGTCGCGAGGGAGAAAATCCCCCACTTTTTTTGGCCGCGCCAGAGCTGGTTTGTGCCAGTGGGCGACCCGATGATTGCCCAGAATACCCCGGGCGCTTGGCTTTGTAGCTATTGCCATTGGGATTTTTAGCCGTGGCAGCACTGGGAATAAAGCCCCCTTTGGCGGGAGAATAGCCCGTTTTGCTCGCGGCGAGAGGTTTAACCGGCAAAGGTGCCGCCAACTCGGGCAAGGGGCTGGGTTTGGGGGTGATCGGCAGGGGTTTGCCAATCAGCTTTTCGATGCTCTTGAGGTATTTGTCTTCTTCGACAGAGGTAAAGGTCAAGGCATCACCTGTGGCTGCGGCTCGGCCCGTGCGGCCAATGCGGTGCACATAATCTTCGGCGTGGGTGGGGGTATCGTAATTGATCACGTGGGTCACATTTTCGATATCCAAGCCCCGAGCGGCAATATCTGTGGCCACCAGCACCTGGCAACGGCCATGGCGGAAATTGTCCAAGGCGGCCAAACGCTGGGCTTGACTGCGGTCGGCGTGAATCCGGGCGGCATCGATGCCCTGGCGGCTGAGTTGTTTGGCGATCCGCTCGGCCCCGTGGCGGGTGCGGCTAAAAACAATCGTGGAGCCGGTATCGCTGTGATTGAGCACATGCACCAGCAGGCGCAGTTTTTCGGTTTTTTCGACCTTGTAGACCACTTGGCGCACGCTGCGGGCAGTGGTGTTGCGGGGGCCAGCCAAGATCAATTCAGCATTGTGGCTGAAGGTGCGGCCCAATTTTTCCATTTCGGGAGGCATGGTGGCTGAGTAGAGCAGGGTTTGGCGTTCAGTGGGGATATGCGCCACAATCCGTTTGATATCCGGCATAAAACCCATGTCCAACATGCGATCGGCTTCGTCGAGCACCAAAAACTTCACGCCTTTGAGGCTGACCACGCCATTGCGCAAATGGTCGAGCAGACGGCCAGGGGTGGCCACGAGAATGTCGAGGCCACGGCGCAGAGCCATTTCTTGGGGGCCGGCTTTGACGCCACCATAAACAGCGGCACTTTTGACGCGCATAAAGCGGCTGTAGTCTTTGATGGCCACATCAATTTGTTCGGCCAATTCGCGGGTGGGGGTGATAATCAACGCCTGGGGTTTGGTGCCACCGGGGGTGAGCATTTGCAAAATGGGCAGGGCAAACGCGGCGGTTTTGCCCGTGCCGGTTTGGGCACAGCCGATGATGTCTTTGCCTTGCAGCAGCAGGGGAATGGTTTTTTCCTGAATGGGGGTGGGGGAGGCATAACCCATGGCGGCTAAGCCCTTGAGTAATTCAGGGTTAAGTTTAAAATCGCTAAAATTCATGGAATACTTTCTGAAATTGAGATAGCGGTTGGGGTATCCAAAAGAAAGTACTGAGGGCCAAAGCCAAAAGGAAGATTGCAGTGGGATACCGGGACGGCCAAATGGGGCTCGTCAAGCCATTTAATCTGAAAAATGGCGTTCAACCTATGCTTACCTTAGCACAACCTTAACCTTTTTGTCGATGAGAAGGTCGTAATAGGGTTATTTATCTGTCAGTAAAAGCGGTTTTAAAGCATCATCAACTTGAGAAAAATCCCGACCAAAATAGCGTTCGTACCATTGGCGATTTTGGCTGGGTATCTTTTTGTGTGAGCGCAACAAATGCCTGGTGTGTTGTGGCTGGAACAGGGGATCCCAGCTCTCCCAAGAATAATTTGAACTGTCATGGTAAACATACCCCACCCACCAAAGACTCCAAAGCCATTCTTCTTCAGCCAGGGTGAAATTTTCCTTTTGTTCGGCGAAAAGCCCCTGCCATTTATGGTAGATGGCTTGCCATATCCCATAATTCATCCCAAAACGTATCTTGCTGGGTAGGCGGTTAAATTCTTCTTTCATCTCTGCGAGGGCTTGTTCAACTTGGGAGATTTTTTTTTGATGGTAATAAATGGCTGCTTTCATGTGAGCAAGTGAAATGCGTGCAAAGGGATAGTTATTGTTGTCTTGATATCCAAAGCGATTGATGGTGGCTTGTATTCCTGCCAAAAGTGAATGGATCTCTTTTAAGTTGGGATCTTGAATGAGTTGAGCCTGTACCCAATATTGGTAAGCAGGAATCACAAATAGTTCTGAATGGGGGCGTTTTTTTAACCAATCCAGAGCGGTTTTTTTTCCAAATATATTTTCAATCAGTTTAAATTGATGCTTTCTGAAAATGGCTGTGATATGCAGGGATTGTCCCTTTAGTTTTGTTTCAAATTCAGCTTGGCGGGGGTCATATTTGAGTTCTTTGAGTCTTTTTGTGAGGCGTTCTTGACGAGAAATTGTGGTGATGTCTAAGTCATAAATACTTTCTCTCAGTTGCGATTCACTTTCGAAAAAAAGTTGCCAAACCCATTGATTGAGCTCATGTGTCGTTTGAGGTAAAGATTTAAATTCTTTTTCATCCCCAACCAAATTTTTTAGTGCTTGGGAAGTATCTTTTAATTCATTTTTGAGCAGTAGAAGGGATTCCATTTGTTCAGAGGAAATCTCTTCTTCTTTCTCAAAACGGCTCATCAGGAATTTTTCTTCTTTTTCACTCAAACTCGTTTCAGATATTATTTGCATTTGGGCAGATTTGCTGGTGATCTCTGCAATGAGAGCTTGGGCTAGTTTTAGCCGTCCTTCTCGGGGTGCATGGGCCACCAGAAGTCCTCCCCAATATCCATTTGAATTTTGTACCAAATACCGGTGCAAGAAGTCTTTGACACTAAAGTCGCCTTGAATATAACGCGCCAAATTTACCAGTGCCTTTAATTGACCGTCATTTTGTTGGCTCAATTTGTTTAAAAGGGGCAATTGTTGGGGGGCTGGTAAATGCATGCAGAGTACCGCTGCTTGCAAGCGAATCAGTGGATCCTTTTGTTTGAGATCTGCAAGTATTCCTTGGGGACCCCGCATCAATGCTGCTTTAATCAGGGGTTGATCAAAACTCAGTCTAAAATCGACATAAGCACCTACTTTTCCATGACTAAACACAAAATCTTGCTCATTGGGGTTTTCTCTTGAAATTAAGCCCCGCACTACCCTGGAATCATCGGGCCCCGTGTTTTGGCTCAAGATTAAGTCTTTCCAATCGCGATACTTATAAGTGTCTTTGCTCAATTTGAATTGTTTTAAACTCTCTTCTAACTTCAGAAGTGTTGGGGCCGAGTAAAAGGATAAATCCCGTTTTTCCAGTGAATCGAATTCCATTTGTTTAAGAGTTGTTGCGATGGGCTTTAAATCTTGCTCAGTTAAAGCCATATACACCATGGCGTCCAATCCTGCTGAACGAAACAAGAGATCCGTGCTTTGTATCGCTTTTAGTACATCTGGCAAGACAAGCCGGTCACCCAATTTGGCCCTTAGTACCAAGAGTGTGGCTTTTAATTGACGTGAGCCCGTTTGAAACCGGGCACTTAAAATAGGGATCATCCGAACATCCCCCCATTTTTCGAGCAACCAAACGAGACTGATTAAATCAGTCTCGGACATTTTGGGCAAATACGTAAGAAGCCGCTCTCGGTTGAGGGCTGTATCACGCACAGCCATTTTATTTGCATTAAAGAATGATGTGTTTAATTGATTCTGTTTCAATTTTGAAAAAAAAGCTTCGTCCATCAAAAGGACATCATCGGCACAAAATTCAAGCTCTTCTGTGCTGGCGGTACCCGCCAAAATTCGTTGCTTAATTTCGTCTTTAAGATTGGCATCTTTGAGCTTCATTCGCCAACGCAAGATAGCTTCTGACACCGCTTTGGCATTAACTGGTGGCTGAGGCATTTGTTTTAAAAGTTTGAGTTTATCCAACTCACTGAGTTGCGGCCAATTCATGAGTAAGTAAAAGGCTGAAATATTTTGCCCCAGACTGATTTCTGTTTGGGCAAGTTGTATGCAACTTTGAAACAGATGATCTGATCGATATATATTGGGATTTTCAATCACCGATTGAATCAAATTGACGGTATCCTCAGTACAGCTCAAAGATGTTACCCATGCCGTGGGAAGAGGGATTTTTTTGTCTTTCCAATAAAAAAGTAGACCTAAAAGCATTTCCTGATTATTTGATTCCAAGGCTTGTTGCCAAAAATATTCAGAAACACTTTGGCTCTCAAACGGCGTTGCTAGTAGTAGATTCAGGGAGCGCAGATTGGGATTGATTTTAAATAGTAGGGGTTTTAATTTGGCAAACATTTCTGCATTTTGGGTCTGATTAACAAATTGCCAATAGTGATAAAGGGCTTGTTCATTCTTTTCAACGACATGTGTATAAATGGTTTTTTCTGTTTCATCGAAGTGCGTTTTCCACATATACTCTAAAATGTATCCATAAACTTCGTTTGGGTGAAATTTTAAGATTTTGATTCCGACTTCTTTTATTTCGGGAGTATTTGGCTTTTGATTGATGAACCACAGAAGGGCTGATTGTTGCATATCTAAGTGTGGGGAATTTAACAATTGCTTCATCTGTGCTTCAATTTCAGCAGATTTGCCCTGACGGAGAAGATTAAAAGCTTGATCTCGTATATAACTCTTTGGGTGTTTAAGTTGACTGGATACTAACTCAGGCAAGAATAGTGGATCACCCAGCATGAATATCAAATCCCACAGTCGAGCTTGATGCTTAGACTGCATGAGATACGGTTGGAGAGTGGTTTTTAATTGTGGGTATAGTTCCGTTTTAATTCGTTCATTCCCGGGATGCTTTTCTTTCAGAAGGGCTATGATCCAATTGGAGATTTGAAAACCCTGTTCAAAATAGAGTTTGACCAAAGTTTCTAAGTGAACTTCTGGGTAATTTTTTGTCCAATCGATCCGAAAATTTGCCAATGCATTGCCCCATTCTTGGGATTTAGGGGACTTGGTAAGCTGTTCAGACAATAAATTCAGGAACAAATTAAAATCCATTTTTTGAAATAATTCTAAGATAAAAAAAGCATAAGCTGGTTGTGCTGTCTTGTATTCTGTTTGTAAGATCGGGAGTGTTTTTTCCTTGGGATAGGCCAAAATCAGGTGAAAATAGGTCTCTGAAAGTTCGGAAATATCTTCAGATAAAGTTTCTTCATCTTGCAACCATTTTTCTCGATGCTGAAAGTTGGATTGCAGGGTGCGGAGGAGCAGCTTTAATATTTCAGGGTTTGAACGCATATCCTGTTTATTTTGAATGAGGTAATCCAAAATGAACCGTTGATTAGCAGGCGATTCTTGGGGAAGTTGGTTCATCAACTCAGGGATAGCCGATTGACCAAGATGTAAAATCAGGACTTCTTTGCAGATTTTACGAATTTCTTCGTTGGGGTCATTTTTCAGATTTTGACAAGCCTGAAGTGCGTCTGGATGTTTTTGATCCATGTAATAGAGCGCTTGAAGGCGAATTTTTGAATCCGAGCTGTTTAACCATTTTTTGAGATCTGCAGGAAGAACGTTTTTGGCATCGGTTTGCGCAAACTGTTGATGGAAAGCTGCCGATTCAGCTGATATTTCTTCAGCTATCCCAGCGTGTGACAAACCCATGATCCCCAACATACTCAGAATCAACAACATCTGATTCAACACAGGTTTTTGAAAGGGGGTTTGCTGGAAATTAATGTTTGTTGGCTGCTTCAGGGGCTTTTTTCCCACCTTTAAAGACCTTGCCCAGGCCAGTCACAGCCAAGAGCACCACAATGCCCGCCAAGACCCCGGCCAGACCATCGAGGATCGTGGGCAAAACCCCTTCGAGAATGTGTCCGACTCCCGGAATATTGTGGGTGCCATGGGAAAAATCGTGGATCCATTTGTGGGCGGTTTCAATGCCGTGGGTCAAAATGCCGCCCCCGACAGTAAACATCGCCACTGTGCCCAGCACCGAGAGAAACTTCATCAGTGCGGGGGCTGCCATCAGCAGGCCTTTGCCAATCGTGCGCTGCAACTGCGCCAGAGGGCCGGTTTTGGTGGTCTTGCTCAGATACAGGCCCAAGTCGTCCATTTTGACGATGCCGGCCACCAGACCATACACGCCCACCGTCATAATAATACCAATGCCCGATAAGACCATGACCTGGGTCATAAAAGGGGCTTTGGCGACGGTGCCCAGCGAAATGGTGACAATTTCTGCAGAGAGAATAAAGTCGGTGCGAATTGCACCTTTGATTTTTTCTTTTTCGATCACGGCCAAATCCACATCGGGTTGGGACAGCGCTTCGATCAGTTCTTGTTCGTGGGCTTCGTCTTCGGCATGGCTGTGCAAGAATTTATGGGCCAGTTTTTCGACGCCTTCGTAACAGAGATAGGCCCCGCCAATCATCAAGAGCGGTGTGACGGCCCAAGGAGCAAATGCGCTGATGGCCAAAGCCAGTGGCACCAAAATCACTTTGTTGCGCAACGAGCCCACCGCCACAGCCCAGACCACAGGCAATTCCCGCTCGGCACGCACCCCAGAGACCTGTTCGGCGTTTAAGGCCAAATCGTCACCGAGCACCCCGGCCGTCTTTTTGGCGGCCACTTTGGTCATCAGGGCCACATCATCGAGGATGGTGGCGATATCGTCAATCAGGGCTAAAAGACTGCTCCCGGCCATATTCCCATTCCTTGTAAGTTTAAAATTGGTTGCTTCAGTATACCTGAGATTGGATGCTGCGTCTTTTCAGACGCTGGCCTCTGCCAGCAAAAAAGCCAGGATTTCCCCTTCCAGAACGGGGTCGTTGTCGCCGAGCAAAAAATGGCCGGCCTGGGGAATCACCACGCGCTTGCCAGAGGGCAATTGGGGCGCGAACCAATCCGTTTGGCGTGAGAGCAATTGCTCTTTTTCTCCGCGCAGACACAAAATGGGGATCTGGATCTGCTCAAAGCGATAGGGCAGCAAATCAGCGGCCCCGCCCATTAACATGCCTTGCACCTGCCGATTGGACTTAAAATAGCTGGCAATAAAGGCCTCCCGAAAAGCCGGATCACTCTGATCATATTCCCAGCACCATTCGCGCAGGCGGGCCTCGACATGGGAGCGGTTGTGTTTTTTAAAGCGGTGGGCCCAACTATAGGGCTGCAATGCCAAGGCCAATTTGCGATCGAGTTGAAATAGCCCGGCTTCCATCCAGACCGAACGGGTGATGGGCATTGTGCGCTGGCGCAGCAGCAATTGATAAGCCAGGTAACCGCCCATGGAGTGACCCAAGAGCATAAACGGCTGACGCAGTTTGCGGTTAATAAACAATTCCAACTCAGCCAAGTACCGGCTCATATTGCGCGTTTCTTTGGCCGGGGAACGGCCAAAGCCCGGCAGATCGGGGGCTATCACACAAAAATGGGCAGAAAGGGTTGCGATCAAGGGGAGGTAGGTTGTGGCTTCGGCCCCATTGCCATGTAAGAGCAGCAGGGGCGGGCCTTGGCCCATTTCCAGAAAGTGGATCTCACTGGCTGGATCTGTGTGAAAATACGCAGATAACGACGCATAATCTGATTCTGACATGGCTGAGCAGAGACTCCAGAGCTTTTTGCAGGGACAGTTACCCCTATTTTACGCTTTTTGTTTGTTGCTTGGCTGACAGTCTGATCTGGCTTGTCATCAGCCTCTTCCCGTGATACTGTGTTTAGCGAGTGGAAGGCCCACTTATACAAAAAGCGGCCCGCTTAAGCTAAGGTGGATTTGCGATTGTGGAAAACCCGTTGCCAGACCAAGAAGCCCAACTGCTGCAGATTTTGGAGCAGAGAGCGATTGTCAATGCCGAAACGATAGAACGGCTGCAGGCTGAGCAGGTCGCTCGGCGCGAAGCTGCCCAGAACAAATTGGCAGGCACTTTGTATGCCATTGATCTGGCTCAGCGCAAGCTGATCATCCAAGATGCCCTCAGTGGCACTTTTTTTAAAGAAATTTTACTGACCGACACAGCCATTGCAGCAGATGTTGTTGCGCCAGCACTGACTGGCTTGCATTTGAGCTGGGTGGATCCAGCCAATGGCAATTCAATCGGCCATTTGGAGTGGCAACCTTCGCCGCTGTATGGCTTGATTGTGACTCCCGAGCAGTCTTTTATCTACCCCCCCCAACCCCTGGCTGCAGAACAATTGCCTGCCAGTACCTACTGTCTTTGCCCAGCCCCTTACCAAGATGTGGCTTACGATCTCTACCTCGACGAAGACAGCGCCTATCTGCTGATTGTCGATCGCGATGCCGGTCAAATACAGGTGCTCTCAACCGAGACCCAGCAAATTCTGGGCACCGTTTCTGTTCGTCCCCAAGGCCTCAAACGGGCTTTAAATTTGGCTTTTGATGGGGCCAATGGCTGCGTCTATCTCACCGACAATCAGGCCTTTATGCTCTATTGCCTGCAATTGCCCTCCCTCAAATTGGAAAAAATTGACATTGGCATGGGCGGCTATGCCTTGGGCAATCTGGCCCTGAGCCCCGATGGCCAACACCTCTTTATTTTGACCCTCAAACCCACAGAAAGCCTTTTGTTCTTTGATTTGGAGTCCCACGAACTGATCAAAGATATCCCCTTTAAAGGAAATCTCTACAGTGGCAATCATGGGGCACCTTATGATCTGCTCACCCTGACTCCCGATCTGGAACACCTGCTTTTGATGACCTGTCTCGAAGAAGAGGGGGCAGAGCCCCTGCCTCTGATCAGCGTCTTTGATGCTGAAAGAGGCAAAACCCTGCAGCGCTATAGCTTGCGTGATCTGCCTCACCCCCCTCACATGTTGGCTTTTCCCTTTGCCAATAACCTCGGCGCGTACCAAAAGAGCATCATTGAATTATTGCTTGAAGAAGGGCTGGTTACCCGCAGCTTATTGGCCAGTTTGCAAACGGTGGATATGGATGGGCCCGATGCGCCAGATCAGGGCCAGGGTTTGGTGCCCACCTTGGTGCCCCTTCCTGCGGCCCCGATTACTTTGCCACCGGAACAGGCTTTGCCCGTCATTCTGGATTTGTTAGCTGATAAATTTTACCAACAGACCGAAATTACCATTCAAAATGATGTAGAAGCCTGGGGCCGCCTTCAGGCTGAGGCCGAGCTTACCCGCCAGTTTTTGCAAGATCATGATGCCGCAGATATTCAGATCAATGCCTTATTCGGCCGTTATGATCTGAGGGCTTGGCTGAGCCGGGCAGATTTATTGATGCAAATCGAGCAACGCCAACGGGAAGCGGAGGCCAATCGCACCCCTCCCGAAAAATGCCCCAGCTGTCAGACATTTTTGCATCAAGCATGGGAATGCGCCAGTTGTGGCTTGGAATTGGACAGCCCTGAGCGGGTGGAGCAAAAAGCCCAAAGTTCACTGCCTGCTTATGCCCATTTGCCCCAATTCCATGTTCTGCTGGCAGATAGCTTGCGCCGCCGCTTGGTTTTGCTCGATCAAAACCGCACCCTCGATTGGGTGATGGAAGAAGAGGCCCTGGGCAGCATTGTGCCCTGGAACGTGCTTAAACTCGCCAATAAAAATCTGCTGGTGCTGGATCGCGACAACAACCAGCTCTTTGAATGTGGCCCCTCGGGTCAAATCAAATGGACGCTGCCCCAAAAAACACCTGAAAGCCAATTGCAGCAGCCTTTTAAAGTTTGCCTGTTTGTTCAGAACGAAAAAGAACTGTTTTTGGTGGTGGATCAGGGCAATCACCGGGTGGTGGCAATGGATCGTGCAGGAGAACTGGTCTGGCAATACGGTCAAACCGAAGTGGCTGGGCCCGAAGACGGCCACCTGGATCTGCCCTCGCACATGCAATGGACCTCTTCTGACACCTGTTTGATCTCAGACACCGGCAATAACCGGGTGCTCGAAGTCAATCGCGCTGACGGTCAAGTGTTGCGCTGCATGGGTGAAGAAATTGGCCTGTTTGGGCCCGTGTATGCCGAACGCCTGAGCAATCAAAACACCTTGATTGTCGATGCGGGCAATTACCGGGTCTTGGAATTGGACCCAGAGGGCGATTTGGTCAATGAGTGTTTCTATTTCCGTGAGGAAATGGGGGAAGCCATGCGCATGGACCTGCCTGTGCACGTCATGCGGGGAGAAAAACAAAACCTGATTCTGGTCGATGAAGAAAAAATTGTTGAACTCTTGCCCAATAAACGCCGAATTATTTGGTCTTCGCTTTTGGATCACTTGGCTCAGCGTGAAGAAATCACCGAAGATGTGCAAGGTGCCGGGGAGCAATACACCCAATCGTTTTACCAATACAAAATGCCGAGCATGGAAGAGCTGATCTCGCGGTTGAGAAAAAACGAAAACCAGCAAAAACAGCTCGATGCCTTGAATGCCCGCCTGATGGCCAATTTTCAGCGTTTGCTCGAAGTGCGCCGCGAAATGGATGCCTTGCGCGCCCAGCGTTCCAAGGTTAAACAAATCAAAGAGACCGAAAGCCATTACCCGCTTTACAGTATCGATCGCACCCACCACTACGTCATGTTATTGGACCGCAAAGGCAAAGCCAGTTGGCATTTTGGGGGAGATGCCAAACAGAAATTGCTGCGGCCGCAACAGATCAGCGAAACCGAAGAAGACACCCTCTTGATCACCGATACAGGCAATCAACGGGTGCTCGAAGTGCTTTGCAATAGCCAAGACGTTTTATTGACCATTGGTGGCAAAGACCAGCGCCTGCTCAATCAGCCCCGCAGCGCTTTTCGCACCTTGGGGGGACATACCCTGATTGCCGACCAGGGCAATCGCCGCTTGGTGGAGATCTCCAAACAGGGGCAAATTATCTGGGAATACAAAAATCTGGTTCAGATCGTCAGTCCCTATTTTGCCTGTGAACAGGGCACGGGCACCATTCTCTTTGCCGACTGGGCCCTGCAAATGGTCAAAGAGATCAGCAGAGATGGTACCTTGATTTGGTCTTATGGCCAATCCCGGCGCGTGGGCAATGGGCCCAATCAACTCTCTTCACCCGAATACGCGGTGCGTTTGGCTTCGGGGGCAACCTTGATTGCTGATACCCACAACGATCGGGTGATAGAAGTGGCCCCCAATCGCCAAATCCTCTGGCAATACACAGGCACCGAAAGCATTCCGTTGCCCCACCCAAGTTTTTGCAAACGCTTGCCCAACGGCAATACCTTGATTGCCTTTGACAATTACCGCCAATTGGTCGAAGTCGACCCCGAAGGCAGCCCCTGCTGGCACTTTGAATTGGGTAATCTCTCGCTGGTTCGCTGATGGAGCAATCCCGGCTCTTTGACGCATTCAAAGCAGACCAAGTGGCTGTGTTGGCGGCGGCACTCGAAGCGGGGCCGTTGCCATTGGTGCGCGGGGTCGAACCCCTCAGACATGCCGCTTTTTTTGGGGCTGTGCAGATTTTGCGTTTGCTTTTGACTCAGCTTGCTGAACCCGCTTCAGAAATTGCCCGTTTGGAATTGCTCATGATTGCCAAAAATGGCAAAACCTGTGAAGTATTACTGGCGATGGGGGCCGACCCCCAAGCGATAAACGCCAATGGCATGACAGCCCTGCATCTGGCCGTGGCCAATCAACGCAGTTCTGCCGTCAAAGCGCTGATCAAGGCCGGGGCAAATTTGGAGGCCATCAGTGGTTTGGGTGAGACCCCTTTACATGCCGCTCTGCGCCTGGAATTGGCCGATTTAGCACTACTTTTGCTCAAAGCCGGAGCCAACCCCCTCAGCCCGAATCGTCAGGGCTTTTCGCCCCTGCGCCAAGCCCTAACAGCCCAAAACGAGGCGCGCCGCCAGAAGATGGTGGCAGCCCTACTCAAACAGGGCGTGCCGGTGGATGCCGGTGCTTCGGCCATGTTCCAACGGGGATGGCAGACCCCCGAAATCGCTGAACACCTTCGCCAGCCAGAACCTGACTTGGAGATTTGGTGGTGAGAATGATTCACAGAGTATCAGCAATTTGTCCTTGCTTTTGCTAGAATAAGACAGACCCCCTTGCCCTTTTTGGCCGTGCTTTAATTTTTGAATCAGCAAGCGAGTATCACCATGATTGAGACCCTGCACAAACACTATCTGTCGCTCGAAGAGATCCAGATTCCCGAAGCCAAAGCCGCAGATGAACAAAAGCTCTCACAATTGATCAGCAGCATTCAGGAAAATGGCCTGATCAGCCCGATTGCCGTCAACCACGAACACACGCTCTTGGCGGGCTATCATCGGCTTTTGGCTTTTCAACGTCTGGCTGTACAAGACCCCGCCAATTACAGCCGTATTCCGGTACGGATATTGAACGAAGCGGATTTTCGCCAAACCCAGCAACTCGAAACCACGGAAAAACTCTTTCGCTCAGATTTAAGTATTCTCGAAAAGGCCGAACAATTTAAACAGTATTTTGATGCCCTTAAATATGGCCAAGAGCGCCACAAAACCACGGTCATTTTTAAAACCCTGGATATTTCCAGGCGTACTTTTTTTAATCTGCGCGCCATTGCCGAGCAATTGAGCGATACTGTTCGGGCCCAAATCAAAGCCCTGCCCAGCCGTGAATTGGCCAATTCCACACATCAATTATTGGCCCTGACCAAATATGATGAACCCATGCAATTGCGCATTTTGGCCCGTTTTGAACGCGAAGCTTTGCCCACCGTATTTGATGCCATTCGCAGCGAAGAAAAAGAGAGCGAAGATGAAGCTTCTGGCCGCAAACGCAAAAAATACCTCAAGTCTCCCAGTCTCAAACTGCAAAAAGATTTGCGCCGAGAATTGTTAAATTTGTCGCAGCGGACGGGCCTTGGCCAAAATACCTTGTTTAATGAGATCTTTGAAGCGGGGCTGGAGCTGATCCAGCGCAAATACCCCTGAGTTCAATTGTTAAGCAGACTTAATATAAAAATAAGCAATGTTTAACAATTTTGCACTATAGATAACATAAGATTATAACGACACGCGGGAGACTATTCAGATGCAAAATCTTAATCCCAATTCCGCCCAAGTCGCCAGCGCTCCGCTGATTACCGAAACGGTCAGGCCCCAGCCTGCCGCACCGGTGGCAGCTGCGCCCGCGGTGCAACGGGCAGAATCCCTTTCAACGGGTGAACAGGTCAAACTTGACTCATACACCGTCAAACGTGGTGACACGCTTTGGGACATTGCTGGAGTCAAACTCGGCGATAATAAAAAGTGGCCGCTGCTCTTTGCCCTCAACAAAGACCAGATCAAAAATCCTGATCTGATCTATCCGGGCCAGGTATTGACCATTCCCCAAAAAGTGGAAGTGGCCCCGCCCGCTCCCCCGACGGCCATTCCTTCCCCAGTTGATCCCACGCCCCCACCCTTGCAAGAAGAGCCCGTGCCGGTTCCCGCTCAACCTGCGCCTGCCCAACCTGCGCCTGTGCAAGAGGTCCCCGTCGCTCCGCCTGTCGCCCCTGAGCCGCCTGTGCTCAAACCCCCCAGTGAATTGCCCGAGCCGGCTCCTGATCCCGTTCCAGCCACCCCTGCTCCCGTGCAAGAAGAGCCGGTGATGCCTGTTCCCACTGCTCCCGCCCCGCCGGTGGAACCGGTTCCACCCCTGCCGCCGGGCTCAGTCATCGGCCAGCCGCCCGTGGCTGAAAACAAAGGCAATGGCGTCGGCAAAGCCGCATTGATCGGTGGCACTGTTGCAACTGTGGCGACCGGTGCCGTCTTGATCGGTGTAACCAAGTCGTTGGCTCCGCCGCTCTCCAATTTGGGGGGCTATGCCACAGCCCAAGTGGTGGCCAAAAGCGTCAATGGTGTGATTGGCAAAGTGGGCTTAAAATTGCCCACGGGGCCCGCATTGACCAAAATTGTAAGCAAAGTGGGGGGACCTAAATCCGCAGGCGTTGTCACAGCTTTGGCTGTGGGGGCCGTCGTCGCTGGCGT
>JBFWRL010000027.1:0-43301 GCA_050248915.1 Candidatus Sericytochromatia bacterium
GCTGTTTTTAGCGAACCCATGTCTGTTGGACAGCGGATACCGATGACGATTATACAGGAAAAAAGGATAGCTGATCTGTTTTTACCCCTGAGGCTCCTCTCGTGGCGAGATCATTGACGGGTATGAAACGCTTTGTTGAGGTGCGGGGGCTTGTAAGCCATCCGGGCTGGCTGCACAAACGCGGAAATGCGAATCTCTGCCCAAAGCTTGACGCTCCTCCCCAAATCAAGGCATCATACCTCTGTGTCGTGCTGCAAAAATGCAAATCAAAAGCCCTAGAACCAAACAGCCCAATATGTCTCAAATTCATTCTCATTCTCATGCTGATCTCGACGTCCGTTTGGAGCAAGTTCTCGCGATTCTGCGCGATTCGCGCCTCAAATTAACCCGCCCTCGCCGCGCCCTGCTCGAAATTCTCGTGCATGAACACGGGCCCTTTACCATTGAAGAATTGGCAGCCAAACTCCACGACACCCCCTGTGATCCGGCCACAATTTACCGCAATATGGCCGCCTTTGAAGATCTCGACTTGGTGCGCCAATGCGATTTTGGCGATGGCATGGCCCGTTTTGAACTCGTGGGCCAAGACGAAGACCATCACCACCACATCATCTGCCGCAAATGCCGCAAATTGGAGCTGATCGACCTCTGTTTTGTGCGCGAACTGGAAAAACTCGTGCGCGACCGGGGCTATACCCAGGTGCATCATAGCCTGGAGTTTTATGGGATTTGCGCCAATTGCCAGAAAGACAGCCCAAGCGTTTAGGCCTGAGTGGGCAAACAACCGAGCAGCGCGTGTGCCTTGTCGCGAACCACATTCTTCTTGGCGCCAAGTGCCAGTTTTTCCAATCCCTTGATCGCTGCCGGTGTACTCAGGTAAACGCCCTCCTGAGCCAAGCGCGAGGCGATATCCAGCGCAGCAGACAGATTTTTAGGTGGGATTTGAGCTAAATCGCTGGCCAGCAGGTGTTCCAAGATATGTAGCAGCAATGCCACTCCGGCATCACCCCGCCATTCCCAGTTCTGAAGCGCGTCCAGTAAATAACTCAGGCCTTTGGACTGGCTGCGCCAGAGATTTGCCACAGCCCCACACAATTCTTCTTCCCGAATTCGGCCATCACACACGCCTTGCCAAAGTAAATCCAAAGCCGGCATCCGCTGTTCTGGGTGTTTAAGTAGCAGTGCGCCGACCAAGGGCAGCAAGGCCCGAGAGAGATCAATCCGTGGCAAGTGACCAAGCTGCAGATAAAGCAGAGCGATATCATGTTTTTTCACTTCTGGCATCAAGAGTTCTGCATTGGGAGGCCCTTGAACTTTCTGAGCTGGGGCGGATTTCTGCCAATAGGCCTGCAACAATTGGTTATATTCTGCTCGGGTGATTTTGCCAAACTCCCCTTGGCAGCTACGCAACTTTAGCAGTGCCAAGTCAAAGAGGTCTTGGGCCAGTGCTGGAGCATCACTGAGGCGGGGATAGAGATGGAACTCTGCCTGTAGGGGCGTGCCCCAGAATGGCTGATAACCTGGATTCAGCCAAATTGCCAAAGGCCAGAGCTGGGGCCAATGAACAGAATGTGCTTCAAACTGACGCAATTGCCCCGGTAGCTCAAACCCTGGGGGAGAATCCCAGTGGGCCTGCCCGAGCAGACAGGCCTGAACCTGTTTTTTTAGCGCGGGGTCCAGTGCTGAAAGGGGCTCAAGCAGCAGCGGTCGTTCATCGATGGGCTGCTGTAATAATGCCAGAAACTGCGCCATCTCGGGACCGAACTGCTCCGATTTTTGACCCGCATTGCCTTCGGATTCCGCTTCTGGGTTTGTATCGAGACCCAACAGGCCAGAAATTCCCCCCAACAATTGTTGCCAAAGATTGGGCGAAGTGGTCTTTATTTCCTCTTCAGCAGCTTCTTTGGTACGCTTCCAAGTTAAAAAATCAAGACCAAAATTAATCCGCAGTGTATCCCAGGGCCAGGATTCACAAACTGCTTTCAGAGCAGGACTGAGGCCGCCAGACCTTTGCCGCCAATTGAGAGCAGCCATCAGACCACGAAAACGAAGATGGGTGCCAACATCTTCGCTTAAAACGTTTTGGCCATAAGCGGGTTGCAACAAGATCTCATTGGGTGGACGCTTGGCAAAACTGACTTGAGCGGATTTCAGACACGTAAGGGTTTCCTGCTCAGAAGCTATCGCTACCCACAGCCATTCAGCGCAGGTGGCTGAGCAGCGCTTCAGGGCACTTTGCAGGCTGGAACGATGTTCAGCCATCCCTTCTGGCGACAAACGCAGCAGCGCTTGGTAAATTGCGTTTTCTGTTAATAATTCCCGAGGCAACACCTGTAGCCGCTGTGTAAATACCGGCCAGGAGAGCCAACCCGTGAGATATTCTGGTTGCGCCAAGCATGCAGTGGCTCCCAACTGGTGTGCCAGCAGGGCTTCCCTCACACGCAGAGCGGCTCTGGCGTTTTCCGCGCTCAAGATTTGCCAGTGGATATCTGTTAGGGTCTCTGGCGTCAAACCCAGCCAGGCCTGTATCAATAAAGCCAGTAATACCTGAGAACCCGCCGGAAAAAAGCCGGGGAATGAAGGGCTGTCCAACAACCTCAACTTTTGTAAAAGTGGTTGGAGCTGACGCTGGGCCCGTGCCGGTTCACGGGGAGCAGGGAGCAAGAGGATGGCTTGAGCCACCTTTTCAATCAGAATTTCGGAGGGGGGGCTCTGGTGACAGGGAAGCACCAAGCTGATCAGGGCATCTTCGTCTTCGGGCAATATCAGTCGCGGATCTTCATCCCACGTTCCACGTGAGAGTGGCAGATTGGGAAAAAGAGACTTCAGGGGGGGCAGGGGTTTGGGAGCCACAGGTTTGACTGCACTGTTTGGTAAAGGGGATGTTTTGGCCGGCATCAGGTTATCTAAAAGGTTGAGTTCGACGGGTGATAACAGGCCTGACGCCTGGAGTAAATCCAACTCCATGAGGGCCTCGTCTGACAGGTTTTGGCCTTTGAGCCATTGCAGGATTTCCTGACGCAGGGCAGCGTGCGGCGTTATAAGTTGCGTCAAAATGGCCGTTTGGATAGCCTCTTGCAGCTGGGGGTGTTTTTTATACATGATTTTTAACAAGGCCAAGCTGTCTTTTCCCACTTTTTGCACGGAGTGACTCAGCAGGGGAGCCAATAGCTGAGGGAATTGGGCGTCTGGAGGTAGATTGGCTAAGAGGGGCTTGAGCTCTTGTAAACCCAACTGGATGGCATTTGGCGTCGGGGCCTGTACCAAATCTCGCCAGGTCTGCTGACGAGATTGCCTTTCGGCAGCGCTGGGCATCAGCTGGGTATAAAGCTTCAGCCAGTTTCGGTTTTCTTCTTTGCGGGTATTTTCCAGAATATGTTGCAGAATCAGATCCAGCAGTTGGGAGCGCAAATCAGCGTATTCAGTCTTTTCAATAGCCAGGGTCTGGGCCAGATAGGGGCCGAGATCTTCCACCCGGACCCCGATGGGAAAGCTCTGGCCACGCAGGGGCCCCTGGGTAGCCAGGTTGTGCCAAGCCAAACCTGCGATGAGATGATCCAGGGGTAGTTCTGACAGATTTTCTCGCCAATATTGCAGTTCCAGGAACAGCGCTTTTCCCAGCAGTGGTTCAAACGTGTCTTGCGATTCGGGCTTGTGGCTAAGTACCTTACCGACGCTGCGATACAGGCTGGAACCAAAACTGCTGGGCTGGTACTCCATCAACAGTTTTTCCAATGCGCCCATCATCCAGTCTTCATCACGTTCTAACAGGGTTTGGGTTTGGGCTTCTAAGATGGATTCGGGTGCACTTGGGCTCAGTTGACCCCGCGAATTATAAGCCAGGGTATACGGCAGTGTAGGTGCCACCCGCAGCGCTTTTCCCAGAGCCATCCCTGAGCGGCTATCACAGAGGGCAGCCCAGGTAATTTCCAGGTTTAAAGCCAGCAAATACATGTCCTCAGCGGCATAGACATTGATGTGTTCTGATTCGATCCACGCGCTTAAATCAGTGACGTGTTTTTTTGCTTGAGGCCAGAGTTTCTTGACTGTGGCAAAGCGGGGCTTGGCCCGGCTGTTCCAGCCAAAAGGGTGATTGCCTTCCAGCATGATATAGCTGTGTTCAGAGTAGTGACAGGTTTTGCGCAGACGGTTAAGATCTGCTTTGTTTTGTTTAAAATAAACTTTGCGCTCTTCTGAAGAAGCCTGTTTGAGTGCTTTTCGCAGCTCATCCGCAGAGGCGAGGAAGATTTTTTCTAGCAGCTCAGACCATGGGGGAATCATGGGGGGCCTCACTTTCAAGCGCAATCGGCGTTTTCTGTTCGAGCAGGGCTTCAGCGGCAAAACGCAGGGCCAATAAATGTTTACAAGGGCCGCGCTGAAGTTGGTGTTTTTGTATCCAGGCACAGCTACATTGACCCTGACTGAGATAACCGGCTTGGACAGCCAATTCACTTTGGTATTCGGCTGTCGATCCTCGCACCCAACCCCGGGCACTGAATCCACCTGACAAGGGCGTGCATTGCTCTAATTCAACCTGTCCCGCCTGAAGCAAATTATGAGCCTGATCGAGACGGCCACGCTGTGCTGAGACAAAGGGCAACACACTGTAAAAAAAACGCTCTGAAGCAGTGTCATAGCCCAAAAGTACTTCTGTCGCGAGGGTATCAGTCAAGGACGCAATCTCTGCCTCTGGAAGGGCAAGCAATTGACCCAGATCTTCGAGGGTAAAACTGTCCAAACGGGCCACCAAGCTCCTTAAAAAGGCCAGGTTTGGACTGTCTTGGGAGACTGACAAGCTGCGCAGTGCTTCTCCTTCTCCTGAAAATCCCCGTTGAATAGAACTGGAGAGTGCCAGCGTGGCGCGGGCATGGGGTAAATGGGCGACCCAGATGCTGGGCCCCCCCTCTGATGTATGGTAAATATCCAGCCCTTGTAAATAGGGAATCAGTCGGCGAAACAGACCCAGACGGTGTAAGCCTGAAACGGGCAGAATGGGTAATTGAAAAGATCCCGAGGGCGCAAGAGAGAGGGGCTGAAGTTGTTTCCCCCGCATGATCAGCCATTTTTCACGCTCTTCACTGGTTTTGACCTGGAGCAAAAACTGACGGGCAGCCAAGGCTGGCAAAGACTGCCAGGGTCGGGCCCGTCGGAACAATGCCTGGGATTGTAAAAAGCCCCTGAGCCAGCGCTCGGGGAGTTTGACCTTGTGTTCAATCGCGCTTTCGCTTTCCGTATTTAAGGCAATAAATTCAGAGCCCACTTCAAAAACAGCCCGCTGTTCAGGGCGCAACAAACTCACACTTTTTAAAAAGGCGGGATTAAAATCCACATTGGTGCTTCCCCGGGTGTGTAGGGCATAGCCATTGAAAAAACGCTCATCGAGATCGATGCGTCCATACACACTGGCGCAACTCGAAAAACATTCCAAGCGTACCCGTGTGGGCTCACAGGTGATAACTGGGTCCATGAGCCGCCAGAGATCTGGACGGTAAAAACGGGAATTGACAATGTCTGAGAGCCAGATCAGGGTTTCGCGAAAAAGCAGGGGTGTCCGAACCTGTCCTCTGAAAAATTGTTCGGACTGACCGGGTTGACGCAGAGGCGTGGCCAGGAGAATGCCTGTTTCATCAGGGGTGTTGTGTACTTGGCTAAACGTTTGAAACGATTGATGGAGGACCTGTGACATGAGTACCTCGTTACGGGGCTATATACACAAGTATACATCCTTTATCGTGTAGTTCAAAGTGCTGGAAGTTGCCAAGCTTGCTTCAGCCTGAGATACTCTGCTTGCGGCAATTGCACCAAGACGGGGTGTTTTGCCTGATCGAGCCACTTGAGCAGGATTTCGATCTGGTCTTTGTCCATGGCGGTACAGCCAGAGGTGCCGCTGCCATCCCCTTTCCAGAGGTGGATAAAGATACACGAGCCTGAGACCCGGTCGGTATTGGGGGTATTGTGATTGACAAATATCCCCCAGCGGTAGGCCCCTTCATCGCGGATGGCATCGAGGCGCATATATTCGTTGTCGGAATCGTCTTTCCAGTCTTTTTTGACCTTTTTTGTATCAACAATTTGGTTGTAAAGGCTGGATTCGTTGGCCCCAATGCACCGCATGGAATCAGTCAGGGTCAGATAGGGCATTTTCAGCCAGGAAGCCACGTCTTTGGGGCTGGCCAAGCCAAAGACCGTGCCGAGCGAGAAAACCCCCGCCGGGGCGCGTTTGTCGCCCTCTTTGCGAAAATCGCCATTGCTGGCATCGGTCGGATTGTGCAGGCCCCGCCCCCAGCCCAGGCCCTTTTTTCCCAAGACCACGGGAATATCTGAACCCACGGCTTTCCAGGAAGCGCTGGCTGAGCTGCGTTCGTAGCGCTGCAAGGTTGCGGGCACAGCGCTCCAATCGGAGCTGATCACCTGGATCAGCTGTCGGGATTCCGCCGGAATGGGGGTAACAGGGGGCGTGATGGGATGGGTTTGTAGGCCCATGGCCAGAAAAAAAGTCCAGAAACGGCTCATTCAACTGTCTCCAGTCGGCCCTCAAACTGTTCAAAGAACTGACGCCGGGCCGGTTCGAGGTATTTATCGCGCAATTTGGGGATCTGCTCTTTCATTAAATCGCGGATCTGTTCAATTAACTCGGGCATTTCCAAATGCAGACCACAATAGTCGAGCAAACTACTGTACCAGCCCTCCCAGAGCGCATTGAGCAGGGCTTCGGCCTCGTGTTCACGTTTGGCCCAAAACTCTTGGATAAAGACCTGCAAAACAGCACTCAACATGCCTTTGCAGATTTCAAGCAAATAAGTTGGGTTTTGCTCAGATTCGCGCCAGAGAAACTGGCTAAACTCGTAGAGAAACCACGACAGGCGGTCCAGAGGCAAAAAGGCAAAGGCCATCAGGGCTTCGCGGCTGACGAGTAGGGCCACTTGCTCAAGCGCCAAATGCTCCGATTGACCGCGCTGAAAAACCTGCTGTACAAAGCGCTCGACCCGTTTCAACGTGGGAGCATTGAGGGTGGGGCGCAGCTCTTTTTTGAGCACATCTTTGCGCCAGCGCTCCTGCAAAAACTGCTCAATATTTGAGGTGCGCACACTGCTTTCAGGGGTGAGCTTGCTGTGGCTGAGCAGCAAATCTGAGATCTGTTGGGTGGCCAGCGTGAACGAGACACCTTTGCCGGGTTCGCGAATTTGACCAAAACCTTTGCTGGTATCTGGCTGCACAATGTGGTCGGCAAAAACCGAACTGCCATGAAAAACACCGTAGACATCACGCATCACACTCTGGCCCCAGCCCCGGTTGAGAATAAAAAAGACAAATTCCCAATCAAAGGGACTCAAATTTTTGACCGTGTATTGGTCAGAGCGAGTCAGGGAGGCCCTGAGAAAATTGCGAATCAGTTTATTGGCGGTCCATTCTTGCGAAATACGGTGAAAGAGGTAGCTCTCCTGTTGGTTTTCGAGGCGTTTGAGGGCCTGCTCCTGAATCGCAAAAAAGGAATGGCTGCTGCAAAACATGTAATAAATAATCGCGGTGAGGATGCGCTCAACAGCTGGTTCGGGCTCGGTCACCAAAAGCCGCAATTCCTCGGTTAAAATGGGCAGGGGCACGCCCGAGATCAGCTTGAGGTGCAGCAAAATGCTGACATACCGCAAAAAACTCTCTTGATTGCTGTGGGGCAAAAGATAAGCAGAATAGGTCAAGATCTCCCGAATTGAGAGCGGTTGAATCATCTCGGCCAAAGCAAAGGGACTTTTTTCATCCTGCCACTGCTCCAAAAGGGCAAAGAGCGGGGGCAACCATTCCATCAGAGTTTCAGCCTGGCTATAAAAATCCGGGATCTTTTCAAAATCGATTGCGGTTTCACGCACTGCGCGGGGCAGGGGCAATTGGATCGACTCTGGTAGCGAAGAGAGTGTATTGGTGTGGCGTTTGGGGGAGACGAGTTTGTCGACGGGCTCAAAGGTCAGATTCGAGATATCTGGCAATTCTGAGGTGCGGGCCAATTTGATCGCCATCTGCCTGCGGCGGCGGCGTGGCACGGGCTGCAGCGGGCGATTGCGCATTTCCAGCAAAATTTCATCTGCCAGCAGGCGTATCGAACGGTAGGTCTCGCGCGAGGGGTGGCTGCGCAATTGCTGGGCAGAAATGTCTTGGATATGGTGTAAAAATGTGCGCAAAACCGGGGAGCGGGAGTCATCGGCATTGAGTACTTCCCAGAGTTCGGCGCGCATTTCATCGAGGTCGCCTTCCTCTTTGGCATAGCGGGCCAAGACCATTTTGGCCAAGGTCAAATGTAATTCATCTTCGGCAGGGGTTTCGGGCGTGCGCGAAATGATCTCCAAGAGGGTGGGGATTGAAAAAGAGCCGAGTGAAGAGGCCAAGAGGGTGGGGGCACGTTCGTCCCAATTGGAGGCGATAGCAGTGACGGTGTCTGTCAATCGCTCAATTTCCCGATGGGCCTCTTCTTCTCTCACACAGGGCTCCGTTTCTTTTGTTTCGCGCCAGGGTATGTGCTTGGGTTTCTGCCTTTAATTTGTCACTTTGGGGGGCGGCATCACGGTGCGCAGATGTAATTCTTCCATCTGCTCTTTGGAGGCCGTCCCTGGCGCATCGGTCATCAGACAGCTGGCGGCCTGGGTTTTGGGGAAGGCGATCACTTCGCGGATCGTCTCTTGGCCAGTCATCAACATCACCAGGCGATCGAGGCCATAACCCATCCCTCCGTGGGGAGGCGCACCATAGTCAAAGGCCCCCAACATAAATCCAAATTTGTTGAGCGCTTCTTCTTCGGGGATTTGCATGGCCTGGAAGATTTTTTCTTGCAGGTCGCGGTTGTGCACACGAACACTGCCACTCGACATTTCCACGCCATTGATCACCAAATCGTAGGCCTGGGCACGCACAGCACCCGGATCGCTGAACAATTTGTCGATATGCTCGGGTTTGGGTGAGGTAAAGGGGTGGTGCTGGGCCAGCCAATTGCCACTTTGTTCATCCCATTCAAACATCGGGAAGGCATTGACCCAGAGAATGTCCCAGCGGCTTTTGTCGATCAGGTTAAAGCGTTCACCGAGATCCAGACGCAGACGGCCCAGTACGTCATGGACGACTTTGGCTTTGTCAGCCATCATGATCACAATGTCGCCGGTTTGGGCGCCAGAGACCGTTTGAATCGCATTGAGTTCACTTTCGCTGAAGAATTTGGCCACAGGCGAAGTCAGACCTTCGGGTTTGTAGATAAACCAGACCAGTCCTTTGCCACCATAGCGAATGCTGCGGCTGCGCAATTGGTCGAGCTCGTTGCGGGTCATTTGATCTGCAGCCCCTTCGAGGCGAATGCCTTTGATCAGGCCGCCGCTCTGGGCAACCGAGGCAAAAGCCTGAAATTCAGCACTTTTCATGATCTCGGTAAAGTCTACCAATTCCAGCCCAAAGCGGGTGTCGGGTTTATCGGATCCATAACGGGCCATAGCGTCGTCGTAAGCCAATACAGGCAAGGGCAACTTGACTTCGACATTGAGAATTTCTTTAAACAGGTGGGCAATCAGGCCTTCATTCATGCCGCGCACATCTTCTTCATCGACAAACGACATCTCCAAATCCAATTGGGTGAATTCGGGTTGGCGGTCGGCGCGCAGGTCTTCGTCGCGGAAGCAGCGGGCAATCTGGAAATAGCGCTCCATGCCTGCCACCATCAAGATCTGTTTGTAGATTTGGGGCGACTGAGGCAGGGCATAAAAATGGCCCGGATGCACACGGCTGGGCACCAAATAATCGCGAGCCCCTTCGGGGGTGGTTTTGATCAACATCGGGGTTTCAATTTCGTAAAAGCCCTTGTCGGACAAATAATTGCGAATGGTCTGGGTCACGCGGTGACGCACCTTGAGGCGCTCTTGTACCGAGGGCCTGCGCAAATCCAGGTAGCGGTATTTCAGACGCAGGCTTTCGTCCACGTTGAGATCGTCATCAATTTCAAAAGGCGGGGTTTTGGCAGTATTGAGAATTTCCAATTCGTCGACTTTGAGCTCTAAACGGCCCGTGGGCCGATCGGCATTGACCTTGTCTGCGTCCCGTTCATGCAGACGCCCTCTGGCGGCCACCACAAACTCTGCCCGCAGGCGGTCTGCGCTGGCATGGGCCTCAGGATTGACCTGGGGATCCATCACCAATTGGATTAAGCCGGAGCCGTCGCGAAGGTCCACAAAGACCACCCCGCCATGGTCACGGCGGCTTTGTACCCAGCCACAAACCGTGACGGATTCGCCCAGTGGGGCCTGCAACAGCGAGGTTGCCATATGGGTGCGTTTGAGTTTCATTGTCGAGATATTCCTGTCCATCAATTTGTCGTGTTGTTTTTTGCCGTCAGTTGTCGGTGAAGGTCGTTATTTTGGGCCTGCAGACGGCGCTGTTCCTGATCGAGATAGTCTTGCAGAATGTGTACGGCAGCCTGCTGATCGATCAGCGCCTTTTGTTTGCGGCGCTTCATGCCTGTGGCCCGCAAGCTGGCTTTGGCGCTTTCGGTGCTGTAACTTTCGTCGATATAACTGAGTTGCAAATGCGGAAATTCTTTCAGAATCCGTTCGGCAGCCCCTCGGCTGTAGCGGGCTTGTTCAGTCATTTCGCCATTGCTGCCCAACGGCAACCCCACCACCAATTGAGCAACCTCATACTGATTGAGAATTGCTTTTAATTGTGCCAAATCCGCTTTCCAAGAGTGGCGTTGCACCGTGGTGACCCCGCGCGCAAACCAGCCCATGGGATCGCTGACCGCCACACCAATCGTGCGGGTGCCAACATCCAAGCCAAGAATACGGGGTAGCGGCTGCATTTTTTACTCCTGTGAACTTCCTAAACAACCTATTTTACCCTGGATTTGGGCCCAGCGGGAACGGCAAGCACCAGGAGAGGGCCTTGAACCTGCTTTTTCTTTGATTAAGATCAAATCTCTCTCTGCCCTGTATCAAAGGCCCAGCGGGCGTTCAGGCGCATAATACCCTCAGAAACGGAGGGTTAACGCTATGAAAACCAAATCACTTTCACTGGGCGTCTTGGCTTTGACTTTGTTGACAGGCTGTGGCTTCAGCCTGGATAGCCTTTTGAGTGGCAGTACCTCGGGCAAAACCCCAACAGTGGAGCCCACTCCCACGGCACTGGCCACGCCGCGCCCAACCTTGACACCCGCACCCATTACGACCCCAGATCCAACCTCGCCGATGGCCCAACCCAGTGCCACGGGTTCGGCAGTGGTTCCCAGCACGGGGGATCTGCTGCTCTATTTAGACATGGAGACAGCCCCCGTCAGCTACCGCTACAAAGGAGATCTGGTTGAAACCAAAGGTGCCAGTGCATTTGCCACTGGCCGCTTGGGGGCCGCTTGGCAATTTGATGGCCAAGGCTCTTATGTCCAAATTCCCTTGGATATTAACCCGGATAAATACCCTACCCTGACGTTTACGGCCTGGGCCCGTTATGATGGCCCCGAAAGCGGGGGACCTTTCCAGGTGATCTCCCACGACGATGGAGGCTATGACCGCAGTTTGGGTATCGACTCACGCGGTGCGGATGGCGTTGGCTGGTCCACGTTTGCCGGTTCTGCTGCTGTTTTGGGCTCCATGCCAATCAAAGCAGGTGAATGGGTCTTTTTGGCCAGTGTTTACGACCAAACCAGCAAAACGGCGACCTTGTATGTCAATGGATTGCGCAAAGTGGCTGAAAACGCCGAAATGGGAACCGGTCATCCCCATTTGAGAATTGGTTCAAACCCCTCTTTTGGTGAACATTTTACGGGTTTGATCGACGAGGTTCGGGTTTATGGGCGGGCTTTGAGTACCGCTGAAATAGACGGTCTGCGCAGTCAAGCCCCTGTTCCGCCTGTCCTGCCCAGCCCTGTCGCTTCCCCAGTGAAGTTCTTCGACAATGGCAATATTCAGGCCGTGTTTAACGGTGCCACTTGTGCTCCCACGTTTACCACCACCCAGGATTACCTGTTGACGGAGATCTACAATTACCACTGGAACGATGCCAGAGGTCAGGCCCCTCCCGGACAGATCGGGCTGAGATCTAAAACAGGGGTGGTCTTTGGCCCTTGGGAGGTCAGTACCCGTGATGGCCAAGGTGGCGTGCCTCATGCCTATTGGTTTGCGAATCCCAAGGTCTTGATTCCTGCCGGGACCTATACGGTCACCGATTCACACCCGCAAAGCTGGTCGTATAACGCCGCTTCGGGCTGTTCCATCTCCTGGTTGACGGGTATTCCCCAGTAAGTGAAAGTTGCCCCTCTGTCTGCCTGGCTCAAAAGCCGATAAGATAGGGGGGCATTGCTTTTGAGCCTCATTTCTGGTATCCTAAAGAAATTCTAAATGCGGAGAACACTTATGCAGCCGACGGTTCCCGGTTCTGTCAATTTTGCCGTTCAATATGCCCCGCCGGTTTTGCCCAGCTCTCCCCATCTCGATCTGAGTCTGCCCGCCGATTTTGGCGTAGTGCCTCCGACCGAAAGTGCCCATGCGGCGGCACAAGACACATTGGCCACCGGCACTTATAAAAATCCCCATGCCATGACCGAGTTCAGTTTTTTGGAGGCTCCCGCAGCCCGCCCCGAACCCCAGCCCATGAGCAAAGGGGAGTTTATTTCCCATACCCGTGACGCGGTGGAGGGGCTGATTGGCTCAGGTGGCCTCAAAGCCGTCGAAGCCGTGGGCGGTTTGGCCCATATTGCCAATGGCGGCAAGGTTTCTTACAGCAAGAAATTGGATTTGGAGGGGTTTGACAGCTCCAGCCTGAAATTTCAGGGATCGTTCAAAGATGGCGGCCGGGTTGGCGTGGAGTTCAAAGCCACGTTTTAGGGCTGCAGGGCTTTGGCCAAATTCAAGCGCCCATGGCCAAAAAAGGGATCAAAACCGGGCTCTCCGCGGTCATCGGCCCCCGCTTCGAGTTTGGCTTTGATCTGCTCCCGTGAGAGTTGGGGCCAGCGACTGCGCAACAATGCGGCGGCTCCGGCCACAGCCGGGGTGGCCATCGATGTGCCGCTGACGAGGCCATAATTCAATTCTTTGTGGGGGTGGGGATAGGTCGGCAAGGCTGAAAGAATTTTGACCCCCGGTGCACTCAGGCTCATCCAATCGCCAAATTGCGAAAAGGTGGCGCGCTGGTCTTGGGCATCACTGGCCCCCACCGCCAAAACCCCCGGTTGGGCTGCCGGATATGATTTCATTTCTTTGCCATTATTGCCCATGGCCGCCACAATCAAAACATCGCGATCGAGGGCATATTGCACGGCCTCGCGTTTGACCAAGGGGTTCATCAGGCCTCCCAGACTCATGCTGATCACCTTCGCGCCGTGATCCACTGCCCAAATAATGCCCGCCGCCACATCAGCGGAATCGCCCATGCCATTGTCGCCAATCACCCGAATGGGCATGATTTTAATGCCCGGCGCATACCCGGCGATGCCTGTGCCATTGTCGGTTAAGGCGGCGGCAATGCCCGCACAATGGGTGCCGTGGCCGTAGCCATCCCAGGGCTGATCATCTTTGTCGAGCACATCGTAGCCGGGCAGGAGTTTTTCGGCCAAATCTGGGTGTTTGAGGTCGAGGCCGGAGTCGATCACCGCCAAAAAATCCTGCTGACTGCCCGTGTAAATCTGCCACCCGGCTTGAGATTGGGTCAATAGATGGCCGTATTGCTGGGCAAAGAGTGGATCCTTGGGATAGGTTTGCCGTTCTGCATTTTTGTCGGTGAAGTGCTGGGCATCAAATTTTTCGACCTGCAGCGGGGCCAACCGTTCGAGGGTCAGAGGTTCAACCCAGAGCAGGTCTGGACGGGCTTTTAAACGTTGCAGCGCCGATTCGGTCGCCGCGGTGGCAAGGGGCATTTTGACCACCTGCATTCCCCAACTTTCAGGGCCAATGTGGCGCAAACTTTGGATGCCCAATTGGCTTAAAGCGGCGTTTTGTTGGCTGCGCAGACCTGGCTTCAAGCGCAAGACCCACTCTCCGGGCACTGTCTGCTGCTCAGGGCTGACTTGAGGGTAACGGGTGCTTACCTGATTGCGGTTCTGCAGGGCGCTTGAACGCAAAGCATTGACTGGGGTCTGAGACTGGGCCAAGTTCTGCCCAAAAGAGCAGGCCTGAAGCGCCAGGCCTGTGAGCAACATTATGGCCTGTTTGCTTGGTCCATTGCTTGTTTTGCTTTGTGAAGGGAGTGGCACTGAAAACCTCTAGAAAATTGGCTGATGGGATATTTTAGCATTTTTCACTGGGATTGAGACACCGCCCTTCGACTTCGCTCAGGGCTCACCTTAAACTCCGCTCAGGGCTCAGTCCTCCTCATCAGATCGACACAAATTCTGTTATTCTGGAGAAGTAAAATAGGGTTTTGAATCCACCCTAAAACCCGATACCTAAAACCCACCCAAGGAGTCCCCCATGCCCCGCCTGATTGCCTCCCCCACTGTGATTCCCGCTGTTGGCAGCAAACCCAAAATCATCCGCGAATTTGTTGGCCAGGTCAATACCGGTCACAGCCATGCCTCTGTGGCGCAAATGAGTTCCCCCAGTGGCTGGGTCGAACCCGGCCAGCGGCCCGATTTTCAAGAGATGACCGTGGTGCTCAAAGGCAGCTTGCATGTGGAGTCTGAAAGCGGCACCTTCACCGTGGATGCCGGGCAGGCGATTATCACCGAAGCGGGAGAATGGGTGCGCTACAGCACGCCCGGCCCCGAAGGCGCAGAGTATATTGCAATTTGCCTGCCCGCCTTTTCGCCCGACAGTGTGCACCGCGACGAATAGTTCAGACCAAAACAGAAATTAAATACATAAAAATACATTTGTATGTTATGCTGATGGGAGTCTGTTTTTTTGAGGTGAATCATGTCTCCTGTTCTGACCCCTGCCACTCATCCGGTTGCCACCGATCCGCGCCTCTGCCAAAATGAGGGCATGAGCAGCAAAACCTCTTTACAATCCCTGATCGATGTCAACTTTCTCGAATACGCCTCTTACGTGATCAAAGATCGCGCCATTCCCTTTTTGGAGGATGGTCTCAAGCCGGTCCAGCGCCGCATTTTACACACCCTCTTTGAAGTCGATGATGGCAAATACCACAAAGTGGCCAATATTGTCGGCATGACCATGCGTTACCATCCCCACGGGGACGCCAGTATCGAAGCCGCGCTGGTGAATATTGCCCAAAAAGATTACCTGATCGACAAACAGGGCAATTTTGGCAATTTGCTCACCGGAGACCCCGCCAGCGCGGCCCGGTACATTGAATGCCGCCTCTCTCCTTTGGCGAGAGAGACCCTGTTTAACGCAGAGATCACCGACTACCTTGACAGCTACGATGGCCGCAACAAAGAGCCCGTGGTACTCCCAGCCAAATTGCCCCTGCTTTTGCTCTCCGGTACCGATGGGATTGCCGTGGGGCTGGCCACCAAAATGTTGCCCCATAATTTTTGCGAATTGCTCGAAGCCCAGATAGCCATCCTCAAAGGTGAAGACTTCGAAATTTACCCCGACTTTCCCCAGGGCGGTCTGCTCGATGCCTCTCAGTATCTGCGGGGCAAAGGCAAGGTGCGGGTGCGCGCCAAGGTCGAGATCAAAGATCCCAAAACCCTGGTCATTCGCGAGATTCCCTACGGTTCGACGACCGAGTCGCTGATTGCCTCGATTGAAGCGGCCATTCACAAAGGCAAGCTCAAAATTGCGAATATCAACGACTTTACCACTGAGCAGGTTGAGATAGAGTTGCGCGTGGGCCACGGCGTGTTGGCCGAAGAACTGTTGGAACGGGTCTTTCTCTACAGCGACTGCGAACTCACCCTGCATTTGCAACCGATCTTGATCCGCAACCAAATGCCCGTGGAGCTTGATGTTCACGAAATTCTCAGAGAAAACACCCGCCAATTGTTGCAGGTCTTGGATCGGGAACTCAACTGTGAATTGGCCCGCCACCAACGCAAATACCGCGAACAGGTTTTGGTTCAGATTTTTATCGAAAACAAGCTCTACCTCTCTCTCGAAGAGGCCGCTGACATGCCGGAACTCAAAGCCATGCTGCGGGCTTGGCTTGAGCCCATGCTTGACGAACGTTTTATCCCCATTCCCGAAGAAGATCTCGATAAACTTTTAAACATCCCCATCCGCCGCATCTCCCGCTTTGATTCTGCCAAAGCGGTGGCTGAACTGCAAAAAACCGCTGAGATGATTGACGAAGTTCAACGCAAACTCACCCATATCAACCAGACGGCCATTCTCTGGCTCAAAGCGCTGCTCAAAAAATACGGCGATAAATACCCGCGCCAGACCAGTTTGGAATCTTTTGAAACGATCAATGTGACTGCCGTAGCCATTCAGGACCAAAAAGTGGGCTTTGATCCCGAAACCCGCTATCTGGGAACCCAGGTCAAATCCGAGGCCCCCCTGCTCTGTTCGACCTTTGACAAACTCTTGTTGGTCTTTGGCAATGGCACTTACCAGGTGCTCGAAATCCCCGATAAGCTCTTTGTCAAAGAAGATGTCTTACACTTTGAGCGCCAAGCCCAACAGACGGTCTTTTCGGTGCTCTACCGCGACAGTGGGGGCGTTTATTTTATGAAGCGCTTTAATGTCACCAAATTTATTCTCGCCAAAGAATATGCCTATTTGCCTGAAGACGCTGAATTGGTCTATTTCAGTGCCGATCCCGACCCGGTGGTCAAGTTGCTCTATGAGCCCCGCAAACGGGCCCGCGTGATGGAGCAGTATTTGGATTTTCGCGAGATGCTGGTCAAATCTGTGGGCTCACGGGGCAATAAAGTTGCTGAACGGCCCATACTCAAAGTGCAACCGGTCAGTCGCAAAGCTTACGAAAAAGAGGCGTTACAGGCCATGCCCGCAACCCAACAAATTTCGATTCTGGATATTCTCGAACGTGAGCCAGCTGACGATGGCAATGTGACCCAGCCAACGCCGAACCCTGATTGATCGGGTTATAATGAGATTTATTAAATCTTACTTTTTGTGAACATAGCTTTAAACGAAGCGTGAACATAAATATCCCAGAGAGGAAGTACCCATGTTCAAACAGATTTCTTTCGCAGCTTTAACCGCCCTGGTATTGGGCAGTTCGATCTTTTTGGCACCCCAGGCTGAATCCGCAGGCCCATCGGCCAAAATAACCCACGCCTTTGGTCTGGTTCAGGCCCGAGCCGGGGCCGCCTGGAACAAAGCCAATACCAATATGGCCCTGTATCCGGGGATGACTTTGCGCACCGGCGCAAACTCCCGCTCTGAACTGCGGTATACCGATGGTTCGGTTGTCAGACTGGGCTCTCGCACGATTTTAAGGGTGCGGGCCGCCAAAGATCTGCGCCTGTTGCGGGGCAAAACCTGGATCAAAAAACAACACAACCAAAAAGATCGCATGCGGGTGCGCACCCCACTCGCTGTGGCCTCTGTGATTGGCACCGAACTTTTTGTCTCCCACAGCGATCAAAATGTTAGCCATGTCACCACCCTCAATGGCATTGTTGAGGTCACCACCGACAAAGGTGAAACCAAAAAAGTCGGACCGGGTGAATGGGTCGAAATCGAGCCCGATAAACCGCTCGAAGATCCCACCAAATTTGACTGGAATACCCTTAAGAAACAAGAGCGTTTTCTGATGGATCTCAATTTTGAGCCCAGTCCCGAGGAGCAAGCCGCTCTTGACGAAGACTGGAAATAAGCGTATTTTTGTCTAACACTGATATCTAACACTCAACTTTGATCCGGCTGCCATGTTTTAAGTACATGGCAGCTGTCTAAATTCTGGAGTCATTATGCTGAATGCGTTTTCGCGGCGCAACCTGTGTCTGGGTTTGGCCGTTTTGGGTTTGTTTTCACCCCTTTGTCATGCTGCGGCTCAAGCCGAAACGGGGCCTATCAAGCGGGGGCCGTCACAGCCCGTGCCCAGTACGCATTGGGCCTGGCCAGCTTTAAAATACCTGAATGAGGTCTATCAACTGGATTTGGTGGCTCCTGATGGGAGTGTCACGGGCCAAAAGCCGGTCAGTCGGTTTGAATTGGCAGTTTTTCTGAGCCAGGTTTTAAAGACCTTGGAAGCCAAACAGCAGACTCTCGCTCAAGAAGATCAGGCCCTCTTAAACAAACTCAAAACTGAATTTGCGACCGAATTAGAAGAGCGCTTTTCGGCCTTGGACGAACGAACTGAGATTCTCGAAGACCAGAGCGATTTACAAAACACCCAATTGCAAGAGGTGCTGGAGCGCCTGGACCAAATGACATCGATCCGTGCCTTTGGTTCACTGGCTTTGCGTTTTTGTGGCATGAGCACCCGTTTGGGGGACTTTCAGAATTTCTTTGGCAGCAATCTCACCGGCTCCACGTTTCAGGTGCGTCTGGGTGCGGGGCTGCAGGGCCGGATTCAAGACAGTTGGGACTGGCAGGTGCGGGTATTGAGCAACGACAATCGCTCGTACAATCTCTCCTGGTTCCCCTTTGGGGGTGATCATATCCCCCGCAGCCCGATCAATTTGGATCGCTTTTTTATCCGCTACCAGCCCCAAGAACTGAATCAAGGCCCCTTTAAACTGGCCTTGAGTGTGGGCAAAGCCCCCAATTTTCTCTCTGAAAATGAATTGCTCTTGGACGAAGATGTGAGTTTTAGTGGCTTGCAACAGCAATTGAGCTGGCGTGATCTGGCTCCCTTTTGGCCCAAACTGGATCTGGAATTGGGCCAATATGCGGTTTTGGTTGAAGAAACCTTTGTCACTACCTCGCTTTTGGCGGCCAAGCTCTCCAGTGAGTTTAAACTGGCAGATCCGCTGAGTTTGCGCTTGGGCAGCAGTTATTCACATTACCTCAAAGCCGACAATCTGGCGCGGTTTAATTTTAACCAGGGCTATCAGGGCATTTTCAGTGCCCGCAACCGGGGGGCAGATAAAAATGATTTTGAATCTGAGTTCAGGTTGCTCAATGGCTTTGCACAACTGCGCTTGAACCTTTGGGAACAGTGGCCAGTGATTCTGCAGGCCGATTATCTGCGCAATTTGGGCAGTGCCGACAAAAACCAAGGCTGGTGGGCAGGTTTGCAAGTGGGCGAACTCAGGCAGCCCGGCTCTTGGCAATTTAAATACGCCTATCGCGGCCTGGAGCAAGATGCCAATCTCTCACTGATGGTGGATGAGACTTTGGCGGGCACCGATGTCTCTGGCCATGTTTTGGACGCCGCCGTGCAATTGGCGGCCAAGACCTCGCTGTCTGTCACTTTACATGCCCGCAGCCCCCTTTCAGACCCCAGCAAAGATCATCTGTATATCTTGTACACCACCCTGCGCCAGGACTTCTGAGCCAGGTAAAAAAAAGGAATAATCATGAAGAAACATCTATTGACGGCTTTCACTGCCTTGCTGGCGCTCAGCGCACCTTTGACGTTGACATCCCCCGTTCTGGCCCAAGAGACAGGCTATCCCGATGTGGCCCCCAGCCATTGGTCTGCTGCTGCCTTGCAAGAGTTGGCGCAAAAATACCAGCTCAAATTGACCTATCCCGATGGCGAATTCAAAGGCCAGCGCTCTCTGACCCGCTACGAAATGGCCGCTCTGCTGGTGCAGGTCTTTCGCCAGATCAAAAACGTCTCAGACAGCGACCAAAAAATGCTGGCAGCACTCAAAGCCGAATACCAAAAAGAGCTGAGCAGTTTGCGCGAAGAGATCATGGCTGAGTTGGAGATGGTGCAAGACCATTTGGATATTCTCGACAACGATCTCAATCAAACCCGTGATGATTTGCTTGCCGCCTTTGCCCGCAGTTTGCCCTTTACCCTCAGTGGCGACATTGCCCTGCGTCATGAACTCGTCACACCCGATTTTGCCGATCTGAGCAAAGCCACCACGAACACCCCCCAAAGCCGTGTGACCTTGAGCCTGAATAGCCGGGGGCAAGACGTCTTTGGCTACGGGGCCCGCTTGAGTGTTGGCAATTTGCGCAACCCTGGCAATCCCTGGTGGCGTTTGGGTGATTTTGGTGCCCGTGTCGACTTTGCCCTCGATCGCTTTTTTGTCACTTGGCGGCCCACGTCGTTTATCGACGTCACGGCTGGTAAATTTCAGAATGTTTTTTCCAATAGCGAATTGTTGATGGACTTTGACGTGCAGCCCGAAGGTGCGATGCAGCGCCTGCATTTTGACGATATCTCCCCGGTCTTTCGGCGCTTTTCGCTGACCCTGGGGGAGACGGTCATCAACATGAATCGGGTCTTTGAAGGCAATACCTTTATTCTCAGTGCCAAAGCAGATACCCAGATCTCCCCCCTGAGTTGGCTGGATATTGACCTCAGTGCCGCTTACCACCACTATCTTGGCGAAAGTGTGCTCTACAACGCAAGCCGCTTGGCAACCGAAAAAGGCCTGAGCCAACCACTGGTCGGCAATGTCATGAGCAATACCCCCAATACGGCTTTTAGCGTGCTCAATGGCTTTGGCAAATTCACCTTCCATTTGGGCGAGCGCCTGCCGCTGGAATTGTCGTTTGACTATCTGCGCAATTTGGCCGCCCCCGACAAAAACCAGGCCTTCCAAGCCGGCTTGCAATTGGGTTCGGCCCGTTTGCCCGGTGATTTCTTTGTGGCCTATTTCCTCAAATACCTCGAAAATGATGCCTCGGTATCGTATTTTGTCGAAGATCAACTCGGACGCACCAACGTCATGGCCCACGAAGGCCAAGTGGGTGTAAAGGTCTGGGATAAAACCACGCTCTTTGCCACCTACCAATACCGCGACAGCCTCACGGCCCCAGGCGCACCGGTACACACCCTGCGCACCGGGATTTTTCAGGCCTTCTGATTGGCCTGTCAGCCAATTGTTTTTACGTCTGTCCCTTTTTTGTATCCCTCTTCGAGTACGGGCTTAAATTTGAGCCCCTCAAAAGGGTTGCGTTCCTCGGCGGGCGAGAAGGGATCTCCGAGGCCGAGCATGACTTGTAAGGCTTCGGGGCTCGGACGCAGATTGTGAATTTTTTCTTTGAAAACCTGCATAAAGTCATCGAGGCTGAGCAATTGCAGGGGATCTCCGGGTTGCCCGGCATTAAAGCGTTCTACCGTTTGCTGATACAGGCGATAGGCATTGTTGAGATTGCGTTCAGACTGCAAGAGAATGCGCAAGCTTTGAATTTGTTTGCGCAAAAAATCACCGCTATTGCTCTGGCTCAAACGCGCAATTTCAGCCAAGACCTCTTTTTGTAAATTGGTGGTGTTGATCCGGGTTTGCCCAAAACAATCTGCCACACGGCCACGGAAAGCCGTGTCTTCGAGCAACGCCTGGGCCGCAGGACTCAATTTGGCATAGAGGGGGTCTGTGCGCTGATCGGTGGCACATTTGTTCTCTTCACCCAGAGCCACCATTTTGGCGAGTAACACCAAGAGAGCCCGGTTGGAAGGCCCCGATTCGCCAGAGAGCAAGGTTTTGACCTCGCTTGGCAATTTTGCCTGGATTTCTGGGCTAAAAAAGGCCACCCCCCCTTCTGTAAAGCGCAGAAGTTCAGCTTCGGCGTGGGCCCGCGTCAGAGGCTCTTGGCGCTCATCTTGGGCAATTTTTTGCCAATGGGCCAGGGCCTCCAAGGCATATCCTTCTTCGTGGGGCTGACAGCGAAAGCGTTGAAAATTGAGTTGCAATTGGCAATCCAAGCCGGATAAAAAAGAGGCAAAACGGCTACTAAAGCGGGGGCTTTGGTTTTCTGCCACAGATTGGGCCCAAATGGGTATGACCTCACGCAGACTGTCCGCGTTTTGGTCGAGCCAACTCCGGGAAAAGGGAGGCAGTATGACGGGACTTTTTTCGATCAGCCAATTGGCCATATCCGCCAGCATTGCTCCCCCCTGCTGAGCCACATCGCGCCAAAGTTGGGGCAAATAGCCCCGAAAACGCGCCATTTCTTGCACCAGCTCCACATTGCTCTTGCCTTGGGCTTTGACAAAATCCAATAATTCTTGTTCTTTGCCCTCGTAGCGTCCCGTCACTGCTGCCATAAACAAAAATTTAGTCAGCGAATCGCGGGCCAAACGTTCGGGCTGATAAACAAACGTGCGGTAACTTTCGGCAAAATCCTCTTCGGGACTGAGGGTGGCATAAGGCGAGACAAAGCCCTTCTCTTTGCCTGTTTTGAGGGTATGATCCAGCCCATATTCAGCCGATGTTTCAGCCGTTTCGGGCCAACTGATGCGCTTCCAGTTTTCCAACACTTCGGGGGCATTTTGTAAAATATGTCCCGTTTCGTGGGTCAGCACCTGTTCGGTAAAATCTTGGTTATCACCGCCATCGATCATGCCAAACCAGAATTGGGTCACTTTTTCCAAGAGGGGGGCATCAAATTTGCCGGGGTCTTGGGTCATTTTCATGGCTTCAAGCACTGCCGCGATCCGCTCTTGGCTGCCGGCACTCAGCAGGGGAAACCAGCGCTTGTGCCAGCGATCGCCTGTCAGCAAGCTGTTGCGCAGATCAGCGGGTTGACGCTCGGGGAGATAACCCGCAGAATCGGAAAAAAGGTGGCCAATGCGGGCATCCAAACTTTGTAAAAGACGGGTTTTTTCATCTGCTGGCATGTTGCGGTCATCGGCGATAATATCCCGAATTTGCCGGGCCTCAACCACTGTGCGAAAGCGGTCAACCGCATGCCGTGTCGCAGCATCATAGACGCCGCTCTTGAGTTGGGCATCGGCAGGCTGGGCCAGATTGAGAAAGGCCTGGAGTTCAGCCACGGCGGGGGAGGGTTGATCTGGGTTTAAGCGCGCAGCTTCAATTTGGGCCAGTAATTGGCTGATCTGGGGCGTTTTGACAAATGTTTGCGGATCGGGAAAAACCGCCCCCTGGTGCAGGATAATTTTGCCCCCGTCTTGGTCGCGGCGGGCCACCTTCATGCTCTCCCCCAGGGCCCGGATCAATTCCCCCGAACGGCTCACAATCGGGGGATGCATTTCGTAGATCAGGGGTTTGCCATTGGCTTGGGTCAGCAGGGTTTTGAGCTTGTGGGGAGGCACCTGTGCTTGCATTTCAGCCAGCGAATTGTAAACGGCCAACAGGGCCGCAGGCCCCCATTCCAATCCCGGTTCTGCCAATTTTAATTCAGGGGGGGGAATGTCCAGGCTTTGAAAGCGGGCCTGTAGCGCCTGGGTCAAGGCATTTTTGAGGGCTTCGCGCTGTTGCTGCAACGGCGCCTGGGGGGACAAATTGCTGTACCAACCCACCAAAACTTCGCGTGGCAGATTGCGGCAGGCGTGTTGCAGGCGTTGAAAGTTGGGAAAACCCAGGGTCTTGGCCAAATTGTCGAGGGCCGGACGAGCTGCGGCAGGCACTGCCGGTGCATCTTCGGAAGAGTTGGAGGTATACGGCATCAAATACCCCAGCGCATCCTGCAAAGAGGCATTTTCACTGGTTGCAGAGGGGGTCGCCGGGGCTGACTGAAACTGTACCTGGGCAGGCTCTAAAGCCCCCTGTCGGTAGGCCTCGGGTGGGGGGGGAGTGAGGGTCGCTGGCGTGGGCGTCGCCGTGTCAGGGGTGGGCGCAACGGGGGCAGGAAGCACAAAGGCAGAGGTTTGCTGGATCGGGGTTTGCCCGGATGTGGCATTGAGCATGGTCTTGTCCTCCGCTGCGATCTCTGTTTAGATTATGGCACAAAAAAAGCCAAAGAGCGCAATTTTAAGGCCATTTGGGCAGGGGCTGACTGAGAAATTGATCAATACGACCAAAGACCCGGTCTTTGATCGCATTTTCACGAGGGTCATCTTTGCGGGGCAGAATGGGCAGATGCCAGCGCGAATTTAGCCAGAGCACCTCGACCTGATTGTGCTTGAGGGCCTGAGCCAAAATCTGAGCACTTTCGGGATCCACCACACGGTCACCCCGGCTTTGCACAATCAAGATTTCCAGTTCAGGTGGCAAATGCAGACCCTGTTTTAAAATGCGCTGCAAGTTACTGCAGAGTAAATGCAATTGTTCCACCGCGTGCAGGGGCAATTCGCGGTACCAACAGCGAATCCAGTCGGGCTCAAAATCATTGGCGACGGCCTGTACTCCGGCTTTGCGGGCCCAGCTCACAAATTGAACCAGCTTTTCGCGGGGCCTGACCAAAGGGGCAATTAAGACCAATTTTTGGATCGCCGGAAAGGCCCGGCGGCTGAGCAATTCGAGCAACAGAGCACAACCTGTGGAGGTTGCAATCAGAGTTTGATTGGCGTAACCCAAGCGCTGCAGCGCTGACAACTCTTGTTCCAAAGGGGATTGCCAATCTTGCCAAGAGGCCGTGCGGAATTCTGAAATAGCACTGCCATGGGCCCCCAACATGACCCGTGCGCCCTGCCAGTCTGGGTGTTTGTCGAGCAGCTCGGCAAGTAAATAATGGGTTTCAAACGGGGTGGCAGAAAACCCGTGTACGGTAATCAAAACTGGGGATTTTTGCTGTAAAGCGGAGGGGCTTCCGGCCTGAGAAAGCCAGATCGGTCCGACCCGGGGCGCAACATGGGCATGGTCGAGGTCGTCTGGCAAAACCTGGTCAAAGGGCCTGCGAAAGCGCCAGAGTTCTGCGAGACGGGCCTTTATGGGTTTGGCGTCTGGCATCAGGAGGTTATTTCCACCTCGACCATGCCCGAATAATCATAATTTTGCATCCAGTCTTTGCCATGGTGGATCAGGTAGAGGAAAAGTGTGCTGCGGCTATTGTCCACCAACCACAGCGGCTGGCCATAGACTTTCTGCAAATGGCGCATAAAGCCCTGGTGAAAGACCGCAGCTTGCGGCTGAGACATACCTTCAAGGGTGTCGTAGCGTATCGAAATGCTCCAATCATCACTCAGATCCTGATCATCGAGCATGGTGATGCCATACTCTTGGTATTTTTTGAAGATCGGTGCAAATTTTTGCAAAAAGAAATAGCCTGCCCCAATGGAGTGAATATACTGCCTGTGGGCCGTGACAAAGTCAACCGTGGTCTGAGCTTCGGCTTCTGTCTCGGTAGGAAAACCAAAGAAAATAAACGAATAATTGTAGATTCCAGCGGCATCGGTCTGGCGGTAGACCTCCGCTGCAGTTTCGGGGTCGGTGCCTTTGGCCATGCGGGCAATGATACGTGGGTGGGCCGATTCCAATCCATACATAATAAAGCGGCAACCCCCTGCATAAATCTGCTCACAGGTCTCGGCATCAAAGCCTTTTTGCAGGCGCGAGAGAATCGACCAACGCAGCTCAGATTTTTGCGCGACCAGGGCCGCTGAGAGATGGCGGGCATAATTGGGGGAAAGGGTTTCGTCGCCAAAAGAAAAGAGCTTAACGCCATATTTTTGGGCCAAAAAAGCCATATCCTCAGCAATCAAACCCGGCTTGCGCAAGCGATAGCGGGGGGCGTAAGAAACATAATGGTCACAAAAGGCACAGTCTTTCCAATAACAATCTTTGGAGCCCAGCAGTGGCAAAATGGGCTCGGGCACCCAGTATTTTTCCAGGGGCAGACCATCAAAATCAGGGGGAGGCAGCTCATTCATGGCCACAGGCGTGCCTTTGTCGTTGAGGTGCACCTGCCCCACTTTGTCGCGCCAGACCAGTGCGGGCACCTCAGCCAGATCGCCCCCACCGGCGAGGGTTTGCACCAGGCTCAGCAAAGGCAATTCACCCTCACCGGAGATCATACTGTCAAAAAATAAGTCAAAAGCGGGGCTGGGTTTGTCTTGCAGGGCCGCTGCAAATTTGGAAAAAAGTGCCCCCCCGAAGGTGATATGGATCTCTGGCAGGCATTCCCGCACCATGCGGGCCAGGGTCAGACCGCCAACCAATTGGGTTGTATCGGCAATCGAGATCCCGAGCAAGTCGGGTGGGGCATCTTGCAAGCGGGGCAAAACCGCCTCTCGGTAAAAATCGCGGTAGGGATTGCAAATGTCGTCGGCGGTGGCCAGGGCCATTTGGTCCGAAGAAGACTCGCGATAAGGCAAAACAATCCCGCGTTTGCTGCATTGGCTGGGAGCGTAAGCCAAGGAGAGCAGCTGATAGGCCTTTTCGAGTGTGGCTTTGGCCTGAATAAAGGCCGTGGGCTCATAATAGCGGGGCGAGCGCAAAGTGGCTTTGGCGGCATCTACCTCGGGCAAAAATGTGCGCAGAACATGTTCAAGTGGCAAGGTCTGGCGCACCAATTCAGGGTTACGGGTTAAGAGCAACTTGCCCAAGTAGTCTGCGGAGATCACCCGATCGTGAAAATCGAGGTTGAGATCCCATTGGCTCACGGCTTGTTGGTTCTGGCGCAGCCAAGCGGTGAGGGCTGGCAGGGCCAAATAGGGCTGGGTGGGCTCCCAAAAGGGAGGAAAGATCAGCAGCGTCTGAAAGGGCTTCAAGGACTCACCGCCAGCGGATAGGCGTCTTCGCGTTTGGGGTTTAACATGCCCGCAGCCCAAAAGCCCAAATAGCCATTGCTCAACATGCCAATGCCACTATAAGCAGGGCCATAATCGCCTGAATTGACGGCATTTTTGCCGATGCTGCCCCACAGACCGGCATATTGAATGAAACTCTGTCCATTCAGGGGCAGGCTGCGTTCACCGAGATTGAGCAGGCCCCCGCTGCTGCCAACATCGCCGCTAAACCAGGTCACTTGGCCGTCTTTCCAGGATTCATGGCGCACAAAGGTCTCTGGTTTGGCCGGGTCCATGCGGCAGGAGAAAAATCCACCCAGGCCTTTGCAGCCATCGGCAGGCACCTCTTTGCCAGCGGTAAACACGAGATGGCTTTCGGGGTAGCTGTAGAGCCGCACCCGGTTTTCTCCCTCGCGCTCAAGATCCCGCCAATTCAGGTAGCGGATCTCGTTTTCAGCGGCAAATCCCACACGCAGGGGTTTAAACACACTGTCGAGCACAATGTGCACACCCACCCAATCGCCCCCATGGTCGCCATCGCCGCTGTGGTAGGCATAAAAACGCCAATACTGGAGGGTCGCACCATTTAAGGTATTGGGATAAGCGTGAACGTAAGTAATCCAATCGCGGGTGTTGCTGCTGCCTTTGCGTGCCTCTTCGGGCAGATCTTTGAGGTAAAAACTGCGCACCTTGTCTTTGCTGCGGGTGGTCTGGGAACTGGCTGGTAATTTTGATTTACACGAAGCGGCTTGGGTCTGGGTCAACAATTGGCTCTGAACCGGAAAGGCCTGTAATTGCTCGTTTAAATCTGGATCACAATCCGAATCCCAAAACCAGAGGGCGGTTTGTTTGAGATAGGCATCGACCTGGGTGGGAAAGTATTTTTCCTGGCTGGAATGATAAAAAACCGGGGCATAGGTCTCTGCCAAAATGGTTTCACAGGCATCTGAGAGACCGTCTTGATCGCTGTCTTTGCCCGCGCGCGAACAGAGGCCATTGGCCGGGGGAGCAGGACTGCTGCCGGGAGCAGGAATGGGTGTAGCTCCGGGATTGGGCTCTGAACCGGGCTGCCCCTCAGGAGACGTAGACGGCTGAGCGTCAGTCGCAGCCGGGGAATTGCTGGCGCGGGTGCTGGCCCGTTGCAAATCGTTGCGCAGGCTTTCGAGCCGGGCTTCTAAATTGGCAACCAATGCTTCTGCTGCTTGGTTTTGGGCGGGATTGCTGGCCTGCGTCGGGGGCAGTTTTTTCTCGCCATTGCACCCTGGCAGCACAAACACCCCAAACAGAGCACTCAGGCTGAGTAGGGCGTTGAGGCGAAAGCGTGAAGGGTGTATCACAGGCAGCTTTTCCTTGCTTTGCTGCTCTTACGATAACACAGAGATCAGCCCGTTTTGAAGTGCTGTGGAGTCCATTTCCCGTGCTTGAGCTATTTTTCTTCGTAAGCAACCAAGTTAAAGAACTGGTAGAACTCGTCCATTGTCAGGCTAAAGACCCCATCCTGCTGGCTGTCTGGATGGGCAATGCCTCTGGGTTCGCCGCCTGCGCCCCAGGGATTGCGAATCGTCACCCGATCCGTGGCAGGATCATAGCCCAAAACCGCATAAACATGGCTGGGCATGATATTTTTATCCGAGGAACCGGCTCCAAAGGTCGAAGCGGTGATCGCGCCTTTTTGGGCCAAGCTGGCTTTGAGTTTTTCACGGGTGGCGGCTTTGCTGGTGACTGCCAAAATGTCTTGATCTGAGCTGTGGCCCGTGACGATCTGCAGGCCGGTGCCGAGCAGGCCGCCGCTGTCGATCTGTTCGTAGGGATTGCTGCCAGGTCGCACCGACTCGCGGTTGCGGTGATAGGCATAGGCCTTTTCCAAGACACTCAGCCAGGTGCCGTCTTGGCCTGATGAGGCCCCCAGTGCCAATTCGGCATCGGTGGGAGGGGTAATGGTGATCGGTTTATCTGGAGCCCCCGGAAAGGTGACCGTGTAAGTGCCATTGTGATTGTCTTTGATCATGCGGGCCACAGCCGTTGGATCGTTTTGGATTACGCCTGCCAAAGGGGAGAGAAAAAAGCAATCGTTGTAGGTCCCTTGACTTAGCCCTGGCTGAAGGCGAATGCTGGCAACGGGGTTGTCGGGGGTGGCAAAGAGGGGTCGGGCAAAATGGGTGGGGTTGGCACGGGGGATGCTCTGGGCCAGCCGAGCGCGGCTATTGTTAAAATCCGTCAACACAAATTGAACAGCGTCGGCATTGGGGTGTGTTTCGGCCTCTTTGACAAAGGCCATCATGTCTTTGAGGGTTACACCTTGGTTTTCGTCGCCAAATTCATCATTGGAAAACTCCTCCAAATCCGAGCGGCGGCGCTGCAAAACGGCGATCAATGCGGCATCTTCGTCTTTAAATTGGGGGTCTGAGAGGGCCTTTTGGATTTCGGTCTGCGAGACAAAACCGTCTTTGTCGCCATCAAGGGTGGGCAGGTTTTTCTCAAACAGGGCCAATAATTGCCGGGCCTGCGGGGAGGAATGGGTTTGGTAATCACCCGTGATCTCTTGAATCGTGCTGTCTGAAGGGGATTTTTTTGCCTCTGCAACAAAGGCCCGCATGTCTTGGCGGGTAATGCCATCATTTTCATCGCCAAACTCATCGTTGGCATATTCTTCTAACTCACCGACATTTTTTTCCAGGGCATAGAGCATGCGCTGCTGATCAGCCCCTGCAAATTCGGGCTTTTGCCGGGCCGCCCGAATTTCAGATTGGCTGAGAAAGCCATCGCGATTGGGATCAAGGGTCTGAAAATGGCTTTCAACAAATTGCATCATGGCTTCCGCTTTGGCAGTGGGAGTCAGAAATGCAACGGTACTGGGTTCGGAGCCATGACTGCCCAAGTGAGGGGTGACACTGGCGTGGTCGGTATGTGGGGGAGGGCTCCCTTCGCCGGTCTCGACTCCGCTCCCTTCGACTCCGCTCAGGGAGCTTGGGGGGGCAGGTGCTGGAGCGGGTGCTGCTGTGGGGCTGCCTGGTGTTGGGCCTGGTGTTGGGCCACTTGCTGAAGGACTGGGGCGGGACCGGGTGGAGGGCTGGCAGGCAAACGAATATCCATCAATCAAAACTCCTTCTGCTGATCCTTGGCTGAGGGGGATGTTTTTTCTATTCCCGCCCCTGTTGGTTTTTATGCAGCAGTTAGCGCTGGAGTCTGGGGGAATTTCTCAGGTATAATGGCTGCATCAGCGCCAAAGGAAAGAATGACTATGCAGATGCGTGTATTTCTGAAACGGACCCTCGCGAGCTTTTGTCTCGGTTTGACTTTGCTGGGAACGGGCTGCAGCACCGAACCCGTCAATACCGTTCAATCGCCCGAGCAGCTCTCGGGACTGCGTCTGCCGGGTCAACAGACCAATACCCCTGTGGCCAATCCCAACACGGCTGCACGGGTGGGCCTTAAAAACCTGCTGGTTTGGGAGGTCAGGCCCCCTCAAGCGGGCGCTCCCACTTCGCTGTTGATTGGCACGGCTCACAGTCCTTTGGATGCGGGTTATGCCATTCCCGAAAAATTCCAGGCTGCGTTGAAAAATGCACAGGGTTTTGTGATGGAAGCAGATCTCAGCAATACCCAAGAATTGGCATCTGCAGCCTTAAACTTTGCCTTTGATCCCAAACGCAATAATCAGGGGGAATTGACTGAGGCAGAATGGGCGGCGCTGAAAGATCGCACCAAAACAGCCGGGGTACCTGAACAGGTTTTAAATATTGCCCGCCCGTGGTATTTAAACCTCTTATTGGATTCTCCGCCCTCCGATGGCGTTGCCCCTGACAGCATTCTCGATCAGATTTTGCGCAAACAGGCCGAGACCGCCAAAGTGCCAGTGATCTTTTTAGAAAGAGCCTCAGATCAACTCCAGGCCTTGGCAGAAGGTATCCCCGAAGCCAAACAGAGCGCTTCGCTCAAGAAAACCCTGGGCAATCCCCCCAAAGATCAAATTGCCGAGCGCAATAAAATTCTGACCCTTTACAATCAGGGCAGCTTAAGTGGCTTGGAAGGGCTTGATCAAGAGGCCTTCCAAGAAGATCCCGATTATTATGCTGCTTTGGTCAGCAAACGCAATCAAAAATGGCTCACAGCCTTGGAACCTGTCTTTGCCAAAGAACGCACGGTGGTGGCTGTTGGGGTTTTGCATTTGATCGGTCCGCGCAGTTTAAATGCCTTACTCACAGCCAAAGGCTATCAAGTGACCCCATTAACGCCCTAATTTTCAGCGGTGTTTGACAAAGCTTTAGAGAAGATTAAACAGGCCTTAAGAAATATTTGGCTGCCAACCAGCGATATCTTAAACAGAGATCAACTGTGTAGAGAGCAAGTAATGAAATTTAAAACCGCTTTGGCCCTGCTTTTTCTGGCCCTGCCTGCCTGCCAAACCGCCGCACCTGTTGCGCTTCAGCCGGTAGCCCCGGTTTCTTTGGCCCAGAGCAGTCAACAAAACACACCCAAAATCGTTCAAACCCAGACTTCAGGAACCCAAGTCTATACCGAAGTCAGCAAACCCATGGACAACGAAGTGATTGTCAAATACCGCAGCGGCTTCCGCACCCAGGCGAACTCTCACGCCACGATCTCGGGCGCAGAAGTACTCGACGCTTTTAATACCGCAGACGAAACAACCCAATTGCACCGCCTCTCCAAAGGCACCCAGATGCAAGATGCGCTCAATCAGTACCAGGCCGACCCCAGTGTGGAGTTTGCCATTCCCAATGTCAGCTTTAAAGTGCAGATGAGCTTGCTCGACCGGGTCAAAAAGTGGTTCTCCGATGACGAAGAAGAAAAACCTGCTCAAAGCATGACGACCAATACCCGTTATTCCGCGATGACCGAACAGGCTCCCACGAGTGTCAGCGCTCAAGACCCCCTGGCCAAAGACCAATGGTATCTTGACAGCTTGGGCATGAATCAGGTCTGGACCCAATCTGGTATGGGCAATGCCTCCGTCACCGTGGCTGTCTTGGATACTGGCGTGGATTACGACCACCCCGATCTCAAAGGCAAAGTTGTTAAAGGCGCTGATTATGTCGACCGCGATTTTGATCCCAAAGACATGCACGGCCATGGCACACATGTGGCAGGCATTGTTGCTGCACAAATGAACAATGCCGAAGGCATCACCGGGCTCGCACCCAATGTGCGCATTTTGGCTGTGCGGGTACTCGATGAAAACGGCTCAGGTAATCTGTTTAATATTGCCAAGGGCATTGCTTATGCCGCCAATAACGGCGCCAAAGTGATCAACCTCAGCCTGGGCTCCCCCCCCGGTGGCGGCATGATGCGTACCCTGGCCAATTTTATTGCCAGCTATGCCGAGAACAAGGGCTCCCTGCTGATTGCCGCAGCTGGCAACGATGGCGGCGCCATTGGTTATCCCGCCGCAGCCAGTAAATTTCTCTGTGTGGGAGCCGTCAACAAAGACAAGGTCTTGGCCACTTTCTCCAATCGCGGCAAAGAACTCGACGTGGTGGCCCCTGGTGTGGGCATTATGTCGACCTTTCCGACCTACGAAGTGACCACCAATAAACTCGGCCTGCCCCAAAATTACGCCACCCTCAATGGCACCTCCATGGCGACCCCGATGGTGGCCGCCCAAGCCGCTCTGATCTGGAGCCTGCACCCCTATCTCAAACCCGCTGAAGTGCGCAAAAAAATTGAAAGCAGTGCGATTGACCTCGGCAGCATTGGGATCGATGACACCTACGGCAATGGCCTGGTCAGTTTTGAAGGCGCGCTGCGTAACTGAGCAGCCCAGAACAGGCCCCATCTGCCCCCGCTTCTTCCTTCTGCTTGAAAGCCCTGAGTTGCACATGCTAAGCTAGGCATTAATCTGTTGTTTTGAAATGGCGCTCAGTGAACGAAATTGAAGTAAAAGTTCTGAATATTGACCGCGACACGCTCCGCGAAAAATTGCGGGCCCTGGGGGCCGTTTGTGAAGGGCGTGAATTCCAACAAAACCGCATGTACGATTACCCTGATCGGCGTCTGTATTTGCAAGAAGACGGCAGCTACATTCGCATTCGTCTGATTCGCTCACTCGATAGCAATGCCTCTGAGCAAATTCTCACACTTAAAAAGACCCTCTCCCGCGACAAATACAAAATAGCCCAAGAGACCGAAACCGCTGTGGCGGATCCAGAAGCGATGGAGCAATTTTTGCTGAGATTGGGCTTTGTTCGCGTGCGGATCGATGAAAAGATCCGCGAGAGCTGGGTGTGGCAAAAGATTCGCTTTGAACTGGATGAATGGGCTGGCTTGCCCCCTTATTTGGAGGTTGAAGCCCCCGATGAAGCAGCTGTTTCAGAGGGTTTGGCCCGTTTGGGTTATGGCCTGGAAGAGGCCACCTCAATGAATTTGAATGAAGTGCTGGCTTTGTATAAAATAGAAGCGGACTCCCTCTGCTTTGCAGATTTTGGACACACACCACCCGAATTGAAGAAAGGTATTTCCCCATGATCAAAGATCGTAAATTTGTAGCCGGATTGGCTGTTGGCATTGTTGCAGGCGCAGCCCTGGGTTTTTTGCAACCCCTGGTGGCTGCTGATCAGGCCTCCAACAGTGCTGAATTGCTGAAAGAAGTTCAGGCCATTCGCAAGCACACGCTCGATATGGCAAAAAATGCCCGCAGCATGAATGACTCTTTGAGTGCGCTTAAAGAATCTGGTAAAGCCACAGCAGAGGGAATCAAAACCCTGAGTACCCGTGGCGAATTTAAATAAGGAAAATCCAAGATGATGCATTTTCAGGTGCCACTGCGCGCCCAACGACTCAGACAGACTTTGGGAATCTTGGCAATTTGCTTGGGTTTGCAGGGCTGTGAAGCGATCGATTTGATCAATTCCGTGGGCACGGTTTTGGCACCCGCATCTTCCCCTTCTCCGGGGCAATCAGCCGCTCCAGGGCTGCTGCAACAATTGTTTACCAAGCCATCAGCAGCCCCCACCCCTTCTGCCAGCCCGATCATTTTGACCCAGGCAGCGACAGCCGCTCCACTGCCTGCGGCCAAACTCAATGTGGTCAAAGCCCTTGACCCGGTTCCCCTTTCGGGCGATTGGAATTTGGTTCGCCAGCCCAATGTCTCGGTCACGGTCAGCAGTGAACTCAACCCCACCTACGAAAAAAATCGGCTGATCGATGGCAAATTGACCACTTCTTGGTTTGCCTCCAGCGATGATATTTCCGCCAAAGGCAAATTGCCTACCATTGAGATCAGTTTTCCCCGCGCGGTGGGTGTCTTTGGGGTCAATTTACGCGGCGACCGCGAGCGCAGCGAAGGTCTGCAAATTCAGGAAATCTCGTTGCTGGTGACCAGTGCCCAGGGGGTATTGATCAACGAAACCGTCAGTTTTCCGGCCCAACAGACGGATCTCAATTTGGTCTTGAACAATCCCGTCAATGAAGCGACTTCGGTGCGGATCACGATCACCAAACACGTTGCAGGCAAGACCCCTGGCCTGGCTGAGATTGAAGTCTTGGGCCGTTCTTAAAGGTGTTTTTGAAATGCATCTGAAGAGCCTGAATCGTTACAAGATCATATAGGGCTGAAATCCAATTGTGGTCCTATTTAGTTTTATCAACCCTCAACGGGCATTCAACTTAATGGGTACATTGTGGGTGTATATACAGCCCTGGATTTTGCCCATAGGTCTCTCGGCTACTATTTTTGTGGCAATCTATTTTGATTACAAAACATCAAATAGACACCCCAAAATTCAGTTCATTTCCTTTTTTTCCGCAATCATATCTGGAATGATACTTTTTATCGTATTAATACAATTTTCAATTTATTGTCTTATTACAGATCTTTCAAAATTAGAAGCCCTTAATTATTTTGAGTCGCATTTTTATAAAATAAAACACTTTCCAGAATCAAAACTGCTCTCTCATCAAAAGTTACTTGGAAATTTCAGTGGCACAGGTAATCATTGTGATTATTTTGTTGGTGAAATGCGAAAAGTAGTTGCTAAGGAAAAAGCCATTTCAGATTTTTACTCAAGGTTGACTCTTCCTTTGGCAGAACCCGACCATTTTAAAGGCGATTATAGCGAAAATGGGGTTTATGTTATATTCATAAAAAATCCACAAATTTTCAAAGAGCGTTATATTCCTTATGAGCTTAATCATTTAGAATCTTGGAATCTAAATATAAATGATTTTAATTCAAAAGAACTGATTTTTTTGGTTTTTTCGATTGACTCAGGAAATGGACGAGGTCATCATTGGGGGTGCGGATAAATTTAAAGAGGCCGGAGTAACAACCCCACTTCAAAGGGACACCAATAGAGCGTCTCTCCTGTTTCACTCGGCAAAGCCAAGATCCAGACCTCACAGCCGGGTTTTAGATCGCGGGCGGCATCACGCTTCCACAAAACACCGGTCACTTCAAGCGGGGCTCCCTGGATATCTGAATTTGTCTGATCAAGCGCCAAGGTCAGGGTCGTGTGGGGCGTGCTGCTGAACGGATTGAAGCGGCTACCCTGGCGCAGCACTTGGGCTTTGATCAATTTCCCTTCCAGCAAAAAGCGCAGCCGCTGGCGCGCATAACTTTTTGCCAATTGAAAAAAGAAAAGACTGAAGCTGGTAAAAAAGAGGCCGCCCATGAGAATGGGCCCCAAGGCCATGCGCTCTGCGGATGGCATCAGCAGCAGAGGAACCAGGGTTCCGGCTGCGCCCAAGAGAGTGAGTACTCCCGCAAAAGTATAAGCTTGACTCATCCCGCTGTGGATAGGGATTTTGGCAAAAAGAGCCTTCTCCCGAGGGCTTTCCAGGGGCAGTGACAGCTCAATCCACTTTGCCATTTAATGCGCCCTAACTTTTCACAACAAAGAACAGAACGGTCAGATAATGGCAGAAGCTGCCTGCAATCACAAAGCTGTGCCAGATGGCATGGGCAAAGCGAAATTTGTGATCCAGGAGATAGAAGACGGCCCCCAGGGTGTACAAAACACCGCCGAAAAAGATACCGCCCAAGCCCCACCAGCCGATCTGGGCATGCAAGGGCTGCACAATCCCCAGTGCCAACCAGCCCATCAGGATATATGCCAGGGTCGAGAGCAGATCCGACTTGTAAAAGAAAAAGACCTTGTATAAAATGCCTGCCACAGCCAAACTCCAAATCAGGGCCAGCATCGACCAGCCCAGGGTGCCCGGTATACTCACCAATAAAAAGGGGGTGTAAGTCCCGGCGATCAAGAGATAAATGGCACAGTGATCCACGGTTTCAAAGGCCTTGTTCCAGGGCAGGGAAATAGCCAACGAGGTGTGAAAGAGAATCGAGGCCACATAGACCAATAACAGGGTCACGCCATAGATGCTGGCACTGACAATGCGCAAAATTGAGCCCGAGGTGGCCGCCAAAGCCACCAACACGCCCAATCCCACCAAGCTGAGAAACAGCCCAAAGCTGTGCAGGGTAATATTGGCAATTTCTTCACGGGTTTCAGGACTCAAAGACAGGGGAGGAGAAAGTGAGGGGGTATTCAGTTTTTTCACTCTGTTTCTAAAAGGATTCTTTCATGATATGCCAAGCCTCAGGGGCTGAGCAAGGACTGAACAAGAACGGCTCGACTCATTTCAATGCTTAAACGCTTTAATTACAAGGAGTTGAGCCACTTTTAAAGGGGGGGTGACACCAGATAATTTGTGACGAATCACACAAAAACGACAGCTAAAACCTGAAAAAAAAGCAAATTTCCAGCAAAAGCTCTGAATAAATCCCCCTGGAGCCATAGACACGCAGATCGGCATGTGATAAAAATCTTAATGAAAGCTTATGCAGTGCATCAGCTCGATCTGTGACAGGGCTTACGGAAAGCGGATCCCAGCCTGTCAGACACTGAAACTAGAGGAGCATGTCTTGTCCCCCCCCAACATCGAACATTATTCTGTCATGTTAAGGGAGGTATTGGATTGGCTAAATCTTCAGGCCGGACAACGGGTTTTGGACTGTACCCTTGGGGGTGCAGGGCACAGCCTGGAAATGTTAAAAGCGGTGGGTTCCCAGGGGTTTCTCTGGGCCATCGAGCGGGATCCTCAGACCTTGGAACGGGCGCGCACCAAGCTGGATAGCTTGGGTTATCCCTTTCAGTTGATTCCCTCAAACTTTGCCGAGCTGGAGTTCTTAGCTGAACAGTACAAAATCTCTGAGCTGGATGCTGTTTTGTTGGATCTGGGAACGTCACTCTTTCAGTTAAAAGAACCCGCAAGGGGCTTTTCGTTTCTGAATGAGGGACCGCTGGATATGCGCATGAATCCGCAGGAGCCCGTGCCGACCGCTGCAGACCTGGTCAACCATTTGAGCGAAGCAGAACTGACCCGTATTTTCCAGGTTTATGGTGAGGAACGCATGGCCCGTCCGATTGCCCGAGCGCTGGTCGCGACACGGGGGAAAACCCCCTTTGTCACCACCCTCGATTTGGCACAGGCGGTGGAGAAAGTGATGCCCCGGCGGGGGCAAAAACATCATCCAGCAACGCGGGTTTTTCAGGCTTTACGCATTGCTGTAAACGGTGAATTGGACGCACTTGAGCGGGTGCTGCCGGTCGCTGTGAGGCTCTTAAAACCCGGTGGACGTTTGGCGGTGATTGCTTTTCACTCGCTGGAAGACCGGCCGGTCAAGCTCTTTATGCGGGAGCTTGCCACAGACTGTCTCTGCCCCCCGAGACAGCCGATCTGCACCTGTCAGCACCGCGCCCAACTGCGCCTGTTGACGCGGGCAGTCAAGCCTTCAGAAGCCGAAGTGCTTGAAAACTCCCCCTCACGCAGTGCGCGGCTGCGGGTGGCGGAAAAACTGTAGATGAATTGAATGAGCAGAATTGAATTGAATACGATGGAGCGGATTTTTTCATGGCGGCAACCACAGTACTGAATACCCCTAGCCAAATGCAGGCCCAAGTGGCCGCAAGCAGCAATACCCACACCCGGTCTTTTATCACCCGCAAAACGGTCGTGAGAACCGAGCAACTCTCACCTTTTACGATTTTTTCACTGACCTCTCTGTTTGTGCTGTCTCTCTTGGTTTATTTTCATACCGTTTTGGTCGAAAACCAAGCGAATCAGAAGCAGCAGCAGATTATCTCCATCAAAGCTGACAATGACGTCTTGCAAGCCGTTTTGGCTGAGAAAAAATCCCTGGCTGTGGTTGAGCAAAAAGCGATTGGCATGGGCATGATGCCTGTGGAGCAGTACCATTACATCACCCTCGACAGCTCCACTTACCACGATGCCGAGAACAAACATTACCAGCCTGTCGTACAGTCACACACACCACCCCGGACCCCTGTCGGCTTTTAAAGATGGCAGTGGCAGAACGTCCCCGCCCGCAGGCGCCGCCTGCGGGCCCCTCTACCCCTCGTTATAATCAGCGCATTGGTTTGCTCTACCTGGCGCTGATTCTGGGCTTTGTGGGTTTGGCTGGACGGGTCTTTTATCTGCAGGTGATCCGCAATGATGAGTTCAAAAAACGGGCTGCCGTCCAACAAAAAAAGATTATCAGCATCGCGGGCAAACGCGGGATTATTACCGACATTCATGGCCACAAATTGGCGATTGACGTGCCCGCTTATGCCGTATATGTCGATCCCGAATACCTCAAAGACAATCCCGCTGATGTGGCTGCCAAACTGGCTCCTTTGCTCAAAGAGCCCCAAGACAAACTGACCAAAAATATCTCGGGCAAATTCTGGCATTATATCAAGCGCAAACTCGACGAACCCACGATCAAACAGATCAAAGCCTTAAAAATCCCTGGCATTGGCGTACTCTCAGAGAACAAACGCATTTATCCCCACAATGAAATGGCCGCCTCTTTAATTGGCTATACAGATATCGACAATATTGGCCAAGAGGGCATCGAAAAGTCGTTTAATGAGTTTTTGCAAGGCGGGGCCACCAAAGCGGGTATTTTGACCGATGCCTATGGCAATGAATTGCTGCGCATCGACGGCGATCTGCCTTTCTTGACCGAAAAGGCCAAAGCCAATAAAGTGGTGCTCACGATCGACGAAAATATTCAGTATCTGGCTGAACGCGAACTCAAAAAAGGCATGGAATCCACCCAAGCCGAGCGCGGTGTGGCGATCGTGATGGGCATTCCCAATGGCGATCTGCTCGCTTTGGCCACCAGCCCCTCGGTCAATTTAAACACGATCCCCGGCAAGGGCTGGGATCCGCGCATCAAAAACTGGGCCGTGACCGACTTTTACGAACCCGGTTCGACCATGAAGGTCTTTACCCTGGCCGCCTCACTCGAAGCAGGCAAAACATCCATGGATGAAGTCATTCATGTGCCCACTTTGATCTATGTCGACAATTGGCCTGTTCACGACCACCATCAGCCCCCCGGTCGGGTGCGCTCACTCAAACCATTGCAAATTCTGGAGGTCTCCAGTAATGTGGGCTCCAGCATGTTGGGGCGCCGCATGAAACCCCAGCAGCACCGCGATTTATTGCTCAAATTTGGCTTTGGCACCAAGACCCACTCGGGTCTCAACGGCGAAGTCGGCGGGCTCTTGCCTGAACTGCCGTGGGCAGCTTCGCGGCAGTCGACCGTTTCGTTTGGCCAGGGCGTTGCCGTGACCCCGCTGCAAGTGGTGACCGCCGCTTCAGCGATTGCCAACAAAGGCGTGCGGGTCGAACCCCGCATTATTCACGAAATTATTTCCCCTGAAAACGAAGTGATCAAACAATTTCCGCCGATGAAAACCCGCACCCTCTCAGAAAAAACTGCCCAAGAGATGTTGAGCATGATGACCCAGGTGGTTGAAAGCCAGGGGGGAACAGCCCACAATGCCAAAATTCCCGGTTATCAGCTCGGGGGCAAAACCGGCACGGCAGACAAAGTGGTCAATGGCCGCTACAACGGCGACGTCATGGCCTCGTTTATAGGGGTGCTGCCCGCAGACAATCCCCGCTACGTGATCTTTGTGCTCTTTGACGCGCCCAAAACAGCCCATTACGCCAGCATGACCGCGGTACCCGTCTACCGCGAGATCTGTAAAAATCTGATCACCTATTTTGGATTACAGCCTTCCCGCCCGCAAGAACTCAAACATTAAGCCAGGGACTTAAGCTCAGGGACTTAAGCCCAAGGACTGGCTTAGACAATCAGGGTTTGGGTGCGCTCGGGTCCCCAAGAGACCAAGGCAATAGGAGTCTGGGTTTGGTCTTCGATCATCTTGAGATAATTGCGGGCCGCTTCGGGCAGATCACTCAGGCTGCGGCAATTGTCGAGCGACTCCTGCCAGCCCGGATGGGTTTCATAAACGGGCTCCGCGCCTTCGAGGGTGCGCACATCCGCCGGATAGCCTTTGAGCAATTCACCCTGATAGCGATAGCCTGTACAGACCTTGATCTCTTCTAAACCGCTCAAAACATCCAGTTTGGTGATGCTCCAGCGATCAATGCCGTTGATCCGGCGGGCATAATTGGCCATAACCAGATCGAGCCAGCCACAGCGGCGTTTGCGGCCTGTGGTGGTGCCAAATTCATGCCCTTTTTGCTGCAAAAACTCACCGGTTGCGTCCAGCAATTCGGTGGGGAAAGGCCCATTGCCGACGCGGGTGGTATAGGCCTTGAGAATGCCATTGACCGCGGTGATGGCGGTGGGAGGCAAACCCGTGCCCGTGCAGGCCCCGCCACTGCTGCAATTGGAGGACGTGACAAAGGGGTAGGTGCCGTGGTCGATATCCAAAAAGGTGCCTTGGGCCCCTTCGAGCAATATATTTTTGCCATTTTCCAGCGCTTCATGTAAAAGCTGGGTGGTGTCGGTGATCAGCGGCTGCAAAAACTGCAGGGCCTCGTGTTCTTCGGAGGAGAGGGTTTCGCTATAAGCCCACTCGCCCAGGCGAATGCCTTTGCGGGTGATTTTATCGGTATAAGCGGGGCCAATGCCTTTGCCTGTGGTACCCACTTTGGTGCTGCGGGCCTCTTCTTGGGCCATATCGCGCTGGATATGTTCTGCCAGAATCAAATGGGCCCGGCTGCTCAGCCAGAGTTTGCCCTGGACTTCGATGCCACGGGCCTCCAATTGTTTGATCTCCTGGGCCAGAGCCACAGGGTTGATCACCACCCCATTGCCCAAGACACTCTGTTTGCCCCGGCAAATCCCCGAAGGCACCAGATGCAGTTTGAAGGTTTCTGGACCGACAATCACCGTATGTCCGGCGTTGTTGCCGCCCTGGTAGCGCACAATAAAATCTGCGCTTTCAGAGAGGAAATCCACGATTTTGCCTTTACCTTCGTCACCCCATTGGGCTCCCACCACGATCTGCATTTTGATTCTGTCCTTTGTGTAAGTCTACCCCGTCAGGATACCACTAAGGTGCAGGGCTTGGGATTGTATTGAGTTCAAGCAAACGCATCAGGGTTTTGCTGCTATTGAGGTAATTTTGCCCCAATAACCCGACCAGCGAACGACCGTCTGCCGTTGCGGCGATTTTGGAAACCAACGATGTGGCTGACTGACGGTGGACCGAAGCCAGCGTTTCGCGGTTAAAGACATGCACGTCATAGTGCATGTGGGCCACAAAGAGGTATTTGCCATCGGGCGAGAAATCCAAACTGTCGGGAAAAGCGCCAATATCAATATGTTGAATCTCTTTGAGGGTCTCAGCATCCAAGACCAGCACCTTGCTTGGGTACTTGGTTGAACTCAGGGCCAGATAGAGCTTTTTGCCGTCAGGGGAGACCTTGATGGCTTTGAGATCAATCCCCAACAAGGGCTCCAATTTGAGCCCCCGGTATTTCACCAGGTATTCTTCCTGTTCAGTGAGTTCCCGGATCGTATCCAATTTGACTTCGGGTTTTGCTTCATCTTGGAGATCGACCCGCCACAGGACGGTGTCTTTGGCATCAATACTGCCGACATACAGTGTTTTTTGATCGGGACTGATGGCCAAAAGCGTTTTGCCGGGCACTTCTTCGGGCAATTTACCTTTGGGGCTGCTGGTGCTGGGCTCAAAAATAGCTGGGGGCATCAGCGGATCGGTATAGCTGACATAAAGCCGGTTCTGGCCCGCCACCAAATCAAAGACCTTGCCACCCACAGGCAGCGAGGCCTGAACCTGAAGTGTGGCCACTTCAATGATACTGACCCGATCAGACGTAGAACTGCCAACAAAGACCCATTTCCCATCTGGGCTCACAGTCAGATGTTCGGGGTCCGACATCAGGTTTAAGAGGGCCTGTTTTTTGCCTGTGAGGGTATCCAAAACATGCACCCGATCCAGGGTTTTATCGGTTACAAAGAGCGAATTTCCAGCGGAGACCACATCCCCCAAAAGCCCCATCACCCGTTCAAAGGGAGGCAAAGAGGGGATTGGACTGGGAGTGGGGGCTGGCAAGGGCAAAATCTCCAGCTCAAAACGCTGTTCCAATTGGGGCTGGGAGGGAGCATAAGCCCTGAGTTCCAAGCGGCCCGATTGGAGCAGAATCAAATGTTCACTGCGTATTTCGGCCTTTTCGGGGGTTAATACCTCCCAAGCTACCGCTTCAAACGCCTGATCGCCTTTTAATAGGAACCCTTTTAATTGCAAGGGCAGGCTGTTTAAAAAGCTTTGAGTGGGTATTTGGCTATCGATGCGCAAGCTGAATACCGCTGGGGTATCAGGCAGCGGCGTTGGTGTGGCCCGTGGCGTGGGGGAGGGCTGAGCTGTGGGCGAAGGTGCAGGAGAGAGACTTGCCGCTGGGACAGGGGACGCAGGTTGCGGGAGAGCACCCGGCAGGGGCTGACAGGCCGCCAGGATCAGCAATAAAAGTGGCAGAGAATACGAGCTGGGTTTCATGGTGGAATCCTCCCTGTTGTTTCAATTTCAGTCTACCTTTGAAAGTGGCCTTTGACCTTGATAAAACAGAAGGATTGAATTGATCTGGGTCAAACCCAAGCGCTTGCAATTAACTGATCCAGGCTGAGGCTTCGAGCAGGTCTTCCTGCAAAAGCGCCAATTTTTGGCTGTAGATCTGGTACAAAGGCATCAAGCTGGTCGGCTCAATATTGCGGCCCCGCAAATCTTCGAGTTTGTCTTTGAACCAATCGGCTTTGTCGAGAATTTCTTCCATATCTTTTTCGAACTGCTGCAGATCGGCTTTGCTGTGGGTCTGTTGCAATTTGCGTCCGAGGCCCACAATGGCATTGATCTGCTCTTCGAGCTGCTGGCGCAGTCCAAACAGCTCCTGTGAGCAGGTGATGACCGCTTTTATATAGTGGTAATACTGCTCCAAATAGGCCAAAAGGCGGCGCAACTCCTGCACATTGAACTCCGCTTCAAGCCGGGTCAGTTTTTCCTGGGTCTCCTGGTAAAAACTCAGCAGTCCATAATGGCGGTTGTTGAGATTGCGCATTTCGTTTTCGAGACAGGTGGGCAGGGGCTTCATTTCTTGGTAAATATTCTGGTTTTGCAACAAAATAGCCTGCTCGACCTCGTGGTAGAGTTTTTCCAGCGGTGAGAGCATTTTTTTGTCTTTGCTCGGGGCCGCCTTGCCCTGATCGAGCACAGATTTGAGCTGTTTAAAATTGATCACAGCCCCGTTAACCCGCCCGGCGGGTGATCAGGGGGGCATCGTGCACATCGTTTAAAAGTTGCTTAAAAATCTGCCCGGGCTCTTTTAATCGCAGTTCGATTGCTTGGGCATTGTCTTCCACTTCGGCGCTGTGGCTGTTGAGTTCCAGGTCGTAGGGGCAATAACTGTGTACCGTTTGAAATTGAGAACGGGCCAAACCGAGTGGGCGATTGCCCCGTATCGCTTCGCGCCGTTCGAGTTCATCGAGGGGGCAATGCAGCCCCACCAGCCAGACCTGATAGGGTTGCAAGAGGCGCAGGGCCTTACGCAGACAGCCTGGTTCCTCAAAGACGGTGTCGACAATCAGGTCGAAGCCCTCCGAGGCCCAGAGGGCGATATTTTGGTAAAATACC
>JBFWRL010000028.1:0-42704 GCA_050248915.1 Candidatus Sericytochromatia bacterium
AGACAGATCTGGCATTTTTACAGTGGAGCAGGTATGCTCAAAGAACAGGAAAGTATTTTTAGGGTGTAAATCTTGATGATGCAAAGCTTAGAGATGGGTTCTAAAATATATTTCCTACAGACTCAACGGGCACCATCTTTCCCCCAAATTTAGAAAAGGCAAAATACTGGCTCACGAAAGCCGCTGAGCAAAACCACGCAGCATCCGTTCAACGCCTGAAAGAAATTCAGGACTAAACCCACCCTTGAGAGCTTCACCGTGCTGCCAGACCCCCAGGTTTGAGCTCACTCAATCTCCAGCAGAATACCTGAGCAAGGCCTGAATCAGCTCAGGTGAAACCAGATAGCCCTCCAAATGTAAGGGAGCGGCCCGAATTCCCGCCGCTTGAATCACTGGCAAATATTGCAGCAGCTTAGCTGGGTCAACCAAACCGAGGGTTTCGGGCAATTCTGGATAAGCAGCCAGCAGCAGCGATTCCAATTGGCAACCGGGCAAACAAGCCGGCAGCGAGACCTGGGCCAGGGCGTCTTGCAGCTCGGGATCGGGCAACGGCAAGTAGCGCGTTTGCTGGCTGCCTGGCAGTTGCAAAAGCCCCCCCCCAATCACCAGCACGTCAGATTCTTGCCTCATGCGTGTGATGGCGGCCCTGACATCAAAACAATGGGGAAACGAATCATCAATCAACACCGTACCCGGATGCAATTGGCTGATGTCTATCACCTGCCGGGCACTGACCGCCGAGAGGATCAGATCCACCTGATACACCTCTGTGGGCAGACTTTCTGCTGGGCTCAAGACCCATTGCACAGGCCCTGAATACCCGTGCTGGGCAGACAGCCCCTCGGCCAGTTGTCGGAGGCGCTGCTCAGTGCCGAGGCGATCCACCAGGGTCAAGCTGGCGGGGTGTTCCTGGCTGGCCAAGAGGGCATGTAAAGTGGCTTCACCAATCGAACCCAGGCCCACCATCGCCAGCCGACAGCTGGCCAGGGGGCGCTCAAGCTGAGCCAGGGCCAAACGCAGGGTCTCTAACATGGCGACCACGGTGGTGCTGTGTCCAGTGCTCAGGCGTTGAGGGGCACCGTTGGCCTGGGCAGGGATCGCTGGCAAGTCATGCCCGTAAGCGCTCAATGCCGGCAAAAGTCCCGCCAGAGAAACCACACGGGCCCCCAGGGCCTGGGCCTGCAGTCGGGCGTGCTGAATGGCTGGCAAAAGTCGTTGGGCCTGACCAGGCAAAATCTCATTGGCAAAGAAGGGCAGCACCAGGTTGGCACTCTGACCCAAGGGGGTCTGAAGATGTTCAATCCAGAGAGCCTCTCCGTTTGGAAACAGGCGCTGTTTGAGGGCCTGAATTTGTCCCAAACTCAGGCGGGGGGCCACCCGTTGGATCTGCTCCAGAGAAGGCAAATAGCTAATTAAAGCGGCATCCAGCGGTCCGGTCTGGGCCAGATCGAAGGCCTGAGAGGGGGGGGCCGTTGGTGCGGTAATAGATGTTAAGAGCTGATCCATCACTGCCTCAGCTTGCAAAGGAGAGCAAGCGGCCCGATGTACATTGAGGGTCAAACTCAGGATTTCACCCTGTTGTTTGAGGGCCAAAAACAGGTCCATATCTTGATTGGAGGGCTGAAAATGGGTGCTGGAGGCCTGCCCATTGACCCTGAGTCCGGGCACAATTTCGGCCTCTAAGAGCGAAGTTAAATCCACAGCGCTGATAAAAAACTGGCTGCCCAAAAGCGTGGCCAATCGGGGCGCGGGAGAGAGGCTGCGCAGCACATGCAGGGGGTCCAAAGGATGGGCTGCCGCTGCCTGATACAGCTTTTGTGCGGCCTGAATCTGTATCGCATGAACCGTCTGCGCAGCTGGCCCCGCTGCCAAGGCGGGCAAACGCAGGGGCAAGGTTCGGGCAAAACAGCCAAAAATCTGCTCAATCTCTTCCAGGGCATAATCACGGCCGTGGTGGGCCACCCCAATGATCAGGTCAGCTTGACCTGTTAGGGTGACCAAGGCCTGATGGTAGGCCGCCAACACCCCCATAAAAAGGGTGCTGGAAGCGGCTTGGCAGCGCTGCTTAAAGGCCGCCAGTTCCCTGTTGTTGAGTTTGCGTTCGAGACGAAAAAAACCAGTTGATTCAGCGCTGTCTTCATGTTTTAAGCCCTTGCCGCGCAAATCTGGCGCTTGATACGGCTGGGCAAAGATGGCTTGCCAATAGCGCAGATGGGCTTCCCCGTGTGTTTGGCGCTCGTGTTCTAACAGGGCAAGATAGTCCGAAAAATGTGAGCGCAAAGGGGGCAACTGTTCCAGATTCTGAGGTGGCTGTGAAGGGCTGAGCAATTGGCGATAGGCGTCAAAAAAATCGCGGCCTAAAATGAGGCAGCTCAGACCATCGGCCAAAATATGGTGGGCCTGGATCTGCCACACATACCTGCGGGGGCCCTGCTTCAAAAGCCGGCAGCGCAGCAGCGGATCTTTAAAAATATCCAGGGGAAAGATCTCCTGTGCAGGAACAGGTTCACCTGCAGCACTGAGATCTTGATATTCAAACGACAATTGCGGCTCAGAGCGCGGTACAAATTGCGGTGGACTGGTGGACAGCAATTGCACATTGAGCATTTGCTGGCGGCGCGCAGCTTGAAAAAGTGCCCTTTCAAAGAGTCCGGGATCGGGTTCGCCTTCCAGCACAATTTGGGCCTCCCAGAGGGAGTCATCGCTTTTGAGGTGTTGGTGCCAGAGATAAAAGCCCATTTGTGAGGGACTCAAGCCAAAAACCTTCTCATCAGCAGGCTGTGTCTCTGGCTGTGGCGCGCTGTTTAAAGATTCTGGCGTGGTCGGCAGCCCTGAATTTAAGAGCCGAACCCAATCCCTCAAACGGCGCTGACTGTGAAACTGGGCGATTTTGGGCAATTGGGGCCTGTCTTGTTGCAACAGCAGATAGGCCTGCATCAAAAGCAGGGAATCTCCCCCCATTTGAAAAAAATCTGAATTTTCGTTAAAATCCTGATGCTTGAGCAAGCTTTGCCAAATGTCTTTGACCGCTGTTGTGGTGGCGTCGGGAGTGTGGGTGTCTGCCTGGGTGTCAATCTGAGACCCCAGCCGTTCGGGCAAAGGGTCGGCGCTGAGTTTCAGCAATGTTTGCCTCAGGGCTGCGAGATCGGCTTTGCCATTGGGCAGACGCGGAAAGGCTGAGAGGCAATAAATCTGCTGCGGCAGCATGTAACCCGGCAGGAACTGAGCCAAATGGTTTTTCAGTTCAACCGGATCCAAGGCCAAAGCGCTGCTGACACAGGCCAGCAATTGTGGTGCTCCCGAAGGGCTGAGCAGGAGATCTACCCAGGCCTCCTGCAGATCGGGAAAACGCAACAGCACCGCTTCAATTTCAGCCGGTTCCAGGCGGTAGCCCCGCAATTTGATTTGGCGATCCTGTCGTCCGAGGTAATAAAAGAGGCCCTCTGCATCCTGATAAACCCGGTCTCCTGTGCGGTAATAACGCTCTCCCAGATACGAAACAAAGGGGGCCTGTTCCTGAGAGAGATACCCCGGTGTCAGGCCCGGTCCACTCACCCAGAGTTCACCGGCTTCCCCGCAGGCACAGGGCTCGCCCGCTGCCGACATCACCCGGCAGGTGAGATAAGGCAAGGCCACTCCAATCGGCACAGGCTGTCCTTGGGGGTGGGGGCCCTGCACCCAATAGTGGGTGGCATTGATCGTGGTTTCTGTCGGACCGTATAAATTGACCAGGGGCCGATCGCTGCCCATCAGGGCTTGCCAGCGCTCCAGCCATTGGGGGGCCAGCACCTCGCCGCCGAGTTGAACCAATCGCAGCTGCGGCAGGGGCACCTTGTCAGGCCGAGACTTTCCCGACGTTTGGCCTTCCAGGGCTTGAATCAACCCCTGCCAAAGACCCGGCACCGAGCTCCAAACACTGATCTGGGCTGAGCGCACCCAGTTCAAGAGGGCCAGGGGATCGCGTTTGGTCTGATCGTTGACAGGGCAGAGGCAAGCACCTGTCATCAGTGTTGCCAGAATCGGGCGCAGGGAGGCATCAAAGGCCAGAGAAGAGGTGAGGATGACCCGATCGTGTGGGCCATAGCCAAACTGCGCGATTGCCCAGCCCAGATAGCGCATCAGGGCTGTGTAGAGAATGGGGACCCCTTTGGGCTGTCCGGTCGAACCAGAGGTAAAAATAATATAAGCGATGGCCGTTTCACTGCGCGCGGGCAGGTGAAAGCCCGTCTCTTGACTCGCTCTGGCCTGTTGGAGCAGTTCAGACAGCGAGAGAAGGCCCTTTTCGTCACTTTCGAGAGGCGTGACATCGCTGACCCACAGTTCAGCTTGGGCCTGGCGGCAGATCTCTTTTACGCGTTGAAGCGGGGACTGGGCATCAACGGGCACCCAGGTCACCCCCAGAGCCAGACAGGCCAGTAGCAAACAAATACTTTCAGCACTGGCTTCGCCCCAAAAAACCAGCCTCGAACCACCGCTCAGCCCCCTGGATTGCAATTGATGGGCCAGCTGTTTGACCGTGTGTCTCAGTTCGACATAACTCACTTCACATTCGGGGGTTTTGAGCGCCAAAGCCGCTGCAGGTGCCGTCTGAAAGTCGCGCCAAAAATCTGGAGTGGCGACTTCTGCTGCTTCAGCCACCTCTGCAATTTCTCTCAATGCGGCTTCAAACAGCTCTGCCAAGTGTTCCAATTCAGCCTCTGCAAAGAGGCCTTGGGGCGTGTTGAGGGCATAATAAAAGCCCTGATGGTTTTCTGAGATCAACAAACCCAGTTGGGTTTGGGCATGGAAACCGCGCATCTGCGTGCTCACGACCTGGGCCTGATCGGCAGGTGGCATCCAGCTGTAATCAAAATGGGCAAAGCTAAAGGAAAAGGGCAGAGAGATCCCGTGCTCCTGGGCCAGACGGGAGATCTGATCTGAGCCCACACGCAGCAAAGGCTGAGCTAAATTCCAGTCTTGGCGCAAGCGCTGGGCCAAATCCAGGCCCTGGTTGATCTGCAGGTCGGCATAGACCGGAAACAGCTCAGCAAAGCTGCCAATCAGGCTGTGAATCTCGGCCAGTGGCCAGTGTCGGCCTGCACTGGCGACCTGTACCCAAATCTGAGACTGGCCAGTCCACTGGCTCAAAGCCTTAAAAAAGGCGCTGAGGTAGAGCATTTGTAAGGGCGTTTGGGTCATTTGGGCTTTTTGGCTCAGGGCCGCGCTACAGGCCTGGGGCAAATGCCGCTGTTGGCTCTGGGCGGGTGCTGCGCCCAATGATGTGTAGCGCTCAGCCAGTTCAAACAAAAATGGCTGTGAGCTCAGGGCTTTCAGGGGTTTGCTTTGAAGGTATTCAGAACAGGCCCGAATGGCTGCATGAAACGCCTCACTCTCGCGGTAGCGTTGCTGCGTCTGCAGATAATCTTCGTAGCTCACAGCCAAGGGCGAGGCCAAATAAGGGGTGTGGCTTTCAAGCGCTCGGTAGCGCGCCCACAGCCCCTGCAGGAAATTTTTCATGCTGATGCCATCAAAGACAATATGATGAAATAGCAGCAGCAAATGGCTGCCCTCGGCAGACTGTTGCAGGCCAATCCGAAACAGAGGGGCCTGGTTCAGCGCAAAGAGTTGATTGACAAAGACATCTTCATATTCAGCCAAGGGCAATTCAGGCGAGATCTCCAGAAGCAAAGAGGGGGTTGGTCCTTTTTGCAGTTCTGCCTGCAGCTGCGCTCGGCTCAATATCTGATAGCTCAAGCTGTACCCCAAAGCATCGATCCGCTGTTGAAAAACAGCACGCAATTGGCTGTGTTGTTCGAGCAGATCCCACAGGGCCTGCTCCAGCAGTTGGGGATCCAAACATCGCTTCAAAGAGAGTCTAAAATACGAAAAATTGGGGCGTTCATACAGGGTTTGCGCCATAAAAAATGCCGTTTGAATGGGTGAGAGCGGGTGGTTCACCTGCTCTGGCGAGGGGGGGGGAAGAAGGCCCTCTTCCAATAAAGGGCTGCGGCCCAACAAATAGCGGGCCAACTCACGAATATTTTGCTGCTCAAAAAAGAGCTCAAAAGGCAGATCCTGATATCCCCAGTCTTCCAGGGTTTGGGTAAGATCGATCGCCGTCAGCGAATCCAGGCCCAGATCCATTAAGTTGTCTTCGGGGCCGATCTCTCGCTTTTCGCCCGATTCCGCCAGGACAGCCTGGATCAACTGCTGTAAGCGCTGTTCTAAGTCTACCTGGGTTTGGCTCTGGGGCTGGTTCTGGGTTTGGGGCTGATTCTGGGGACGGTTTTCAGGAGCTTCAGGGGCGACTTGAAAAACCGGGGTTGGGCTTAAATGGTACGATTCGCCCGCAGCGGCTCTGGGTAAATTGGCCAAACGCTCAGAGAGGGTGTTGAGGGTCTCTGGGGTTTTAAATATCAGGGCCTGCTCAAATGCCCCGTCGATAAACGCATGAAAGGCGGAAATGCCTTCTTCCGGACTCAGGGCATAGATGCCTTGGTCTGCCAATTGTTTTAACAAGACCGGATGGGTGGCCATTCCCGCCCCTTGCCAGGGCCCCCATTGAATCATTTGAATGGGCAAAGCCGACCGGGAGACGGCACCCGCGTAAAGATCCATAAACTGATTCGCAGCCACATAGTCAATCAGCCCACGGCCAAACCCCGGTATTGCTGCTGACAACGAAGAAAATGCCACAAAGAAATCGGGAGACAAGCCAAGTTCCAACAGGGACTCTCGCAAGGCGATCAAACCCTCCACTTTGGGGGCCATCCCTTCCTGTCGCTCTTGAAAAGTGCTGCGGCGCAGATCTTTGGGCATCACCTGTCCAGCAGCATGTACCACCCCATGCAACTTTGCATATTTGCGCAGAATCTGTTGGCACAGAACCTTTACCTCTGCGGGCTGACTCATATCCACACGGAAATACTGAAGCTCGGAGCCTTTGGCCTGGAACCGGACTTGCAGATCTGCCAAACCCGGCACCTCACACGCTTCACGGCGACCGACTACAATCACCTGGAGCTGGGTCTGTTGTGCCACCAAGCTTTCGGCAATCAGAGCTCCAATCCCAGACGCGCCGCCTGTGATTAAATAAACCCCCTGTTGCCGAATGCGCGAAGGCAACGGGGGCTCTGTTTGGAGACTCACTTGACGTTGGCTGCGCTGCCAAGCGCTGGCCCCCCGCAGGGCGACCTGTGAGACTGTTTCGGCTTGGCTCTGTTGCGTGTTGTGTGAATGCCGCAAGTACAAGGCTAGGTCCCCGAGTTGTGGGCCAATTTCGCCGGGAATCAGATCGATCTGTAACACAGGCAAATTGAGTTCGGAAGCCGCTCCCCAGAGCAAACCCGACAGGAGAAAAGGGGCCTGTTGGCCCAGTATGGGGGCTTGCACAGGGCCAACGGGCAAAGCGCCCTGGGTGACTATGGTTAAACGTCTGCAGTGGGCCAGTTGCGGTGATTTGGCCAGGGTCTGAAAAAAGCCGTAAAGGCCCTGGGCACTGAGCGGCAAACACAGAACCAGATGATAATCATGGGCGTCTGTGTTTATTTGGCGCTCGAATTCAGCCCAGCTTTGCAGACAGAGGCAGGACTGGCCCGCTTGAGCCAAGTGCTCAGCCAGCTGGATTTGTTCTTCATTCAAGAGGGGGTTTGTCAGGAGCAGCAAGGGGGCTTTTGCCAAGCTGGGTGTGGCGATTCCGGGCAGGTCCCTGGCAAACCAGCGGGATTCAAAGACCCGCACCGTTGGTGTTGATTCCGGCGCTGATTCTGGTCTTGTCTCTGGCGCACTGTGCTCTTTGAGGCCGACCCAATAGTCCCGTTTCTGGTAGGCGGGAAGCACCTGTTGAAAGGGGGGCTTGGGCAGAGCGTCTGTCACTGATCTGAGTAAAATATGCGCATTGGTTCCACCAAAACCAAAGCCATTGATCCCTGCCACCATCGGCTGCCCAGCGGGGATTTCAAGCAGGTCTTGATTCAAGCAAAAGCCCTGGGTTTCCAATTGCAGTTCTTTGCGGGGCTGAGCATAATGCAAGAGGGGGGGAATCTGACGGTGTTGAAAACAGAGCAGAACTTTAATAATACTGCCCATTCCAGCGGCACTCAACAGGTGCCCAATATTGGGTTTGACTGAACTCAGCACAGGTTTGGGACTGATCCCCGAAAAAATAGCATTGAGGGTTTGGGCTTCAACGGCATCTCCGAGTTGGGTACCCGTGCCGTGGGCCTCGATCAGGGTGATTTCTGATGGGTTGATCTGTGCATCTTCACAGGCTTTGAGCAGGACCGCCTGTTGGGTACTGCTGCGAGGCGCCATGGGCGAGATACTGCGGCCATCATTGTTGATTGCGCTGCCGGCCAGCAAGGCCAAAATCCTGTCCTGATCAGCCAGGGCCTGACGGTGTTTTTTGAGCAAAACCACGGCTCCCCCCTCACCCATAAAAAAGCCATTGGCCCGCTGGTCAAAGACATGAAAATGTGCGCCCGGTGAGAGGGCCTGGGCGGCAGACATGCCCAAAAAGGCGGGCACATTTAAGTTGAGGTTGATCCCCCCCACCAGGGCCATTTCACAATCGCCCGCTAAAATGCTCTCTTTGGCTAGATGCAGGGCTACCAGACTGGAGGAACAGGCGGTATCGATTGTCAGGGCAGGGCCAGTCAGATCAAAATAATGGGAGATGCGAGCGGCAATCAGGTTTTCTAAGATTCCTGTGACCACGGTTTTTTGGGTTAATTCCTGCCGGGCCAGGGCTTCGGCAATATTGTTTTGGTAATCAGACTTGGTGATGCCCATAAACACGCCCACTTTTTGACCCGAGAGCTGTTCTCGCTGATAACCCGCAGACACAAAGGCTTCAAAACAGAGTTCGAGCAAGATGCGCTGCTGGGGGTCCATCACCTCTGCATCTTCAGGCAAAATCTTAAAAAAACCGGCGTCAAACTGACGCACATCCGCCAAAAAATAGCCTTTGGTGGTTGCACACTTTCCGCTGACACCGGGTTGGGGATCGTAATAGCGCTGTGCATTCCAGCGTTCCTGTGGAATTTCACTTAACAGATCTTCGCCATTTTTGAGATTTTGCCAAAAATGGTGTACGGTTTCTGCGCCGGGAAAACGGCAAGCCATGGAGACCAGAGCGAGTGCTTCAGACATCATAAGGGTCAATCACCTTGTGTCAGGATAGAGACAGTATACAGGCTGATCAGCTATTCTCACGGCGGCATTGTTCAGGTCTGGACAATCTGCGCATGGATATGGAATCAATGTTAAAATGCAAAGTTCTGATAAAAGCTGCCTCTTGGCCTATTAACATCTGCATAGAAGTAGGAGTCGGGGATGTCTCTGCACGGTTCCTTTATTTCCTGGTTTTCAAAGCGTTTGAGCGCGGTGCGCGCAAATGGAGCTGCTTTTTTGCTGGCCATGGGGCTTGTGAGTGGTTGGGCTTTTGCTGCAGATGCTCCCCCCGGCTTCCCGGCCCAGGGCCGCTTGCAGATTCAGACCCAAGCAGTCTTGCTCAATCCCAGCGATCCGACCCAAACACGCGTCGGGGAATTTGTTTACAGAGGCGGATTACAATTGTCCTCAGCACAAACAGATCAATTACATGGTTTTTCTGATCTGGATCTGCTTGAGGGCCATCGCCTGATTGCCGTGGGGGATCGGGGGGCACTTTTAGAGGCCGTGTTGATTTTGGATCAGCAGCAGGCGTTAAAGGGCTTGGAATCGGCCGTTTTGAAGCCTTTGACAGGGGAAGATGGCCAGTTTTTGCTTGAAAAAGCAGACTCAGACGCAGAAGGGCTGACCCATTTGCGCAATGGTGACCGGCTGGTCAGTTTCGAAGAAAAACACCGCATTCTTCGCTACCCAGCTGTTGGAGGCCCTCCCCGAGTGGTGCCCTTTCCTCGTTTTGTATTTGAGCCGAATCAGGCCATGGAGGCCCTGACCGCTGATCTTGAAAAGCAGGATGTCTATTGGGTGGGCTCTGAATTCACCGGGGATGTCTGGCGTTGTCACTTAAATCAGACAAAACACAGGTCCTCAAACTGGCCCGATTGTCAGAAACATCACAGCGTGGCCCTGCCGCCTGATCTGTTTTTGGTGGCCATGCGCCAACTGCCTCAAAACCGCACTGCTTATTTATTGCGGGCCTATTTTCCAGAGCGCAAAAGCAATAAAATTTTGCTCAGAATTGTCGAAAACAAGCCCCATGCACACATTTTGGCTGAATTGGAATTGGCTCCCCCGCTGATTCAGGATAATTTTGAGGGGCTGGCGGCGGAGCCTATGCCCCAGGGCGGCACGCGTTTTTATCTGCTCTCTGATGACAATTTTAACCCTGAGCAGCGCACGCTTCTACTGGCCTTTGATTGGGAGCCCAAAGGCCTTTAACGTTGTCAATCCAGCTTTTGGATTAAAATCAGAGCTTCTCGGTGGCTGGGATCCAGCTTGAGGACTTCTTCCAGGGCCGATCGTGCTTGTGATTTTTCATCCAGTGCCAGCCGATTGAGGGCCAATTGGAGCCATGCGTGGGTGTCTTTGGGGTTTTGGACCACCTTGACCTGATACACTTTTTTCAAAAATTCATAGGCCAATGCGTAATAGACGGGATCGCTGCGCAGTGCGTTTAAAAGCGGAATAGAGGCCTCCCATTCTTCCAAACCGATATAACACAGCCCCAGAAAAAACTGCAATGAAGAGAGCACCATGCCACTTTCAGGCGACCCTTCAGTGTATTTGAGCGCTTTTTCAAGGTAGGGTTTGGCTTTGACCAGATCCTGATCACCGAAATAGTTCATCCCGCGCAAAAATGCGATATACGGGTTTTGACTTGTTTTGCTTTCCAGGGCATCATACAGGGTCTCTGCTTGGGATTTTTGCCCATTTAAATACAGGATATGGGCCCGCTGCATGGCCACGGTTAAATCTTCAGGCACCAGGCTTTGGGCCTGTTCGATCAGTTTAAGGGCTTCCACCACATCTTTTTGCTGGATCTTTTGATTGGCCAATTGCCCCAAAATGGCAGGGTTGTTTGCCCCCCGGCGCAGGGTCTCGTTGAACCAGTTTTCGTAAGCTTGGGTATTGCCTTCCAATTGGGCCACGCTGAGTTGCAGCAGACCCAGTCCCGGATGCTCCTTCAGGGTCTCATTGGCGCGGTCTAAATTGGTTTTGATCCAGGTTAAATTGCGCTTTTCTGCGGGTTTGGTGGCCTCAGAAACAATGCCCACGGCGGCCAATTGAAACAACATCCAGGGATCCTGCAAATGAGCGCCCAGGGCTTGTAATTCTTGGTTGATCGCCTCAGATTTGATACCAAAACCGGCTTGTTCAAAACGAAAGGAGACAAACGCTGCGACTGAATCGGCATCCCAAGGGGCCAATTGAATGGCTTTTTTGATCCGTACAAGGCCCTGGTCTTTGTCTCCTTTGATCCAGTCCAATTTGGCCAGAGCGCGCAGCACCTCTGGCAGCTCGGGATCCAAAGCCAGGGCCTTTTCGGCATATTGTCGGGCCAGGATTTGGGGATCGGGACCAGCACTTTGCTCTGAGGGCAAGACCCGCATGCTTTGACGCACCCCGGCTTGAAGGCCGTAAACTTCAGCCAAAGCGGCATACGGCAGGGCATAATTGGCATCCGCTTTGAGGGCGGCTTGGAAGGCGGCAATCATCTGGGCCTCTTGGCTGGGATTGTAATTGCGCAGGTAAATCATGCCCTGCATATAGTGTCGGTAGGCTTCTGGAGAGCGGGTGGCGCGAAAAACCTGCTGCATTTCTTTGACTTCAGCGGGTTGGGCTTTGACTTCGAGTTGGCTGATCAACTTCTCAGCCAATTCATTTTGCAAGTCAAAGATCGTTTCAAATCGTCCCTGAATCCGGGCGTGGCGCTCGGGATCTACTTGGCCGGTTTCGGCATTGACCAAGCGCACATTGGCCTGCAACAGCTCTCCCACCTTTTGGTAAGAGCCGATCACCACCACTTTTGCCCCCAATAATTTGCCCAATTGGGGGGCTGAACTCTCGTCTGCCAAGCCACTTTGGCCCAGTTGCTGTTCTTTCAGCAGGGATGTCAGTTGATTGCGTTCAATCACCCGCAAGGCCCGCACCTTGAGCAGGCCCATAGTCAGGCTTTCGGCGAAACTATTGCCCAACCATTGGTCTTCGGGCTTTTGGGTCAAATTGTGAAAGGGCAGAATGACCACACGCAGGGGTTCCGTTTGGATTTCTGCGGCCTGGGCCCTCAGGGTCGGATGAAAAAAAATGAAGCCACTGCTTAAGAGTGAGGCTTTCAAGAGACAAAATCCAACGAGACGAGACAAACTCCGCTGCCGAGACATGGCCCACGCACCCCACAGTTTTTTTTTAGCATAACACTTCCTTTGGCCCAATCACAGAACCCGATCACAGAATCGGCCCTGCGGATCCGGCAAGATGGATGTGGAGGACGCGCACGATGAACACAACACAAACGTATAAATGGGCCACTTGGGGCGACCTCAACGCCTTTTGGGCCCTGATGCTCGACAATGTGACCAATTTGGTGTTATTTACCAGTATTTTGGCGGGGGTCTTTGGCTTTCCCCTGGATTTTATTTTTACCAAAATGATTCCCGGCACCTGTCTGGGGGTTATGATCGGTGATGTGGTCTATTCTTGGCTGGCGATTAAATTGGCCCGAGAAACTGGCAATCACAATGTCACCGCCATGCCACTGGGCCTGGATACCCCTTCGACGATCGGCATGGCCTTTGCCGTATTGGGCCCAGCTTATTTGGCCACCGGCAAAAATGCTGAACTCACTTGGTATATTGGCATGTCCGTGATGGTCTTTATGGGCCTGTTTAAATTGCTTTTTTCCTTTATTGGGGGCTGGGTACAGCGGGTCGTGCCCCAAGCAGGTCTGCTCGGCTCCTTGGCGGGCATTGGTATTGCCCTGCTGGGTTTTTTGCCCTTGGTGGATATCTTTAAAATGCCAATTGTTGGTCTCGTGGCCTTGGGCATTGTGCTCTGCTCGGTTGTGGCCAAATTGCCCATGCCCAAAGGGATTCCGGGCATCTTTGCCGCGGTGGCCATTGGCACCGTGATCTATTACGCCACAGGCCCGGCAGGGTTGTTGGGTTTGGCCCATTTTAAAGCCCCGCAATTGAGCATGCACCTGGCCTTGCCTCTGCCTTCGTTGGGTTTCATCTATGGTTTTAAAGATGCCATTCCCTATTTGCCGATCGCCCTGCCCTTTGGCCTTTTAACCGTGGTGGGAGGGATCAATGTGACCGAAAGTGCGCGTTTGGCGGGCGATCATTACAATACCCGCACTGTGCTTTTGACCGAAGCGGTGGCCACCTTGGTGGCTGGTATCTTTGGTGGCATGGCCCAGTCCACGCCGTATATTGGCCATCCGGCCTATAAAGCGATGGGGGCCCGCGCTGCTTATACCCTGGCCACGGGTATTTTTATTGGGCTCGGAGGAATTTTGGGTTATACCTCTTCGGTCGTGGATCTGATTCCCGCGCCTGCCGTGGCGGGTATTTTGATCTTTGTTGGCTTGGAAATTGTCTCCCAAGCCTACGAAGTATGCCCCCACCGCCATTTTGCCGCAGTTGGTTTGGCCTGTTTGCCCACGGTTGCCAATTTGGCCATGATTCAGGTCGACAACCTGCAGGGGCAAATGATGGGAGCCTTACACCAATTGCCTGGGGTCAGTGCCATCCTCAAAGCCCACCCGCTGCATTTGCCTCACGAAATGGAGACCTCCCTTCAGGCCATTCATATTTTGGGCCATGGCTTTATTTTGACGGGCATGCTCTGGGGGGCTTTTTTGGCCTTTTTGATCGACCGGGAAATGGCCAAAGCGATCCTCGTGCTGGGGGTTACTGCCCTTTTGACTCTCTTTGGCGTGATTCATTCGGTTGTGCCCTCCGGCAGCATTTACCTGCCCTGGCAAGCGGGTTCAAATATGCCCTATTACCTGACCCTTGCTTATTTACTCATTGCAGCTTGGGTCTGGTTCTTGAGCAAAACTGTACCCAAACACGAATTGCAACCGATTATTGAGCCCTAAGGGAACTTGAATTCAGCCTCAAAAGATGTTAAATTAAAGTTAAATCTATCTTTTGAGGCTTTTTCATGTCTAAATTCTGGCTGTCGGCTCTGGCTCTGAGTTTGGTTTTGGGGGGGTGCGCTTCGGGGGCGGCCTTTTTAAACAACCGCACCCTTTCACCCCAATTGCAGGCCAACAGTCTGCGCTCGCCTCAAAACACCCCTGAGTTAATGCTCGAACCGGCCCGCATGGAAGCCTTGGCCTCGGTTTTAACGGGCTTCAAACCCATGCCGGATGGGATTACTATCCCTGAGCGGGGAACCACTCAGGGCCGCGACTTGACCCGCAAATTTATTATCTCCGTGCTCGAAAGTTATGGTTATCAGCCCGAATTGCACAAATACCGCAGTTCAGGCAGCAATATTCTCGTACATTTGCCTGCAGAGCAACCCACAGACGAGTTTATCTTGGTCGGTGCACACATGGACTCTGTGCGCAATGCGGGGGCTGACGACAATAATTCGGGCTCGGTGGCGGTGCTCGAAGCTGCACGGGTCCTCAAAAATTTGCAGGGCCGCAAGGTCAATCTGATCTTTGCTTGGTTTGACGAAGAAGAACTGGGCCTGGTGGGTAGCCGTTTTCTGGCCAAAGAGTACAAAAAACAGGGCAAAAAACTCAGCAGTGTGCATACCTTGGACATGGTCGGCTGGGATGGAGACAAAGACCGGGTGGTCGAAATTGAGCAGCCCGATGGTCCACTTTGGGACTATTACCAGATGGTCAACAAATCCCACCAACTCAACCTCAAACTCAGCCGCACCAGCGCCGGGGATACCGACCACGTAGCCTTTCGCAATGAAGGATTTACCTCGGTGGGCCTCTGCGAAGAGTGGATTGGCGGCGATACCACCCCCCATTACCACCGCCGTACAGATGCCTACACCACCCTCGATTTTGGCTATTTACACAAGGTGAATCAATTGATGGTTGCTGCTGTTAGCGACTTGGTACGCGGCGTGCCTGCGCCCCTGGTGCAAACCCGCATTCCCCACGATCGTTTTCCAACCAAAGCCCGGCCTTTTCACGCCTCATACGACGATTTTAAGCCCTAATAGGGTGTAAAGTTTTGTTGCCAAGGGCAGAATATGCTGCCACAGATTTGTCTGATTGAGCTATGATAGACACATCATTCTCGTCACTGTGATGTCATGCTGAAAAATACGGAAATAAATTTATGCAACCCACTGTCCTAATTGGAGATGTGCACGGTTGTCTCGATGAGCTTCGCCAGCTTTGGTCCCTGCTGCAAATCAAAAAAGACACGCGGATTGTGTTTTTAGGCGATCTGATTGATCGTGGACCCGATCCGATTGGCGTGTTGGAATTTGTCGAAGAACAAATTACCCGCTTTCCCCACTTGCATTTACTCATGGGCAATCACGAACTCAAAACCATTGCTCAGTATTACCGGGGCGAAAACCGCGATTCGGGTCTGCGGGAGCGCCACATACATCTTTTGGAAACGGCTTTGCCTTATTTGAGTTTTGAAGCAGGTAAATTTTTGGCCGTTCATGGGGGCTTGTATCCCGCTTTTTGGCGGCAATACGCCGATCTGCCGCCCGTGGCCACCCGCGATCTCTGGGATGCCCGTCTGACCCAAGAGATTGAGCGCTTTGTCTTTTGTCGCTACGTCAACCAACTCGGTTATCCCATCCCGCTCGGCAAACAAAGCCCCAATGATGCTTTTTGGGCAGATATTTATCCGGGTAATTTTGGCACCGTCTTTTTTGGGCACCAAACCTTTTTTGAAGGGCCTGTGCGCTTTCCCCATGCCATCGCCCTCGATCAGGGCTGTGCCTTTGGCGGTGCTCTGACGGCTGCGCGGATAGATGAACAGGCCCAAATTTCGTTTGTTACGGTTCCGGCCCGCAAAACCTACAGCCAATATATTCACTACGGCAATGCCATTGCCGATTATGCCCGCCATCAATTGGAGATTCCCCACCTCTCTTTTGCCTGATTCCGCTATACTGTTTTGCAGAGTCCATTGGAGGTGCTTTTTATGTTTATTCAACGCCCCCGGCGCCTGCGCCGCTCGCAGCTGATCCGCAATTTGGTGCGCGAACAGCGCTTGTTTCAGGCAGATTTTATCTATCCCCTGTTTATTGACGAAAATCTTTCTGATGGTTCTGAGCCCATCAATGCCATGCCAGGCATCGTTCGCCACAGTTTAAACTCCCTGCTCTGGGAACTCGAAGACCTGCAAGAATTGGGGCTGCACAATTTGCTGCTCTTTGGCTTGCCCAGCCACAAAGATGCCGTCGCCAGCCAGGCCCATGCCGAGGACGGCATAGTTCAGCAGGCTTTGGCCAAAATTCGTTCCCATTTTGGCAGCGCTTTTTATCTGATCACCGATGTTTGCAATTGTGAATACACCGATCACGGTCACTGTGGGATCATAGTCGATCAAGACGTCCACAACGACCAAACCCTCGATCTCTTGGCCCGCACAGCGGTCTCTCATGCCCAAGCCGGGGCAGATATGGTCGCGCCGTCAGATATGATGGACGGGCGTGTGGCTGTTCTGCGCGATGCGTTGGACGAGGCTGGGTTTGACCAAATTCCCATCATGGCTTATACCTCCAAATTTGCCTCAGCCTATTATGGCCCATTTCGCGAGGCCGTGGACTCAGCCCCCCAATTCGGCGATCGCCGCTCTTACCAGATGGACCCTGCCAATGGCCGTGAGGCGATGCGCGAAGTGGCTTTGGATTTGGCTGAAGGTGCAGATATTGTGATGGTCAAGCCGGGTTTGGCCTATCTCGATTTGGTCTGGCAAACACGGCAAATGTCTGATGTTCCCGTGGCGCTGTACAATGTCTCCGGGGAATACAGCATGGTCAAAGCTGCAGCTGAAAAGGGCTGGGTCAATGAGCGCCAAGTTGTGCTGGAGAATTTTTACAGCTTTAAACGAGCTGGTGCAGACATGATCATCTCCTATCACAGCAAAGATGTGGCGCGTTGGCTCAAAGAAGAACAGGCTTAAGCTCAGCCAAACTGGCTTGAATCTCGGTGTCTTCTGGATTGAGGTCCAGGGCCGCTTGCCAAGTATCACGGGCCAATAAAGGCTGCTCCAGGGCCTCATAACACAGTCCTAGATTGTAGAGCACGGTGCTGGCCGCACCGTAGCGCTGTAGAGCCTCCTGGTAAAAAGGGAGGGCGTCGGCATACTGCTCCAAGAGCCGACAGGTCTCTGCTTTGAGCACAGCAAAATTAAACAGGCCAAAATAATCGTCATGGGGGCTGTTTAAATACGCCCAGGCCTGCAGGTATTTTTCCTGTTGGAGCAGATTCACGCTCATCAAATAGAGCAAAGTGGCATCGTTGGGCCGCAGCCGCAGGGCGCGGGTCAAACAGCGGGTGGCTCTTTCATGTTCACCCAATTTGAGAAATTGGTGCCCGGCCTCTAACCAAGCATGGCTCTCTTCATTGGCATTGTGCTCGACAAAGGCCTGGGAAAAGGTCTTTTGCCAATCCGGGAGTGGGGCTGGGCTGCGGGTAGCCCAGAGGGTTTGTAAGGCATAGACGGGATCTGTTGTGCGCAAGCAATTAAATCCCCGGCTTTCACAGAGGGCTGCCAGCAGTGGAAAATTCACAGGGTGGGACAGACTATCGCCGTGGTGGGAGGCATCTTCCTGATGCATGCCGTGCATCCAATCTTGATCGGCATAGCCTTTGTCGGAGATCAGTAGACAGGCGGTTTTTGCCAGGGCCGGCAAAAGGGCGTCGAGCAATTCCAAGGCCAGCAGGGGGTAGCTGACCGTCGCCAAAGGCAGATGCTCTGTGAGTTGGCTCAAAACAGCTGCACTGCGCGGGTCGGGGCATATTTCACTCAGTTCAACCGCTTCCAGGCCATCACGCCGGTAGGTTGGCAGATCGTGTTCCAGCCAGATATCAAAAAAGGGGCCAAGCAAAAGGGCTTCCAGCGGGGCAATTAAACTTTGCGGCTCAGTTTCTGGGCCAATGGCCTCCGTTTCAAGCAAGGCTTTGTGTAGGTCCGTACTGAGCTGCGCTTGCAGCCAAGCCCGCAACTCGGTCTCCTTGGGCAGGGTCTGCAGCCGTTCGAGCTGGATCTCCGAGGCCCATTGACTTTGGCAGGTCTGTAGGGTTTGAAAAAACCGCCATTGGGGATGATCTGTTGGCAAATGTTCAAGCCAATTGCGCTGTCTGAGCGCCTGCTGCCAATTCTCAACAAAGGCTGCCAAGAGAGCAGGGTCTTCTAAGTCCAGTTCGCGTTGAACGGTTTTTTGGTACCAACCCAAGGGCTGTTTATACAAAACAGCCGTGGGCAAGGTGCTGAAATGGTAATTGGCAATCAGTGCATGAAAAAAGCCTGGTTCTAAAGGCCTGGCTTCCCCCTTTAATGGGGTGATCTCCATTGGCGTCAGGGCGTCAAAGACGGCGAGTTGGAGTTTTCCCCTGTTTTGCCAAGCCTGTATCACCGGCTGCTGGGCCAGATAGGCCAAAGTGCCGGGAGCAAGATCGGTGAGCCAATATTCCAGATTGGGCAGCTCCGCCTGGCTCTCTGGGTTTAGCTCAAGACACAGGCTTTCAAGTAAATGCAAGGCATAGAGACCCAACCCCGCTCCCAGTTCCAAAATTCGAAAGGGTTGCTCCGGCGGATGGGTGGCCAATAGCACTTTTAAACATTGGGCCGATTGTGCTGTAAAACAGGGATTGGAGGTAATATTATACGGCACTTCCTGTTTGAGAAAAACATCGGCCCCCGACTGCAAATAATAATTGCGGTGTTTGTCCCAATCGGGGGCCGATTGCCAAGCCACTGCTGGGCTGAGTATGACGCGCATGGAATGTTTTTCGATTTCAGTTTATTTGGTTTTGTCTTTGCCTTGATCGGCGTTGCCGTTTGTGTTGGCATTGGTGTTGCCGTTTGTGTTGGCATTGGCGTTGCCGTTTGTGTTGGCATTGGCGTTGCCGTTTGTGTTGGCATTGGCGTTGCCATTATGGGACTTTAAGGCCTCAGTTAAAAGTGTATCCACTTCTGCAATGTCTTTGGCTTTGGCTGCATTATTGCCTTTTTTTAGGATTTCTGCTTGGATGTTTTTTTCGAGGTTTTCTTGATTGGGCAAATTGTCAATGGCTTGGATTTCTGCACTGCTCAAATCCGCCAATTTTTTGCCTTTTTGTTTGGCCGTTTTACGCAACAAAAGGGCTTTCACCGTGCTTTTTAAATTGGTGGGTTCAGACAGTTGATAGGTTTTATCGCCTTCCAAGCGGGGCAGAAAATGAGACAAATACAAACCACTTTGCGCCGAGGAGAGCTCTAAAATTTGGTTGCTGCCAGAGGGAGCTTCTGGCACTTGGTAATAGATGCGAACACCTTCTACCAAGACCTCTTCTTTGAGAATGTGCAATTGCACGGCTTGGTCGTCCAAGGTTGCGCGCAAATCTGTCAAAGCGTGGGAATAGCTCCCTTGGGCCACTAGCGCCAGCGTGCGAAAACCAGCGATATTGGTACCATTGGCTGACAGCCATTGGCTGACCAAAAGGTTGGGGAGTTCAATCACCCCTTCAATAATATTGCGGTCGCCTTTACTGCCTGGCCGCAAATCTAGATTTGGTAAAGGATTTTGGCTATTTAAAATACTCGACATAGCTCGGGGGGTTGTTTGAATATTGGAAACAGCAGGTATTGTGCAGGCCGTGCCCCCCAAGCTTGTTAAAAGCAAGATACAAAGGGTCTGTTTTTTCATGGCTCTAGCTTCCGTATTTTCTAATAAGATTCATAAATTCGGTTTTTCGCTCTTGTCGCAGCACGTCTAAATCTGGGTCAACCAAGGCTTCTGTTCGACTGGGATTCTGTGGGTCTTCATTTTTCAAAACAATTTCAAGAGACTTTAAGGCCTGATCCAGCTGCTGTTTTTTTTCTTTTGCGCTCAGTTTGGCTTCCTGAAACCGCAGACAAAAATAACTGGCTTTTAAATAGTGGACCAACCAAAAATCGGGGATACAGGCTTCGACCACACTGAGTTGTAACCAGGCCGATTCATAATCTTGACTTTTGGCCAAGGCCAAGGCCCAAAAAGAGGTGCTGTGTAATAAGTGGGTGGCCCCCAAATTGTGTTTATCTGGAGAACAAATCACCTTCTTAAAATTGCTTGCGGATTCTTTCCAAAGTGGACTCGGAACGATCTTTTTGTCAAGGGTGGCCAAGCTGTAACAGACCCGGGCAAATTCATCCAGGATATACACATCATCAGGGCTGGCTTTCAGCGCTTGATGAAAACATTGCTTGGCTTCGCTGAGCGTTTGCCAGGCCTGTTCAGCCAATGTTTGGGCTGTCTGATCTGGGGGGATTTGTTGGTGATTGAGTTGGTCCAAAAGGGACTCACCCTTGAGAAAGTAAATAACCCCCAAACTGAGCAATAAGTCTGGCAAAGCCAGGATTTGAGGTTCTGCCCGTTTGGCCATCTGAAAATAATCCAGGGCCGAGCGTTGGTATTCAATGGCTGTGTCAAACTGACCTTTGGCCAATTCCAGCGCCGCCAACAGGGCCTGAAGCTGAACCTGATCGTCAAAGACCTGGATGCCCTTTTGAATGCGCACTTCAGCATCGCTAAATCGGCCCGAACGAATCAAGACCATCACCAGCGAAATAAAATACTTAAAATTGTCTGGCTCGGCTTCGAGCGCCTCTTGATACAATTTGATCAAATCGGCTTTGCCCATAAATGAGCGGTAGTGAAGCGGCGCAAATCCTGCCAACAGTAAAAGTTCATCACGCTCTTGCTGAGAACTTTCAATTAACAGCGAATTCACCAAGCGCAGCATCACGTCACGGGCGGGCTTGCGTTGCCCAGCCTCCATTTTACAAATATATGCAGCTGAAATACCTGTTAAATCCGCAAGGGTTTTCATGGAGTAACCCTGTTTCTTGCGCAGGTAGGTCAGTCTCTCTCCCAAGGTCTGTGTACTTGTAGTCAAAATAAACCCCTAATTCGACATTCTCTCTCTAAGTGCTGGATTACATCTCGAATATCGTCAGAAGCTTTACGAGAATTATACTTAATCAATTCCCATTAAAATCAGATTCCAAACAAAAAATAGATAATACTTAAAGTGGATATTGACAATTTGTCAATGTAGCTATTAGAATGAATTCAAGGTTCCTGAAATTCAAACCCGAACTTCGAGAGCCTGGATATTGGTTTAATACCCGAAAAGGTTTAATACCCTAAATATCTGGATTACACCCTATTCCTCCCCCGGGGAGGAATTTTTTTTTGCGTATTTTTTGCGTACCTTTTTGATCTGTGCCCATTTTCAATGTGGCGCACAAGGCTGAGGGAAACCGGGGGAGAGTTACTTTGCGAGCAAGGTCTCTGCCAAACTGGCTTCGAAGGGCATACCCATTTTCTGTGCCAATTTGATACTCTTACGCAAATGCCCTTTGGCAGCACTGGCATGGCCCTGAATCAGGGCCATTTTGCCTTGGTAATATTCCCATCTGGGCGCGGCCACGGGAAAACGGTGGGCAAAATCTTGAAAATTTTGTTTGATCTGAAGCAAATCAACCGGGTAATGGGGAGATTGACTTTGGCTTTGACAATGCAATAAATAGTCCATTTCGGCACTGAAAATTTCAATTTCAAAGGCCGAAATCGCCTCTTGGTTGCTCTCTTGTAATTGCGCCAATTCTTCTGCCAAACGGTGGGCGTGATCCAGATCGCCGGTCTCCACCGCCAATTGTAATAACAGGGCCTGTGGCCGAACCCGCAACCGGCCCCCCAGGGCTTCTGCCAATTGGCGGGCCTGTTTACTCAGGGTCAATGCGGTTTGGAAACGGCCATGGGCCAGATGAATTTTGGCTTGGGCCTCCAGGGCCCGGGCTTCGAGTTCGCGATCGCCCCGGTTGCGGGCCAATTGGGAAGATTGTTGTGACAATTCCAAGGCCCGTTCGTGTTGCCCTTGAAAATAGCGCACCAATGCCAACAGACCCATGCTCTCATTGCAGTGACGCATATCGCGTTGGCGGCGGTAAAGTTCCATCGATTGAAAGAGGCCACTTTCTGCTTGTTCCCATTGGGCCATGCCAATGCTGTAGAGCCCGGTCAATTGCAAGACCCAGGCCCGGCTGGAAAGGTCGTCGAGGTTGTCGGCCTGCTGCAGGGCTTTGCGGGCATAAAACTCAGCCACAGAGCGCTGTCCCAGCGCGCCACAGATCAAGGTGAAATTGGCATACGCCCGGGCCAATTGGGGAGAGGGGCCCGCTTCTTCGCAGAGGTTGAGGATGCGTAAAGCATTGTGCAGACCCAGGGCTTTTTCGCCATTGAGGTAATAGATTTGGCCCAGGCGTTCACAGGTTTGGGCTGCCGTTAAGAGTCGGCGCTTTTCATCGGGGTCGATCCAGATCTGGCCGGGGCGCAGACGGTGTTTGACCTGGGCCATAATCTGAGGCAATAGTTGGCGCGTGGCCAATTCTGCTGGCGGGGGCGGGAATCCGGACAATTCCAGGGCCTTTTCGAGTTGGGCTTGACTCTCAGCCATTTGCCCCAGGCCATAATGGGCTTCACCCAAGGCCTGGTGAATGGCCGCGACTTTCTCTGTGGCCAAATGGTCTGGGGCCTGCTTCAGGCTTTGCGAGAGAAAATAATTGGCTTCTTTGTAGAGCCCGTCTTCCAGGGCGGTCAGACCAGCCAGATAGAGATAATGGCTGGATTTTTCGGCTACCCGCGCGGCCTGCCAGTGGTGGGCCAACAAAGTGGTGTGGTTTTCCATTTCGTCGGCAAATTCTTTTTCAAACCAACAGGCCACCTGCTGGTGAATATCCCGGCGCTGCTCTGAGAGCATCAGGCTGTATATTGCCTGGTGGGTCAAATTGTGCCGGAAGACATACGACAAACTGGGAAAAACGCCCACCAATTCAATCAGGTTCATATTCTCAAGTGCACTCAGGGCATCGAGCAGGCCTTCGCGGTCTTGTTCAACGGGGTAGATATCATACAGGGCTTTAAAGTCAAATTGGCGGCCCATCACACTGGCAATTTTGAGGCCAAGTTGTTGCGGAGGAGAGAGGCGATCAATACGGCTGACAATAACCCCCTCTATAGAGGTGGGCAATTGTAGTTTTTGTAATTCTTCGGGGCTCACAGTCAATTGGCAATGGCCCTGAACAATATTTAAGTGCCCACTTTCGCGCAGGCTCAAAGCCAATTCTTGGCTGAAAAAGGGGTGTCCTTCGGCCCGCGAGGAGATCAGGCCAATCATCTCGGGGGGCACATGGGAGACCCCCAATTTGCTGGCCACCAGCAATTGAATTTCACTCGGGCTCATGCGCCCCAATAAGAGCGTTTCAGACAGGGGCGAGGCTTTGAGCTCTTCCCAAGATTTGCGGCAGGAGTCGGAAAGTTGGGCCCCTGCCATGGTGATCGGACGGGTGACCAAAAGGGTCATCAGTCCAGGCACCTCATAGCGAATTTGTTCAACCAGACGCCAGGAGAGCGCGTCCAGCCATTGGGCGTTGTCGATCACGATCAAAAGCGGCTCGACACTGACTGCATCTTGCAAAATGGCCGTCATCACATCGAGGGTGTTTTGGGCCCGGGCTTCGCCGCGAAAGGGCAAGGTAACGGCATTGTCTGGGATCTCAATATCCAGCACAGGCCCCAGCAGGGGAATCAGTTCCTGCAGATGGGGGTAAAAACTCATGCGGTTGCGCAATTCTTCCAGGCGTTGGCGGCTGGGCAAATTGGGGGCCAGACCCAATAATTGGTGGAAGATTTTGTTCCAGGCAAACCAAGGCGTGTAGAGGTAGAGATCGTCGGCTTCACTCAGCAGCACCGAGCCACCGAGGCGGGTGGCTTCTGTCTGAAGATGTCGCACCAGCGTGGTTTTGCCCAAACCGGCTTCTCCCTCTAAAAAGATCCGTTTGGAATGATGTTGTTCGCGCACGGCTTGGAGCGATTGCAAGAGTTTGTGGGTCTCTTCCGCCCGACCAATCTGGGCGTCAAAATGCAAATGGGTGGTCAGGGCAGATTTGGGGGCAAAAACTTCCAAGGTGGTGTTTTTGCCTTTGAGTTGCACCGGGGACAGGGTCTCATACTCAAATTGACTCTGGGTCATCATCCAGGTTTGGCGGTCGCAGACAATCGGCTGACCTGTGACTTTCATTAAACGGGCGGCAGTATTGACCGTATCCCCCAGCAAGGTATATTCACGGCGCCAATCGGACCCCACTTCGCCACAAAAAACCCGGCCAGAGGTGATGCCCATCGAAGCGGTCAGGGCATACCCTTCCAAGGTGGCCTGTAATTCCAAGGCCGTGGTCACGGCACGTTGGGCATTGTTCTCGTGGGAGGCCGGTGGCAGGCCGTAGACAGCCAACAGCGAGAGGCCTTTTTCATCGAGATTGAGTTTATTCACAGTGCCACCGTGAAATGCAATCCGTTCTTGAATCAGCGAAAGCCAGCGTGGCAATTGTTCGGAGGTCAAGGCAGGCAAGAGCAAAAACAAAACCGAGACTTGACGCAATTCGGCCAGCCAATTCTGTTGTCCCGCCGCGAGGCGAAACCGCACCACCTCGGGCAAATAGTTGAGCAGCCAGGCTTCGGGCAGCTGGGGCTCTTCGAAATAGGTGGTTTCGGTGCGGGGCAAGACCGGCAATTCATGTAAAACGGCGCTTTCATCGTCAATCGGAAAGAGCAAGGTGCCATTGGGGCACCATCGTCCGGCATGGTTGCCGAGCACAATTTGGCTCGGCTCAGCTTTGCCCTCGGCGTGAAAGGCCCCAGAAACAGCCGGGCCAGAGAGAATCACTTCCCAGTGCTGGTGGCGGTTTTGCAAATGTAAAAAGAGCAAGTCTCCCCAGTCGAGCCCAATGCGGATATGCAGGGGCACAGGGGTTTTGCTGCGCAACTCTTCGCTAAAGGCCTGCATTTCTTTGGCACAGGCGGTGGCACGGTAGATCAGCGATTGGGTCGATTCTGGCACCAGCGAACGGCTCCAGACAGCCAACAGGGCGTCTCCTGCAAACTTGATCACATCGCCATCCCAGCGGCGAATGCATTCCAAGAGTCCGCCAAAAAACAGATTGAGGGTGCTGCTGAGCACCTCAATGCCCTCTCCCCCCTCTTCACTGAGTTTTTCAGTCAAACGGGTAAAACCAGAAATATCCGCAAAGAGCACCACGCCCTGATCGCTCCAGAGAAAGGGCAGCTGATCGGGGCCACGGCTCAGGCGCTGTCTGACAACGCGCGGAACATAACCGGCAAGCGGTGATACGGGTGATACAAGGGCTGTTTGCATAGTGTTGGTTAGAACTTGAATAGTATAATTGTAACCAATTTGTCTGCGATCCGCGTGGTTTTTTGCCCGCGTTCGCTCTGGACTTGGGTAAATTTTGCTGAAAAAAATTAAGAAAAGTTTAAATTTTTGAGTGGATCTCCCTCGTCAATTGATCCGGAATTCGGGTAAACTGAAGAACGGTGCAGATTTTGATTTGCGCCAAACTCGTTCGAAAAGGTGATTACATGAGTCGTTATACTGGTCCCAAAGAGCGGATCTCCCGGGCTCTGGGCCTCAACCTGTTTCTCAAAGGCAAACGCTATGAAGCAGGCAAGAGCGCCTTCCACAAAGGTCGGGGTCGTCCCGGACAACATGGTCAAAACCGCATTAAAATGTCGGAATATGGCCTGCGTCTAAAAGAAAAACAAAAACTGCGTTTTTTGTATGGCATGTCGGAAAAACAGTTCCGCAGCTATTACGAAGCCGCTAACCAGAGCAAAGGCAGCACCGATGAGCGCTTCCTGCAATTGCTCGAAACCCGTCTCGACAACGTGGTTTACCGTTTGAAATTTGCCACCACCCGTGCCCAGGCCCGCCAATTTGTGGGTCACGGTCATATCATGGTCAATGGCAAAAAAGTCGACATTGCCTCTTATCACATCAAAGCCGGTGACAAGATCGAAGTGCTGGAATCCAGCAAAACCTTTGTTCGCAACGCCGTTGAAGGATTTGTGGGTGAAGTTGTTCCCGAATGGCTGACCGCTGATACCGAGAATCTCAAAGGTGAAGTGGTGCGGATTCCTCTCAATGACCAAATTGACACGGGCAAACTGATCCAAGTCAATCTGATTATCGAGTTTTACTCCAAATAAGCCGACCCAAGCTTGGTGCGATGGGGTTTTTCCCCATGCCTGTGTGCTGATCTTAGCCGATCAGGCATCATGCGCGAGACACCCTCCAGAACATTCTCTGGAGGGTTCTTTGTTGGGGACTTGTTTCGGGTTAAAATAGAGTCGCAACCGAGGTGATTATGTCGATCGATTATCCCTATCTTGAAAAAACTGAGCATTACACAGGCACTGACCACGATCCCTATCAGCTCAGCCCTGAAATTGCCCGTTGGATTGCCTTTGAACTCGAAAAACGGGTCGAACAACTCTACGAAAAACAGCCCGAACATCTCGAACTCGAACATATGCTGGAAGTCTATCGCACCCTGCGCACCCATCTGCATTTGCCCGTTTTTGCCATTGGCTACCGCGAAGAAGAACATACCGTCTTACTCGAAGCCTGGCATTTTGCGATTCGTCCCCCCACCAACAGCGAAGTGGGCATTCAATTTGTACTCGATCGGGTGCCGTTGCACCTCTTCCATGACGGGGCAGCTCCCCGTGTCTAAACCTCTCCCGTCTGAATCCCCCTCCGAATCAAACAGTGAATCAAACAAACCTGTCAAAAAAACGCTCAAAAACGTTTGGTTTGGAGGTTTGGGTTTATTGTCTTTGCTGTATATCCTCAACCCAGGTGCGGGGATTTTTGAAATGATTCCAGATAATTTGCCCCTGCTGGGCAATCTCGACGAAGCCACGGCCGTGGCTTTGCTTTTGGCCTCGTTGCGCTATTATGGCCTGGATCTCACGGGCTGGGTGCCCTGGTTCAAATCGGGCAAACCACCCCAAAAATAAACCTAAAGCTTTTCAAATAGCATCACGCCATTCCAAAAGGTGGGGTGGGCATCCCGTTCGGTCTGAATATCCAAAAGCAGGTGGTATTGGTGTGGCCGCTGGCTTAAAAAATCCAACGTGGCACTGCGGGGTTCGGACCAATTGGTATCGTCGACCAAAACCCTGCTCCCCTGGATCAGATAGGGCTCTGCCAGTTCCAAGGCCCGCAATTGGTGTTCGTAACTGTGATCGCCATCGTAAAAATAAAAGCCAATCGGCCCGCGCTGGAGCTGGGCAAAATAGGCCTGGTAATCCAGGGCATAAAAACGCGTTTGCGGACCTGCAAAGCGATTCAAATTGCGCTTGAGGGCCTGTTTGGAAGCCTCAGAGCCATGGCTCAAATTGTCGACGCCGACAGCAGGCCGGGTGCCATTGCCAAGCAGTCCGGCACAGAGCGACAGGCCCTGCCAGACCCCAATATTTAAATACATGCTGCCGGGGGGCATCTGTGCCACGCCCTGCTGGATCAAGGCCAGAATGGCCAAGCTCGACATGCCTTTGAGGCTGAGCAAATGACTGAGTTCTTTGAGCAGATGGGGGTCCGGCAACACTAAGTTTTGCATTTGAAAGTCGCTGGGCAAATCGGGGGGCACCGCTTGATCGGGCTGTAAGTCACGAAAGTGCAGAGACTGAATAAAATCGGCGTAGTTCATGGGGTTTTGCTGACTTTCCAGGCGAAATAATTCAGGTAGGCGCGCTGATCGCACCACTCGCATTTGATTTTAAAGGGCCCGTCACGCTCTTCTTTGCCCAATTCATACCAGAGGTCCAAGCGGCCTTCGACATAGGCCTGGCCCCATTCCAGGGCGGCATCGGTATAGTTTTCACCACAGTCGGGGCAGGCCAGGGCCGTGAATTTGGCCAGAAAGGCCTTTTCATCAGCGATGCGCTGCAGGCGGTTGCGTTCTGCTTTGTCTGGTTTTTCTGGTTTGTTTGGCATGGGCTCACTTTCTGACGGGCAAGCTTGGGGGCCTTTGTTTATGCTAACACAGCCCCACTTCGCAAGACCCAATAGACACAGTTTTTGCTGGATAAACCATCCACCCCCCCAATCAGTTAAAATAGAGAAACACAAAGCCCAATACAAGCAGCATACACAGACTGCCCCATCAGATCTCAAACAGACCGGCCCACAAACGGAGACCCCCATGGAACGCATTTCCCGCGACGATTTGATCCGCTCCTTTTTGAATTTTTACGCCGATACCGGGCCCCCTGAAAATTCGCCACAGCAGGCCTTTCGCCACAGTGCTTTTTATGCCGAGCCCGAAATGGACAGTGAGAGCCAAGCCCGCTTGCGGCGCTTCGAAAAACTGCGCCAAGAAGTCGAGGCCCGCAGTGTCGAGAGCCTGCCTGAGCCTCTTTCGCCTGATTTAAAATTGGACTACGCCGATGAACTCAATCCCAGGCAATTATTGGCCGCCACCACCACCGAAGGCCCGCTGCTGGTGCTGGCCGGGGCAGGCTCAGGCAAAACCCGCACCTTGATCTACCGCCTGAGTTATTTGCTCGAAAAAGGCGTGGCCCCTGAGCGGATTTTGCTGCTGACCTTTACGCGCAAGGCCTCCGCCGAGATGCTGCTGCGGGCCCGCTTGCTTTTGCAATCGGAGCGGGCCGAAAAGGTCATGGGGGGCACCTTCCACTCGGTGGCCAGCCATTTGCTGCGGCGCTACGCAAAAATGCTCGATCTTGACCCGAATTTCAGCATTATCGATACCGTCGACAGCGAAGACATCATTGATTTGATTCGCCAAGAACTCAAATTTGACAAAAAAAGCCGGGCCTTTCCCAAAAAAAGCCGCATTCAAGAGTTGATCTCACGGGCCCGCAATTGTCAAATGGCCCTGTCAGATGTGATTGCCCGCGACTTTACAGGTCTGGAAGACTACCTCGAAGAATTGCAAACCCTGGAGAGTGTCTACCATGAGTACAAACGCCGCCACAGCCTGCTCGACTACGACGATCTGCTGATTCAACTCGATCAGCAATTGCGCAACAATCCGGCTTTTAAACGCGCAGTGCAAAATTTATTTGACTATGTTATGGTCGATGAATACCAAGACACCAACCTGGTGCAAAAGAGCTTTGCCGATCAGCTCGCAGAGCGCCACAAAAACCTGATGGTGGTGGGCGACGATGCGCAGAGCATCTATGGCTTTCGCGGGGCCGCTTTGGAGAACATTTTGCTTTTCCCTGAGAGCTGGCCCGCTTGCAAAATTGTCAGGTTGGAGCAGAATTACCGCAGCACACAGCCTTTACTCGACTTCAGCAACGATCTGCTCAAACAGGCCCGACTGGGTTATCCGAAAAAACTCTTCAGCCTGCAAAAAGAGGGGGTGCCGCCGGTGATTTGCCGACATTTCAGTGCCGAAGACGAGGCCATCTGGATTGTCGATCGTGTGCTCGAATTGCGCGAGCAGGGGCTCGAACTCAAAGACATGGCCGTGCTTTACCGCTCGGGTTTCCATGCGGGGTTTATTCAAACCGAGTTGTTGCGCCGCAGCATTCCTTACGTGGTCTTTGGTGGTATCCGCTTTATTGAGCGCCGCCACGTCAAAGACCTGGTGGCCCTGGCCCGGCTTTTGCTCAATCCTTACGATGCCATTGCCTGGCACCGCATTCTCAAACTGATTCCTGGCGTGGGGCAAGTCACGGCCCGCAAGATCATTGAAGGCATTCGCAACCATCAGGGCCAATTTGTCCTCAATGGCCTCAGCCAGAAAAAATTTGCCCCGGCCCTGCTGGAGCTGCAAGCCGCTCTGGAGCAAGGGAGGTTGGCTTTATCTGTGGCAGAACAGCTCAGCTGCTTGCAAAATTATTACACCCCGCTCTTAAAACAGGTTGAAAGCGATTGGAAGACCCGCACGCCGGATTTGGATATTTTGCAACAACTCGGGCAAAAATACAAAAAATTGGAGACCTTTCTCTCGGACTTTGCCCTCGATCCCCCTTCTCAAAAATTCCAAGACGGCACCACGCCACTGATTGATGAGCGGGAAGAGCGGCCCTTGGTGCTCTCCACGGTGCATTCTGCCAAAGGGCTGGAATGGGCTGCTGTGTTTGTGCCCCACCTGCTCGATGGGCTTTTGCCCTCGGCCCGTTCACTTAAACGCCTGGACGACCTCGAAGAAGAGCGCCGCCTCTTTTATGTGGCCTGCACCCGTGCCAAGCAATACCTCTATCTGAGTTATCCGGCTTGGCACCAAAACTACGACGCCGTCTTTACCCAGGTCTCTCGCTTCATTCAGGTTTACGCGGAGCCTTAAACCCCGGCTTGGGCTGATAAGGCCGGGCTTGGTACTTCTTCTGATAGGGTTTGGCCGCGTCGGGCTTTACAGCTGGAGCTGCTGCTTGGGGCGCAATGCGCAAGCCCTCTGCTTCAAGGGTGATCAGCCGGTGTTTGTACAAATTGCCCACAGCCTGTTTGTACGATTTTTTGCTGATGCCAAAGGCTTCATAAATGGCTTCGGGTGGGCTTTTGTCACTCAGGGCCAAAAATCCCCCGGACTGCTCAATCCGCGCCAAAATGGCTTCACCCAATTGGCCCATATGTTCGCGATCATAGCCCGGTTTTTTGAGCGAGAGATCGATCTTGAGATCATCGCGCAGTTTTTTAATATAACCTGTGTGCTTTTGGCCTTTTTCGAGTTTTTGAAAGACCTCGTTTTCATAGAGCAGGCCCCAATGGGTGTGGTTCACAATGGCTTTAAAACCCAATTCGGTCTCATCAGCGAGCAGCAAGTCCACGGCTTGACCGTATTCAAATTCGCCTTCGTTGGTCTCGTTGAGGTAATCCTCAATCCGGGTCGTGCCAATGATGCGATTGGATTCATCGAGCAGGATTTTGACCAGATAATACTGGCCGGGCATCATCAATTCTTTTTGTTCACGCAGAGGCACCATCAGGTCTTTGGTCAGGCCCCAGTCCAAAAAAGCCCCGACACGGTGGGTGTCGATCACTTTGAGCCAGGCAATTTCATCGACCTGGGCATAGGGTTTGCGCACAGTGGCGGTCAAACGCTCTTCTGCGTCCAGAAAAATAAAAACATCAAGTTCGTCATCCACCTCACAGTGGTCGGGCTGGTGGCGTTTGGGCATGAGAATATCTCCGGCCTCGCCGCCGTCAAAAAAATAGCCCACGCTGCGCTCTTTGGCGATGCGCAGACGGTTAAATTTACCAATTTCTACCATTTGTCTAATTGTCTCCACTTTCCAGTGTAACCCATCTTGGTCGCAGGCGAAGACCCCAAGCGGTACAATGTGCTGATGCAAGCAATTCCCTCCACCGCCTCCCGGCTGGGCAACAATATGCGCTTTAAGCTCCTCGCTGAAGGGGTCAGCCGGGTCTTTAGCATGATCTTTTTTGTGGTCTTGGCCCAGGCTTTGGGAACAGAGGGCTATGGCCGTTACGCTTTTCCCCTGGCTTTTACAGGCCTTTTTCTCTACTTTGCCGACTGCGGTCTCAACACCCTTTTGATACGGGAATTGGCCCGTTACAGGGAGCAGGCCCAGCAGTATATTTACCATGCACTTTTTCTCAAAGGGGCGCTGACCCTTTTCACCTTGGCCTTGATGCAAAGTGCGGCTTGGTTGAGTGGACTGCGGGCGGGGGAATTCGAAGCCATTTTCTGGGCTGGGTTGATTACTTTGGCGATGGGCTGGTTGGATCTGCTCAGCGCGATCTTTAACGGTTTGGAGTGGATAGAAGCAGAAACTGCACTGCGCTTGCAAAACCGCCTCTTGACCCTGGGTTCAATATTGCTCACGTTGTGTTGGAGCCGCGATGTCTTGTTGCTTTTAAAAATTTTGGCCTTGGCCAATGGCCTGTCGCTTTTATTGGGGGCCATCCAGGTCAAAAAATTGGTTGCAACCCGACAGATTTGGCCCCAAAAATCGGTTTGGAATTGGCGCTTTGCGGGGCAATTGTTGCAAACGGGTTTGCCGTTTTGGCTCAGTGGTCTCTTTGCCCTGCTTTACTTTCGCATGGATGTGGCCATGTTGCATTTGTTGGGCCGCTCTGCGGCCGAAGTGGGAGAATACCAAGCCGTTGTCAAATTGCTCGACCTTTTGGTCTTGTTGCCCAATTTGCTCTTAATGGCCATTTTCCCTGTGCTCTCGCAGTGGGGCAGCGAAGAGCAGGCCCAGAAGCAGACTCGGATCCAAACCCAGATCCAAACTCAGATGCAAACCCTCACCCGGCAATCCTTGGAGCTGGCCTGGTTGGTGGCTTGGCCCCTCTCTCTGGGGGGCTATCTCCTGGCTGGGCCCATGATTGAAAGCCTTTTGGGCAAAGCTTTTGGGGCTGCTGTCCCATTTTGGCAAATCCTCTTATTGAGCCTGATTTTTTTGTTTGTGAACCATATTTGTTTCTACAGTTTGGCCGCCCTCAATTTGACCCGGCTCTTGGTGCTCAGCAGTGCCTTGGGGGTGGGCCTCAATTTGGGTTTAAATCTCCTCTGGATACCCCTTTGGGGAGGTTTGGGTGCCGCCTGGAGCACGGTTTTGACAGAAGCCCTGGTCTGTCTGATCAATTTTACGGTTTTGTACCGCAGCCTGGATTTGAAGCTGTCATGGGGTTTGGGCTTCAAAGGGGGGGCGGCGACACTGGGCATGGGGCTGGGCGTGCAACTGCTTGTGGCTGGGGGCCTGCCCTGGTGGCTGATTCTGCCTTTGGCCATCTTGCTCTATGCCTTGCTTTTGCTCGGGTTTAAGACCTTGACTGAGGACCAGCGTTTGGCCCTGAAGCGTTGGGGGGAAGACAAATTCAGGGCGTATACTGGAAAAAAACATCTGTGAGGGATTTATGTCTGCCAATGCCCGTCCGATCTGGCTGCTTCAGTTTGAATCCAGTTCTGAACTCGCGCTGCGCTTAGAGGGCCTGCGTCAGGGCCGGGGAGAAATGGCCAGCGAATGGCCGGTGGAGCGCTACGCGCAACACATGATGGCCGGGGACACCCTCTTGTTTTGGGCCAGTGGGCTGGGGTTAATTGCAATTGGACAATTGCTCAGCGCCGCATATTTGGCCGAGGCGGAAGATCCCCACTCTTGGCATATTGGCTTTGACATTGTGGGTCTTTTGCCTAAACCTTTGCCCAGACAGGTTCTCAAGACCTTGCCCAGTTGGAGCCGTGAGCCGTTTATTAAGCGTCCCCAGGGCCGGGTGTTTAAAGTGTCCCCCGATGCCTGGGAGGCATTAAAAGCCCTTTTGCCCCAGTTACTACAGCCTCAAGAGCTGCCAAGCCCGCAAAAACGGCTCGACAAATGGGTCGAAAAAATTCACCATCAAGGCCTTTTGCTGCCCAAGCAGATGCTTTATCGTTACCATTTGGCCCTGGAGAGTGCTGCCTTGGTGATTTTGAGTGGACCCAGTGGCGTGGGTAAATCTTGGTTGGCCCAGCTCTACGCCCAGGTCAGTGGGGCCGAAGTCTGCCTTTTGGCGGTCTCTCCCCATTGGAATCAACCCGAAGACTGGCTCGGTTATTTTAACCCCCTCGAAAAGTGCTATTTTGACTCTCCAGCCAGCCGTTTTCTCAAACGGGCTGCCCTCGAATGGTCCGCGGCTCGCCGCGATAATCGGCCCGCCCAACCCTATCACTTGATCCTGGACGAAATGAATCTGGCCCGGATTGAACATTATTTTGCCCCCTTGTTATCGGGGCTGGAAATTTTGCGCCGCCAAGGTTCTGCTCCTCTCTGGCTGGGGGGAGATGCGCCCGTCAGCCTCACACCCAATTTACATGTGGTGGGCACCATCAACCTCGATGAAAGTACCCATTTGTTGGCCGATAAAATATATGATCGGGCCCAGGTCTTGACCCTGGAAGCTGCGATTTCAGATATTACCTCTCTCTTGGATGGCCTGCCCTACCAGCAGATCTTGGGGCAGATTTTGCTCTGTCTTGCCCCTTTGATCCCCCTCTCCTTTCGGACCATCAAAGAGATGCGTGCTTATATCTCAGCGGCAGCTTGCATAGGCATGACATGGTCAATGGCCTTGGACCAACAAATCTTACAAAAGCTGTTGGTGCGTCTGCGTGGCAGTGACCCTGCGCTCTTGGCCTGTTTGAATCAGCTTGAAGGGCTCTTGCCCGCGGCTGATTTTCCCCTGAGCCAGCATCGTTTGCAGCAAATCAAGACCCAGTGGCAGCGCGAGGGCTTTGTCTTTGGCCATTGAGAACCGCATAGGCTTGCGCTTTGAAAATCTCCTGGGAGAATCGCTGAAGGCCCTGCCCGAATGGGAATCTGCCTGGATTATTTTGATGGGCTGTACCCAATCTTTGGCCTTTTACAGGCTCGAATTGGCAGGACTGAATCTGCCGCTGCAATGGCAACCCGAAAAACGGGTTTTGATGGCGCTGTGGCAACGCCAGGGGCCGGGTTTATATCCTCTGCGTCTCTGGTACGAGTCAGACCTTTGTTTTGAGACCGAATTGGCGGTTTGGCCCGAGGGTTGGGGGCAGCGCGGCCTCTTTGCCCTGCTTGAAGAACTCAGCTATCTTTTGCCCCATGAATGGGGCAAGGCGCTGGGAATGGGTCAAGGCCGCTTGATGGGCCAAAGCGCATTGACTGCGCGTTTGCGCGGTTGGCGACAGGAATTTGCCCGCCTGCAGGAGTGTCTGGGTGGCCATCAGGGGCCGATCGGCCTCTTGTCGGCCTTGGCTGCCTGGGAACCGAATCAGGCCTTGGGTTTGCCCGCAGAATGTCTGCCTGTGCCAGCTTACCAAGCTCGCAAGCCGCTGTTTCGGACGGCTTGGCAACCGGGCCAGATGATTCGCGATCAACGCCCACGCTGGCAGTACAATACCCCCGAAAACCGCTTTGTCAAAAATCTGGTTGGCCGGGTTGAATTGCGACTGAATGCCCTTTTGGGGCTCTTAGAGGGGCAAGATTTTGGCTCTGAACGCGCCCAATTGCACACCTGGTCCAACCAATTGCGCACACTCACAGGCCAGTGTCAGGGCTGGGATGAAATTCACGCTTTGACTTCGACTTCTCCCCCCGTTTTGGGTTTGCTGGCGCGGCCCAGCTCTCGCCCATTTTGGTCTCTTTGGCAAAATCTCAACTCCGATTTTGTCTTTGTCAGCGCTGGGGGGCCCAGACGGCGCAGCCCTGAGAATTTACCTTGGTTATACCAGACCTGGAGTCTGCTGCATCTGATTTTGGCTTTGTTGCAAACGGCCCAAAAGCAAGGCTGGAAAGCGGATTTCCAGCAAACGCTGTTTCCCTGGCAGGCTTCCGAATGGGTGCGCGTTTTGCCTCGGGGCAAAATGGTTTTGTGTTTGCAAAAGCCCAAGGCGGGGATTGCATTACAGGTGTGGGTTGAGCGGCAATTTGGCCCAACAGGCCCCATTCACAGTATCAGCTATGCCCAACGTCCCGACTTGGTGGTGCACATCGTCAGGCCCAATGGCCCCGATCGGCTCTGGCTCTGGGATGCCAAATATCGCCTGGGTGATCAACTCAAACGCCCTGAAAAAGTCGATTTGGACCGCATGCACGCCTACCGGGATGCCCTGCGTTTGGTCGGTGGAGACACGGTGGTGGAGATGGCCTGTATTCTCTATCCGGGACCTTCCCAGGTCTATGCCCCTGGGCTGATGGCCTTGCAGGCCTCTCCCTTGGCGTCGCAACAATTGCAGACCGATTTAAGCCAGCAAATTTCCCAACTTTTGGCCGGACTCAGGTCTTAGGTATCACTCTGGTCGAACGCTGCCTGCAACGCGCTCAACACCTGTTGACGCTCATGTTCGCTGCGCAATTGGCCATAGTGCTTCTGCAAGAACAAGACGGCGCTTTGAGCGCGGGTTTGTCCCAGGGCTGTTATAATCACTTGGCGGGTTTGGGGTTGGGAATAATGCTGATTAAAGAGCTGAATCAATTTTTCTGCGCCCTGTTCAGAGCGTGTCTGCCCCAAGGCCTCTACCACATTTTGCCGCAGTTGCGCTTGATTCCAATTGTCTTCGTAAATCTGATGCAGCAGTGGCACGGCTTCAGACCGGCGCGACTGACCCAAAGCGGCAATCACGGCTTCTTTGCCCGAAGGGCTGTTCCAGGCGTCTTTATACGCCTGACGCAGGGATTCCAAGGCCTGAGGGGAACGGGTTTCACCCAGCGCCGCGATCACCATTTCACGCTTTTGCGTGCGGTTCCAAAAACTGCGGTACAGATCGTTTAAGACGGCCACAGCACTGGCCTGCCGGGAATTGCCCAGGGCTGCGATCAGGGCATTTTCATGGGCATCATCCAAACGTGTGCGGGTCATAGCTTCGAGGGCTTTGACCGCTTCGGGATGGCGAATGGCCCCCAAGGCGTGGGTGATTTGGATGCGCTCTTGTGAGCTGCGGCTTTGGCGATAGAGATCGGCCAAAAAGTGAACACTTTGGATGGCGGCCTCGTCGGCAGCTTGGCTGGCCAATTGTTCGCGGGCTTCGGGACTGATTTTGACCCGATCGGGAATCTGTAAAGCGTGGGGGGAAGAGACGGTGCGACTGGCGGCTGTGGAGACGGGAGCGGAGAGCAGAAAGGCCTGAGAAGAAGTTGGGAGTGCCTGAACCTGCATGAAGGACCTCAATTTAAAGTTTTCTTTACGTATTCTTAATTATATCTTTGCAGTTCAGAAACTTGCTTGGTTGGGCAAAAATCCCTGCCAAAAGGGCCCAAAGAGCAGAAAAGGCCTGGAGAATTACTCTCCAGGCCCGACGGCAGGTGCTTCAGTTCTCTGTCTCAGCAGGGTCCTCAGAGGGGGAATCCGCTTCGTGTTTTAAGCGGCCCGACCGTTTGAGGGCCTCGCGCAGCAAAAACTCGATCTGGGCGTTGACAGAGCGGAACTCATCACCTGCCCACTGTTCGAGTTGGGCAAAAAGTTTGGGATCCATGCGCAGCAAAAATTGTTTTTTGGCCGGCATCGCTGATCAATACAGGCTTCCTGCGTTGATAATGGGCTGTGCTTCTTGTTCAGAAACCAGCGCGACCATCAGGTTATTCACCATCTGGGCCTTTCTTTCATCGTCAAGTTCGACAATCTTTTGCTCAGACAATTGTTGCAGGGCCATTTTGACCATGCCCACAGCCCCTTCGACAATTTGTTTGCGCGCGGCGATCACAGCTTGGGCCTGTTGGCGGCGCAACATGGCTTGGGCAATTTCTTGGGCATAAGCCAAATGGCTGAGACGGGCCTCAATCACTTTGACGCCAGCATCTTTGAGGCGATCTTCCAGCTCTTTTTGCAGGGTGTCTGCCACCTCTTCGGGGTTGCCACGCAATGTCATACCCCCTGTTTCGGAATGATCGTAGGGGTATTCGTTGCAGAGGCTGCGAATGGCCGTCTCACTTTGAATATGCACAAATTCTTCGTAATCATCCACGTCGTAGAGGGCACTGGCAGGGCTGAGGACTTTCCAGACCACCACGGCAGCAATTTCAATGGGGTTGCCATTGCCATCGTTGACTTTGAGCTTTTCACTGTTAAAATTGCGCACCCGCAGGGTGACTTTTTTCTTGATGGCAAAGGGATTGGACCACCAAAAACCAGCGTCTTTGACCGTGCCCGTATAGGTGCCGGCAAAGTTGAGGACGCGGGCATCGTTGGGTTCCACACTGTAAAGTCCGGGTAGGCCAATCAAAACTGAAGCCAGTATCAAAAGACCCCCAATCAGAGGGGCTTTGACCATAAACATCATCAAAGCGACCAAAAAAGCGCCGAGAATAAACAGCAAAACCACAAATCCATTGATTTTTAAAGCAGATTTATCGTAAGTTCTTTGCATAAATGACCTCCATAAGGTTCATATCAATATGATATCACTTTGATATTAATCGGGCAAGTCAATGGCTTGACAAAGCTGGTAAGATATTATCAAACGCCTGCTGTGTCGCGTTATTGAAGGGTTTTTCAAGGAGGTAAGTTGTGTCGATTGCTGCTCCCGAAGGAGCCACTCTTTTTGCTTGGTTTTGGGATTTGGCTCAGGATGCCGTTTCCAGTCCTGAACTTTTGGCGTTGGTCTATCCAGAACAGGTAGACCAGTTTGAGTGCAGCCAATGTGCCCAATGCTGCCAACAGCCCTGGAATATTGAATTGGAACCAGCCTATTATGAACAGTGGTATGCCACTTTTGACAGCCACCCTTCTGGCCGTTTTAAACATCCTTTTTCCCCTGCGACAGAAAGCAGTCGGGCGGTTTTAAACAAACAACTTGGCAGCAACCGCTGTCTGTTTTTGGACGATGACAATCTCTGTTTTATTCACAAGCAATTCGGGGCTGAAGCCAAACCTGAAATCTGTCAGCGTTACCCTCACGAAGCCTCTCTACACGGCAATCTCTACAGCCCCTCTCTCAAAAGCTCGTGTAAAACAGCCGCCCAGATGCTCTCAGAGACAGGGGAATTGGTGTTGCGTATGGTCAAACGTCCCCCCCAATTCGAATATACCCAGGAGGAGCCGCTGCAGCCTTGGCTGGGATTGATCTTGGAAGGAATCTGGCAGCACAGCATCAGTCCCGTGCGTTGCCTCTCTGGCAGTATTCAGGGTTTAAAGATCATTGCTGCGGCCCCACAGACCTTGTCAGAACAGGATTTGCTCGGTCAACTGTATCACCAACAGGTGAAGTTTTGGCGGCAAGATAACCGACCCAAAGCCCCCCGGTGGCAGGAGAATCTGGCGTTATTTGCTGCGTTGGATCCCTTTCGTTCTCCGGCTTTGGCGCGTTTTTTGGGCAAATTAAAAGAGGGTCGGCAAGTGCCCTTTCCCCTTTCGCTCAGTCAAAGGAGCCATTTGAGTGCCGTCTTGCGTAATTACCTGACCCGCCGCCTGCTCAATCTCAATCCCTTGCAGGCCAAAGGTTTGAACCTCTTTCAATTTGCTTTTTTGCAGGCTTTTTCACTTTTGGCAGTGCAAATTCAGGCACTCTGTTTGGCTTGGTACAGTGATCGGCAGCTCACCCCCGAGATTTTGGTGGCGGCCCTCAATCAGGTTGAAACCGCTGTTTTGCAAAACCCGGCCTGGTTTGATCGCCACCGTCTCGATCAGCTGGATACCCCGACCTGCTTGGATGCCATTGCCGCAGCCACAGCTCTGGATCTGTGTTTGCCTGAGATGGGAGCCTAAACATGCGCATTTTAAACGCGATCAGCTTGGTACTCACGGCTCTGCTCTCAGCTTGCAGCCCTTGGCAACAGGGCATTCAGGTCGAAGACGTGCCCCACAGGCAAACATGGCAGGAACAAGCAGAAACTGTGAGTGTGACCCAATTTTTTGACTACCGCATGAAGAACCGACTCCGCAAAGCCCAGGTTGGCAATTGGATGCTCTTGCATGAAGACCCCCAATTTGTCTATTTTGGCTATCCCCGTTTTGCCGGGCTCTTTGATGAACGCCGTCTGGTGGAGGTGCTCTACCGGGTGCCTTTGGCTGAAGTCCAGGTGGCTTTTCCAGGCTGGAAAACCCTGGATGGCATTGCCTTGCATCAGCAATTGCTATTGGCTTTTCCGGGTCAGGGAATTTCTGAATGGCAGGCAGTCTTAAAGCCCGATCGCATCACAGCCAGTGGCAAACGGGGAGAAGGGTTGGCCTTTTCGCTGGATTTGGATCGCCAAACGGGCAAACCCTTACTCAACCCCACCGAGCCAAAGCCTTAAGTTATTATTTGAGACAAGTGTACGATTTGAGCTGAATCACATAACTGCGGTATTCACATTTGCCGCCTTGGCCGGGCTCACACCTCAGGGTATATTCCGTTAAAACCCCCTTCAATTTGACCTTGGGGCAGGTGATTTTGGTCTCGGTCAAGACATTGACCTGGCCCATATTGCTGGATATCACCGTTTGGTATTGTTCCCAATTGCCAATGGGGGAGCGCATATCCGGGTGTTGCAGAATTTCGCGGGCCGATTCATCGTCAAAGCCTGCGATTTTGGCTTCGAGGGTCACCGCTTGATTCAAACATTTTTCGGGGGTATTGCCTTGGGCGCAACTCAGTTTAAAGCTGGGAAGAGTTTGGGGTTTCTCTTTGGCTGCGCCACTTAACAGCAGACAAGCCAGCAGACTGCTAAAAAAACAGAGGGGCAAAGTGACTTTGGGCATGTTTCACATCCTGGACGGGGAATTTAAGCTGGTTCTAGTATACTGGTTTCAACCCATAAGAAAAACCGAGGCATGTTTGAAATGAGTTTCTGTACTGAGGTCTATCTCTGCGATTTTGCCCATTTGCACTCCCTTTGTGACGGAGAAAATGCGGAGATGAAGGCTTTGGCGGTGCAAAAACGCCATCCCCAACGCTTTCAGCAATTGCACGAAAATTGGGGAGAGTCCAAACCGGCCTCGGAATTGCTTTCAGACATCTTTGCTGGCAAACAGCCCATTTCGGGGCCTGGTGGCACGGCCCATGCCTATGCCCTGCGGTTGATTCTGGCTGAAATCGGAAAAACCCTTGTCAACGCTGAATTTTGCCCCTATCGCCTGAGCTGGTTGGAAAGCCTAGATGAGGCGGCCAAAAGTTGGGGTTTGAAGGGCTGGTCATTTGAGGATTTTCTGTGTTTTATGCCTCCGCTGCCCATGGCCCACCCCGACGATTTACCCGGGGTTTACACTGTTAAACCGGAGAAAGCCCTCGACATCTACCGTCAATTTTCGACGCTGAAACTCAAACACCCTGACGGAGATGTGGTCAAAGCTTTTAAACAGGCCAAAGTCTGGTTTAAAACTGCTTCAGAGGCCAATCAAGGCCTGATCTTTTTTACTTTTTAGCTCAAAGACTTTTGGCCAAACGAAAACCATAGGCTGGTTTTTTTTTCGAGCCCGCATTTAAGCCGCGGGCATAGGAATTGCAACGGCTTTCCCCGATTAAATAACAGCCCCCGCGCAGAACCCGTTGTGAGCCCTTGGCAGGCCCAGTGGGGTCGGTAAGCGCGTAGAGGGGGTAGTTGGCATAATAATCCTGGACCCATTCCCAGACATTGCCATAGAGATCGTAAAGCCCCCAGGCATTGGGCTGTTTTTGGGCAACCGGATGGGTCTTTTTCGCCGCATTGTTTTGAAACCAGGCGTGTTCTTGCAAGGCACTGGCATCAGAGCCAAAATAAAAATATGTCTCAGAACCGGCCCGTGCGCCGTATTCCCACTCGGCTTCGCTGGGCAAGCGGTAGCCACCTTCACTTTTTTCGTTTAAAACCCGAATTAGGTTCTGGGCATCGGACCACGAAACCGAATCCACAGGCAATTGGGGATCCCCTGTGTGTTTAGAGGGGTTTGTACCCATCAAGGCCTGCCACTGGGCCTGTGTTACGGGGGTGGTCTGCAGATAATAGGGGCGGGTTAAGTTAACAGGATGTAAGACATCGTCTGAAAAAAAATCCGAGGGCAAGAGGTATTTGCCCATTTTAAACGGGCCGGGCTGAATCAGGACAAAGGCCATGCCCCAATCGTTTGTGAAAACAGGTGCGTGTTGAGCTGAGGCGGTGTTAGACATACACAGACTTTCTATTGAACGGGTTTAAGGGTTAATATAGCAGTCGGAGGGCACCGTGTCAGCCCCCTGGATGATCAAAAGGACAGCCCCATGACCCCCGAAGCCTTAAAAGTTGCCCTGCGTACCCCAGACAAACAGCAGCGCTTGGCCCTGATCAAACATTGTTTGCCGGAGGCATCTCCCGCCGTTCTCAAAGTTCTTTTACTTGAAACGGCCCGGCAGCGCACAGGCAATGCCCTGAGCTTGGTGCTGCAAGGGGTGGCCTGTTCAGTGGCCCAGCAAAAAAATGGGGAACTGAATGAAACCCTGTTGGCGATATATGACCGCACCCAAGCAGCAGAAAAAAAAGCCCTGCTGACCATTTTGCAGCAAACTGGGTATCTGGCCCCCCTGCTCAGCCGCTTGCCGGGTCGCCCGGCATCACACTTGCTGGATTATGCTGAGCGTCTCAACTTGGCCCAATTTCTGGCTCTATTCCAACTCTCAGCCGAGGCGCTGCAACAGGCTGTGGATTTTCATATCAAAGTGTGGCACAGGCGCAGAGGCCACACTTAATCCGCGGATTCGTCGGCTGGATGTTCGTTGACAGGCAAGACTTCCGCGCCGCCACGGGTCAAGAGCACCACGGTTTCGAGGTGGTGGGTGTGGGGAAAGAGGTCGATCGGCTGAATAGCTTGAATCTCGTAATACTCGGCCAGCAGCGCCAAATCGCGGGCCAGGGTGGCAGGATTACACGAAACATAGATCACCTTGGGCACTTCTGCCCGGATTAAGCTGGCCAAAACAGATGGTTCGCAGCCCTTGCGTGGTGGATCGAGAATCACCAGATCTGCTGGGGTTTGGGTCACCAATTCGGGCAGGAGTTTTTCGACCGCGCCTTGGCGAAATTCAAGGTTTTCGATCTGGTTAAGGGCCCGGTTGACTTTGCCATCGGCAATGGCCTCAGCCACACTCTCGATACAATAGACCTGTTTGGCCTGTTTGGCCAACCAGAGGCCGATGGTGCCCGCACCGGCAAAGGCATCCACAATGGTTTCACTGCCATTGAGCCCAGCCATGGCTTTGATGGTTTCATACAAGACCACGGTCTGTTGTGAATTGACCTGAAAAAATGAGGGCAGCGAAATGCTGAATTGCAGTTCTCCCAATTGCTCTTTGAGCGCCTCTTTGCCCCAAAGTGTGCGGGTTTCACGTCCAAGAATGCGG